>DATLVO010000133.1:0-3016 GCA_035577485.1 Verrucomicrobiia bacterium
CACTACGTCCGCACGACCCCGATGGTGCTGATGGGCGTCACGATCGTCGGTCTGGTCGCGACATTCGGCATGAACTTCCAGGTCCTCGTCCCGCCGCTGGCCGACTCGATCCTCCACGTCGGCGCGTCGGGCTACGGGTTCCTGATGGCCGCGTCGGGCGTCGGCTCGACGATCGCGGCCCTGTGGATCGCCTTCAGCCGCCGCCCGAGCCCGAAGATCATCGCCGGTGGCGCGATCGCGCTCGGTCTCGGCTCGATCCTCCTCGCCGTGTCCACGTCCTTCCCGGTCTCACTGCTGGCGATGGCGATCGCGGGGTCCGGCGGCATCGCGATGGCGGTGACGGCGAACACGACGATCCAGCTGGCCGTTCCGGACCACCTCCGGGGCCGGGTGATGAGCGTCTACACGACCGTGTTCGCGGGGTCGGTGCCGGCCGGCGGGCTCCTCATGGGCGCGATCGCCTCGAGCTGGGGCGTGCCCCTCGCACTGATGATCGGCGCGCTGCTGAGCCTCGCCGTCGGCGTTGCCGGATGGTTCTGGCTGCGCCGGATCCGTGCCCAGGGTCGTCCGGTCCGGCTCACGGTCCTGGCGACGGCGGCGGCCGATATCGGCGCGATCGACCCGGAGGGCCGCTCGGCGGGAACGATCAGCTCGGCGCGACCGCGGTAGCCCCGGTCAGGCGAGCGGCGCGACCTCGGCCGCGAACCGTCCGGCGGCGCGCACGAACGCTTCGGGCGAGTCGGCTGCGAAGAAGAGGCCCAGCTCTTCGACGCCGAGCTCGGCGAAGGCCCGGACCTCGGCCGCGATCTCGTCGGGCGTCCCGCGCATCGCGTAGGACCGCGCCGCCCTCGACTGGGCGGGTTCGTCGAACGCCACGCGGGCGCGGGCAGACAACGAAGGCATCGTGCGGCCGGCGGCGTCAGCCGCGGCGCGGATGACCGGGATCCGGGGGCCGAGCCCACCGGGTCCCGTCGCCGAGGCGTGATAGCCATCGCCGAGACGGCCGGCCCGGGCGAGAGCGGCGTCGGCGCGCCCGCCGATGACGATCGGCAGAGCGGCGCCCTGCGAAGGAAGCGGCCCGAAGACGAAGTCCTCGATCTCGTGGAAGCGGCCGCGGAACGGCTCGGTCGAGCCCGACCAGAGATGGCGCCACAGGGCGATCGTCTCGTCGAGGTACGCCCCTCGGACGTGGAACCGGTCGGACATGCCGAGATTGCCGAACTCGACGGTGTTCCAGCCGATCCCGATCCCTGCGATGACCCGGCCCCGCGACAGCGCGTCGAGGCTCGACAGCTCCTTCGCGAGCACGACCGCGTTCCGCTGGGGCACGACGATGACGCTCGTCCCGAGCCGGATCCGCGGGTGACGCGAGCCGACCCAGGCGAGCGTCTCGATCGCGTCGAAGTTGATCCGGTAGTCGGCGCCGGCCGAGCTGTGATCGATCAGGACGTGGTCGGTCGTCCAGACCGTCGCCCAGCCGAGCCGTTCCGCGACCTCCGCGGCGGCTTCGATCGCCTCGGCGGAGGCGAGGTCGGTGAAGTTCGGCAGGCAGATTCCGTAGCGCATCGGGCGATGGTAGGTGGATCGCATCGATGGCATCGGGCCGGCTCGCCGCGTGGCCCGGCCGATATCCGAGAGAGATTGTTTTCAGGCCCAAGCAACCTGGGGTCCACCCGAGGCGCCCGACCGATGCCTGTCGCGCATCGATTCGGGGCGGAGTCGGCCCGCAGGCGCGCGAACGATGCCGCATGGAGATCGTTCGACGAGGTTGAACCAGCAATGCGGCCCCCGGGGCCGAAAACGATGCCTCTGGGAGATCGCCGCCGGGCCGGTCGTCGGACGCGACATACCATTCGGGCCATGCCCAACCGACTCGCCGGCGAGACCAGTCCGTACCTGCTCCAGCACGCCCATAACCCCGTCGACTGGTATCCGTGGGGACCGGAGGCGCTCGCCCGGGCCAAGACCGAGGACAAGCCGATCTTCCTCTCGATCGGCTACGCCGCCTGCCACTGGTGCCACGTCATGGAGCGCGAGAGCTTCGAGGACGCGGCCACGGCGGCCGACCTGAACCGGGACTTCGTCGCGATCAAAGTCGACCGCGAGGAGCGGCCCGACCTCGACCAGGTCTACATGGGCGCGGTCCAGGCGATGACCGGGGGCGGCGGCTGGCCGATGAGCGTCTTCCTGACCCCGGACGGGCGGCCGTTCTTTGGCGGGACGTACTTCCCGCCGCAACCCGCTCACGGCCTGCCGTCGTTCCGCCAGGTCCTCGCCGGCGCCGCGAGCGCGTGGCGTGACCAACGACTCGAGGTCGTCGCCGCGGGCAAGCGCCTCGTCGACGCGCTCGTCGAGCAGAACCGCCTTCCGACCGACGGAGCGGCTCCGACCCCGGAGCTGCTGGCCGGCACCGTCGACCAGCTCCAGGGCCGGTTCGACAGCCTCAATGGCAGCTGGGGCGGGGCGCCGAAGTTCCCCCAGCCGATGACGCTCGACTTCCTCCTCGGCCGGATCGCGGCCGGGGACCGCCGACCGACTGCGATGGTCCGCTACACACTCGACCGGATGGCCGACGGCGGGATCCACGACCAGCTCGGCGGCGGATTCCATCGCTACGCGACGGACCCGTCGTGGCTCGTGCCCCACTTCGAGCAGATGCTGTACGACAACGCCCAGCTCGCGAGGACGTACCTTCGGGCGTGGGCGACGCTCGGGATCGAGGCGTACCGCGCGGTCGCGGTGAGCGTCCTCGAGTACCTCCTGCGGGAGCTCCGACGCGACGACGGATCGTTTGCCGCCAGCCAGGACGCCGATACCGACGGCGTCGAGGGAGCGACCTTCACGTGGTCGGCCGCCGAGATCCGCGAGCTGCTCAACGACGACGCCCCGCTGTTCACCGCCACCTACGGGGTCCGCGACGAGGGCAACTGGGAGGGGCGGACGATCCTGTCGCGGATCCAGCCGGCGGCCGGGGACGACGGCGTCGTCGATCCCGGACGCGAGTCCCGGCTCGCGG
>DATLVO010000134.1:0-4521 GCA_035577485.1 Verrucomicrobiia bacterium
CATGGCGCGCCGCTCGTCGGTCGTCCCGGCTCCGCGGGCATCGGCTACGGCGCTCCGGCACGCGGCCCTCGTCCCGCATGGGGCGACGGGCCCCGTCCGAACGGCCCCCGGAGCGGCAATGGCGGGCCTCGACCCGGCTTCACCGGACCGCGGGTGAGCGATCCCCGCCAGAACGGGCCCCGCTCCAACGGCCCGCGCCCGACGTGGTCCGAGGGTCCGCGTCCGAACGGACCCCGCCAGAACGGCCCGCGCTCGGATGGCGCGCGCCCGAACGGCAATCGACCGGCCTGGTCGGACGGGCCGCGTGGCGACGGCCCGCGCCAGGGCGGACCGAACCGCAACGGCCCGAACCGCAACGGCCACAGTCGCGGCGGTCCGGCTGCCCGGCCGATCTCCGCCCTGCCCGGCGAGCGTCTCGCCCGTCACGCGGAGCGCGGCTGAGCTTCGGCCGTTCCCCGGGCTGTATCCTGCGGCCCGTGTCCGGCCGATCGGCCGGCGAGGGACCGAAGATCGCTCGGAGGATCGTGGACGCCAGGATCCTGCTCGTCGAGGATGACCCGTCGATCCGCGAGGTGACCGCGATCGGGCTGAGTGCGGCCGGGTTCGCGGTCACGGCCGCGTCAGATGGCGTCGAGGGCCTCGAACGGTTCCGCAGCGATCCCTTCGACCTCGTTCTCCTCGACGTCATGTTGCCGCGCCTCGACGGCTACGAGGTCTGCCGCCAGATCCGGCGTACCTCGACGGTCCCGGTCGTGATGCTCACGGCCCGTGCGGACACGATGGACGTCGTCGTCGGCCTCGAGGCGGGCGCCGACGATTACGTCCGCAAGCCCTTCGAGGTGCCGGAGCTGATCGCCCGGGTCCGGGCCGCGCTTCGACGGGCCGGCCGGCTTCCCGACGAGACCGACAACCTCCAGCTCGGCCCGCTCGGGATCGACGTCGCGGGCCGGGCGGTCTCCCGCGACGGCGTCGACATCCCGCTGACCCGGACGGAGTTCGACCTGCTCCTCGAGCTCGTCCGCCATCACGGCCAGGTGCTCACCCGCGACGTCCTGCTCGACCGGGTCTGGGGCTACGACTACCTCGGCGATTCGCGGCTCGTCGACGTGGCGATCCAGCGCCTGCGGGCGAAGATCGAGACCGACCCCGCCGCCCCCGAGCTGGTCCTGACGGTCCGTGGGGCGGGCTACAAGGCCGCCCGATGACGGACCTTCCGTGATCCGCGGCGTTCGGGCCCGGCTCACCGTCACGATCGTCGCCCTGGTCGTGCTCACGGCCGCGGTCCTCGGGATCGGGTCGTACCTGTTCGTCGACACGAGCCTCCACCAGCAGGCACGCGACGAGGCCGCCGCGCAGGCACGCTTCGACCTGTCGGTGATCGCGCCGAGCCGCCTGGTCTCGACGCCACCGACGGCGGCAGAGATCCAGGGCCTCCAGGACGCGTTCCATTTCCGGAACCTCGACACCATCGTCGACGACGGATCCGGCCCGGTGATCACCTCGCTGTCGGGCACGCCGCTCCCGGGTGAGATGGTCCGCCTCGTCGACCAGGGCCAGATCGCCTATGCCTGGATGTCGGTCAATGGCCAGCCGAGCCTGGTCGTCGGGGGTCGATCCGGTGGCACCGGACCGGCGGTCTATTTCATCCGGGACGAGGCGGCGCTCGAGGCGACGCTCGACCAGCTCCGCCTCGCGCTCGGAGTCGGGGCGCTCGTCCTCGCGATCCTGGCGATCGTCGCCGCACGGTTCCTCGCCCGCGGCGTCCTCGCCCCCGTCGAGGCGGCGGGCCGAGCCGCCGAGCGGATCGAGCGCGGCGACCTGTCGGCGCGCGTCCCCGTGACCTCCGACGACGAGTTCGGGACCTGGGCGGATCGCTTCAACCGCATGGCGGCCGCCCTCGACGACACGATCGGCCGTCTCGAGTCGGCCCAGGACCAGAACCGGCGGTTCGTCGCCGACGTGTCGCACGAGCTGCGGACGCCCGTCAGCGCCCTCGTCGCGGAGGCGTCGATCCTGCGCGACCACCTGGGCGACCTGCCACAGGCGTCCCGGCGTGCGGGCGAGCTGATCGTCGACGACATCGCCCGCCTGCGGACGCTCGTCGAGGAGCTGATGGAGCTCAGCCGCTTCGATGCGGAGACCGAGGAGGTCGAGCTCCGGCCGGTCGACGTGAGCCGGCTGATCCGGGACGTCGTTGCGGCCCGCCATCCCGACGCGGTCCTCGAGCTGCCGGACGACCGCGTCGTCATCGAATCGGACCCTCGCCGGCTCGAGCGAATCCTCACCAACCTCCTCGGCAACGCCCGCGACCATGCCCCGGGGGCGCTCGTCGTCGTCCGGCTCCGGGCCGCCGCGGACCAGGTCTCGATCACGGTCGCGGATCGGGGGCCGGGCGTCCCGGCGGACCGCCTGGCGCGGATCTTCGACCGGTTCTTCATGGCCGACCCCTCGCGTCGTGGTGGCAGTGGCCTGGGCCTGGCGATCGCCCGCGAGCACGCGGAGCTGCTGGGCGGGCATCTCCACGGCCGCAACCGCGACGGCGGGGGCCTCGCGATCGAGCTCGTGCTGCCCGTGACCGGATCGTTACGTCACGGCGATCCGGCCGAGACCGGCGAGGACGAGCCTGAGGGTCGATGAACCCGCACTGGAGCCCTGTCCCGATGACCACCATGAAGATCAGCCGCCTGCTCGCGATCCTGGTCGCGACCGTCGCGCTGGCGGCCTGCAACACCGGGACCGGCCCGCTCGGGACCGTTCCGGCGGCCTCGACCGGCCCGGAGCCCTCCGTCGTGCAGGGCAGCCCGGACGTCACGCCGGAGCCGTCGGTCGAGCCGAGCGACGAGCCCTCCGTGGAGCCGTCCGGGTCGACGAGCCCGTCACCGAGCACCGGGACGACCGGGACCACGATCGTCCGGGCCTACTTCTGGCTCGGTGGCGATCCCGGCACCGCCGGCCTCGTCGCCGTCCTCCGGACGGTCCCCGGCACGAAGGCCGTCGCCAGCGCGGCGATGAACGCCCTCCTCGCCGGTCCGACCTCCGCCGAGGGCGGCCGCGAGATCACGACCGCCGTCCCCGACGGATCGCAGCTCCTCGGGCTGACGATCAAGGACGGCGTGGCGACCGTCGATCTCTCGAGCGAGTTCGAGTCCGGCGGCGGCAGCGCGTCGGTGCTGACCCGGCTCGGCCAGGTCGTCTACACGCTGACCCAGTTCCCGTCCGTCAAGTCGGTCCTCTTCCAGATCGAGGGCAAGACCGTCACCGTGTTCGGCAGCGAGGGCGTGACGCTCGACGGCCCCGTCGGTCGGGCCGACTACGTCCAGCTCCTTCCCGCGATCTGGGTCGACCGGCCGGCGTACGGTGCCGCGATCGGCAACCCGGCTCACGTGACCGGGTCGGCCGACGTCTTCGAGGCGACCTTCCGGATCTCGATCCTCGACGGCAGCGGCAAGGTCATCGCCGACCAGCAGGTCATGGCCACGTGCGGATCCGGCTGCCGGGGCACGTTCGACACGACGATCGCCTACAACGTCACGAAGGCCCAGTACGGAACGCTCCACGTCTACGAGCCGTCGGCCAAGGACGGATCGCCCGTGAACGTTCGCGACTACCGGGTGTGGCTCACGCCGAAGGGCTGATCCAGCGACCCAATCCCCGTCATCGGCAAGGAACGCCCCGGGCATCGCCCGGGGCGTTCGGCATGTCGGGCTGGCGGCCCGCCAGGGGCGCGGCGACGGCTAGAGATGCTTGATCGTGATCCGCTCGATGATGTTGGCGACGTCCTCGGCCTTGTCGATCGTGGCCTCGAGCAGGCCGTAGACGTCCTTCCATTTCACGAGCGTGATCGGGTCCTTTTCCTCTTCGAAGAGGCTTGCGATGGCAGCCCGGGCGATCCGGTCGCCCTCGTTCTCGAGGCGATGGACCTCGATCCAGTAGCGGTCGAGGCCTTTGAACCCCTGGAGGTGGGCGAGCGCATCGTGGAGCAGCTCGACCTGCTTCACGATGATCGCGGCCTGCTCCACCGCGGTCGCGGTCGGGGCGGCGATCCGGTAGAGGACGAACGTGTCGGCCACCTCCTCGACGAGATCGAGGATGTCGTCGAGGCCGCTGATCAGGGCGTAGATGTCCTCGCGATCGAACGGGGTGACGAACGTCGCCTCGAGGCGGTGGCCGATGTCGTGGCTGATCTCGTCGCCGCGGTGCTCGGTCGCCCGGATCTCCGTCGCGCGGGCCTCCGGCTCGTCGTAGGTCCGGAGCATCGCCTCGAGGAGACGGGCCCCGCCGAGGACGTTCGTGACATCTTCGACGAAGAGGTCGAAGAACCGCACGTCGCGCGGGATCAGGCGGAGACGCACTGGCTTCCTCCGGGGCGGGGATGCTGGGCGAGCCGGGACGGTCGGTGCCGCGGTGTGAGGTGGCTGCGGGCGGCTCGGACACCGCCGGCGATTCGTCGCCCGACCGATGACGACAGGGTACTCGGTCGACCGGTGCCTGTGCGATCCTCGCCCCGATGGACTGGATCTT
>DATLVO010000135.1:0-17946 GCA_035577485.1 Verrucomicrobiia bacterium
TCCCGAGCCCGATGGGGCGATCGCCGACCTGCTGGCCGGCATCGCGCAGGACGCGGGCGCGGCCGGTCGGACGCCGGCGATCGTCGCGCTCGACGAGGCATATGCCGAGTTCGTCGACCGCTCGCTCGTCGGGCTCCGGAACGAGCACCCGAACCTCGTGATCGTCCGGACCGCCAGCAAGGCCTACGGGCTCGCGGGGCTCCGGGTCGGGTTCGCGATCGCTCGATCCGAGACGATCGCCCGGATCGCACCCTTCCGTCCGCCCGGATCGGTGTCGACCGTGAGCGTCACCGTCGTCACCGCGGCCCTGAACGACCCATCGGGAATGCGGGCGAACGTCGCCCGCGTCGATTCGGAGCGGGATCGGCTCGCGGACGCCCTCCGCGAAGCTGGCTGGGATGTCGGCCCGTCGGTCACGAACTTCCTGCTCGTGGACCTCGGTACGGCCGAACGGGCTGCCGCGGTCGCGACCGGGCTGCTGGAGCGGGGCCTCGTGCCGCGGACGTTCCCCGAGGGTCATCCCCTCGCCCGCGCCCTCCGCCTCACGATCCGCGACCGCGCCGCCAACGACCGCCTGATCGCCGCGGCTCGCGAGATCGGCTGAGCGCGGTCGCTCGCGACGGCTGGGCGGACCTCAGCGCCGGCGTCGTCCGATCGCGAGCCGCCGCTTGCCGGCTCGCACGACCAGCCACTCCCCGTCGA
The DNA here is from genome assembly GCA_035577485.1 of Verrucomicrobiia bacterium. Lineage (GTDB taxonomy): Bacteria > Chloroflexota > Limnocylindria > Limnocylindrales > CSP1-4 > CF-46. Next base: position 703 of record DATLVO010000135.1, read on the forward strand.
CCGGCGGCGGAACGGGCCCATCGATGGCGCCGGCCCGCTCCTCGTTGATCGTCAGCCCGCCCTGGGCGATCGCGCGTCGCGCTTCGCCGCCCGAGGCGAAGAGGCCCGACGCCAGAGCGACCGCGAGGGGCCCGGCCGCGAGATCGGCGTCGCTGAACGCGAACCCGCCGACGCTGTCGTGCAGGGTCGCCAGGATCGCCGGATCGCGGATCGGCTCGCGCGAGAACGCCGCCTGGCTCACCCGCTCGGCGTGGCCGGCCGCATCGGCGCCATGCGCTCGCGTCGTCACGTCGCGGGCCAGCGCGCGCTGGGGGGATCGTGCCTCCGGCCGGGCCAGCCCTTCCGCCTCGAGCGCCTCGATCTCATCGCGCGACAAGAGCGTGAACCAGCGCAGGTACGTCGCCGCGTCGCGGTCATCGACGTTGAGCCAGTATTGGTAGAAGACATACGGGGACGTCCGCTCGGGGTCGAGCCAGACGGACTCGCCGCCCTCGGTCTTGCCGAACTTCGTCCCCGAGGGCGAGAGGAGCAGCTTGTAGGCGAGCCCGTGGGCGGGATCGTCGCCGGATTGGCTGCCCACGCCCTCCGCGCCGACCGGATCGGAGTCGGCATCGCTCGCAACGGCCTGCCGCCGGATGAGCTCGAGACCGGCGGTGATGTTGCCCCACTGGTCGGCCCCACCCATCTGGAGCTCGACGCCGTGGACGCGGTGGAGGTGCTCGAAGTCGGTCGCCTGGATGAGCATGTAGCTGAACTCGGTGAACGAGAGCCCGCGCTCCAGCCGCACCTGGACCGAGTCCTTCGCGAGCATGTACGGGATCGTGAAGTGCTTGCCGACGTCGCGGAGCCAGTCGATCAGCCGGATCTCCTCGAGCCAGTCCAGGTTGTTGACGAGCATCGCGCCCGTCGGGCCGGAGAAGTCGAGGAACCGCTCGAGCTGGGCCCGGATCGACTCGACGTTCGCCGCCAGCGTCTCGCGATCGAGGAGGTTCCGCTCCGACGACCGCCCGGACGGGTCACCGATCATGCCCGTCCCACCGCCGACGAGCGCCACCGGCCGGCCGCCGTGGCGCTGGAGCTGGAGGAGTCCCGAGATCGGCACGAGGTGCCCGATGTGGAGCGACGGGGCAGACGGGTCGAAGCCGTTGTAGCCGGCGATCGGACGGCCTGACGCCAGACGTGACGGCAGCCCCGGGGTCGTGGCGTGGAGCATGCCGCGCCATTCGAGCTCGTCGAGAAGACCGGCGAGTCCGGCAGGGTCGGCGACGCTCCCGGAAGTCGTCGCCACGTCTCCGGAGGGCCCGGCCGCGGGTTTGTCGACGGGCGTCACAGCCCCGCCGATCGAGCCGTCTCGACCGGTCGAACGAAGGGGGTCACCACGACCCCTATGCTATCGTGCGGCCCGACATGCAGACCAGCCTCGCGCGGCGGCAGCGCCATCGGCGCAGCCTCGGCCGCGGGCGGCCCCGCGGATCCTCCGCCGTCCGGAGGACCCTCATCGCCATCCCGATCATCCTGTTCTCGGCCTTCCTTGCGGTCGGCCTGGCGGGACTGGTCGGCGTCGCGGCCGCGTACAACTACTACAGCCAGGGCCTGCCCGACCCCGTCGACACGCTGAGCAACCTCTCGTTCGACCAGCAGACCGTGATCACCGATCGGACGGGCAAGATCGAGCTCGCCAAGCTCGGCGAGTTCAAGCGGCAGGTCGTGACCTTCGACGAGATCCCGCCCGAGATGCTCGACGCGACCACCGCGATCGAGGACAAGGACTTCTGGATCAACCCGGGCTTCGACGTCGCCGGCTTCGTCTCCGCCACGCTCGACACGCTCAGCGGCCATCCCCGCGGCGGCTCGACGATCACCCAGCAGCTCGTCCGGGCCCGGCTGTTGCCCGAAAGCGCGTTCACGGGGAGCCGCGAGGAACGGAAGATCCGGGAGATCATCCAGTCGCTCCGCCTGACCGAGGCGTATCCGGGCCGGACGGGCAAGCAGGAGATCATCACCGCCTACCTGAACCAGAACTTCTACGGCAACCAGTCGTACGGGATCGCGGCGGCGGCGCGGACCTACTTCGACAAGGACCTCAAGGACCTGACTCTCGCCGAGGACGCGGTCCTCGCGGCGATCCCCCAGTCCCCGACGAAGTTCGACCTGATCAAGAACTCGATCGAGGCGTGCGCGACGCCGAACGTCGACATCGACCACTGCCCGGACAGCAAGATCCAGCTCGTCGTCGACCCCAAGTCCGAGATCTACGCCCGCCGCAACTACGTCCTCGACCTGATGAAGACCCGCAGCACCCTCTCGGGCGCCAACCACACGGTGGACGAGTACCAGGCGGCCGAGAGCGACCCGATCGTCCTCGCGCCACAGGTCGGGTCACACTGGCTCGCGCCCCATTTCGTCTGGCAGGTCCGCCAGCAGCTCGCCTCGATCCTCTGCCCGGACGTGACGGTCGACCAGTGCGATCAGATCGACACGGGTGGCTACCGGGTCACGACGACCCTCAACTGGAAGATGCAGCAGGTGACCGAGCGCTGGCTGTACGCCGCCGCGCGAGCGCCGAACCTCGCGAACACGCGGACGATCCTGAAGTCCCTGAAGATCCCGAGCAGCGACTGGCCCTGGCTGCAGAACCTCCACGGCGTGAATCTCAACAACGCCGCCGCGGCCGTCATGGATTATCGGACCGGCGAGGTCCTCGCCTACAGCGGGTCGGCCGGCTACAACGCCCGGGGCACGAAGAAGTTCCAGCCCCAGTTCGACGTCCTCTCCGACGGCTGGCGCCAGCCCGGATCGTCGATCAAGCCGATCAACTACGCGATCGGGATCGAGGACCGGACGATGACCGCGGCGACGATGTTCATGGACGTCGTCACGGACTTCGGCGGCAAGTTCACGCCGACCCAGGCCGACAAGGCCGAACGCGGCCCGGTCCGCCTGCGCGAGGCGCTCCAGTTCTCGCTCAACATCCCGTCGATCAAGGCCGGGCTGATGAACGGCCTCGACCACTTCTTCCAGCGCTCCAAGGACTTCGGCGTCAACTACGTCCCGGGCTCCGGCCCGGTGACGTCGATGGGGATCGGGACCCTCGAGGTCCATCCGATCGACCTGCTCGGCGCGTACGGCACGATCGCCGACGGCGGCAAGCTCATGCCGCGGACGATGATCCTCAAGGTGACGGCGGCCGACGGCACGCCCGTCTGGCCGGACGCGGCAGCAAAGGCACCGAAGGGCCGCGTGGTGATCAGCCCTCAGACGGCCTACATCATGACCGACATCCTGAAGGGCAACACGGATCCGAAGACGAACCCCTTCTGGGGCAAGTGGGCGATCTACGACGGCGGCCGTCGACGTCCGGCGGCCTACAAGACCGGGACCACGAACGACAACCGTGACGTCCACGCCTACGGCTTCCTCGCCCCGCCCAAAGACCCCAAGGCGCCGGCCCTCGCCGTCGGCGTCTGGATGGGCAACAGCAACAACGAGCCGGTCAAGGACACCCTGTCGCTGCAGTCGTCGGCGCCGTTGTGGTCGCGGATCCTCACGGAGATCAGCAAGGGGACGCCGTTCGCCGACTGGAATGAGCCGAGCGGGATCGTCGAGGCGAAGGTCGACGCGATCACCGGGGCGAAGCCCGGCCCCTTCACGACGCGGACGGTGAACGAGCTCTTCATCAAGGACACCCAGCCGACCCAGACCGATGACTTCCGGCGGACCGTCCAGATCGACGCGGCGAGCGGCCTCCTCTGGCAGGACGGCTGCGTCGGCCCGGAGCGAACCGTGGGAGCGCTCGACTACAGCCAGGCCGACGCCGGCTGGCCGGCGTGGCAGCGAGCAGACCGCGGCTGGATGAAGCGTGCGGCTCGCGGCCGAGGGGTCGTCGGCGGCCCGAAGGGGACGCACACCGAGTACTTCTACCAGAGCGGCTTCTACCCGTTCGGCCGGACGTGGGGCGGCATCTTCGCCCCGACCACGCTGTGTCCGCTCGCTCCCCCGCCGACCCCGCCGCCGTGCGACAACCCGTTCGGGCTGTTCTGTCCATCGCCGTCGCCGTCCGGCGAACCGACGCCGACGCCGTCCCGCGGCAAGCCCTGAGGACGGCGGGCTTTACAGCTCGACGATCGTCGCGCCGATCCTCGGGCCGATGGCTCGCGGAGCTTCGCCTCGGACCTCGGAGATCTCCGCGACGGTTCCCTGATGGCCGCCCGCTAGAGCTTGACGATCGTGGCCCCGTCCCCGCCTTCTCCCCGCTCTCCGGGTCGTGTCGAGACGACGAGCGGGTGGCTGCCGGCGCGCGCTCGCACGGCGTCGCGAAGGGCGCCCGTCCCGTGGCCGTGGATGATCACGGCCTTCTCGAGGCCCGCGAGCGCAGCGTCGTCGAGATAGCGGTCGAGCGCATCGAGGGCCTCGTCGACCCGGGCGCCGCGGAGATCGAGCGATGACGCTACCGACCGGGCTCGCTCGAGCTGGATCGCTCCCGCCCCGCCCCCGGACCCCGACCGGCTGATCCGCGCGTTCCTGCCGATCGAGCGGTCCGGATCGCCCTCGGCCTCCGACGGGCCGTCGACCGGATCGAGATCCTCGACGGGAACGCTGATCCGCATCCCGCCCGATTCGAGGGTCGCCCGTTTCCCGCCCCGCTCGAGGGCGGTGATCCGGCCCTCCCAGCCGCCGGCCCGATTCCGGGCTCGCTCGCCGAGCTGCCAGACGTGCGGCACGGGCGAAGCCGCCTCCACCGGTGTGTTTCCGTCCTCACTCGGGAGGCGGGCCAGCTGGGCCTCCGCCCGGGCGACCGCCGCATCGAGCGACGGCGCCGTCACGGTCTCGCGCTCCAGGTGGCGACGGGTCGCCTGGACCTCGTCGCGGATCGTGTCGACGAGCTTCTCGGCCTCCTGCCGAGCGGAGCGGACCGCCTCGTCGCGCTCGCGCCGAGCTCGGAGTCGTTCCTCGTCGGCGGTCCGGAGGGCGGCGGTGGCTCGCGCCTCGGCCGCGCGAGCCCGCTCGAGCGCCTCGCTCGTCTCGCCCTCGGTCTCGCGGATCCGGGCGAGGGTCTCCTCGAACGCACGCTGGTTCTCCGACAGGCGCGATCGGGCATCGGCAACGATGTCGGGACTCAGCCCGAGCCGCTCGGCGATCGCGAACGCCTGGCTGCCGCCCGGCAGGCCGATCGTCAGGCGGTACGTCGGCGAGAGCGTCTCGAGGTCGAACTCGACCGATGCATTGCGGGCGCCGTCGGTCGTGTGGGCGTAGGCCTTCAGCTCGGCGTAGTGGGTCGTGGCGGCGACGAGCGCGCCGGCCCGGATGAAGTGGTCGAGGAGCGCCTGGGCCAAAGCCGAACCCTCGGTCGGGTCGGTTCCCGCGCCGAGCTCGTCGAGCAGCACGAGGGTCCCCGGCCCGGCGGCCTCGACGATCCGGGTGATCGAGCGGAGGTGGCCCGAGAACGTCGAGAGCGACTGCGCGATCGACTGCTCGTCGCCGATGTCGGCGAACACGTCGCGGAACACGGGCAGCCGGGAGCCGGCCTCCGCCGGCACGTGGAGCCCGGCCTGGTGCATGAGCGCGAGCAGCCCGAGCGTTCGCAGCGTCACCGTCTTGCCGCCCGTGTTCGGACCCGTCACGACGAGCGCGGTGTAGCCGTCGCCGAGGCGGATGTCGATCGGGATCACGCGCCCCGCCAGGCCCGGGTGCCGGGCGCCGAGCAGGGTCACCTCCGGCCGGTCGGCCGTCGCGGCCCGGATCCCGTCCATGTCGGCCGCGAGCTGGGCCTTCGCCGCCCACAGGTCGAAGCGGGCGAGCGCGGCGAGGGTCTCGCGGAGCGCCTCGGCATTCGCCGCGACGAGGGCCGAGAGCTCGTCGAGGATCCGGTCGACCTCCTCCCGCTCGGCGACCTGGGCCTCGCGCCAGGCGTTGCCCATCTCGACCGCGACGAGCGGCTCGATGAACAGCGTCGCGCCGCTGCCCGAGGCGTCATGGACGATCCCCTTGACGCGGGCCCGAGCCTCGGCCTTGACGGGGACGACATAGCGGCCGTTGCGAAGGGTGATGATCGGGTCCTGGAGCGCGCCACCCAGCTCCGATCCGACGAGGGACTCGAGCCGGCGGCGGAGCCGGTCGTAGGCGACCCGGACCGCCGCCCGGAGGCCGCCGAGCCGCGGCGAGGCCGTGTCGAGGAGCTCGCCCGCCGGATCGAACGAGCGCGCGAGCGTCGAGCGGATCGCCGGCAACGGATGGAGGTCGCGGGCGAGGGCGTGGAGCAGCGGCCGCCGGTCGTCGGCCAGGGACGTCTGGAGCCGGGCCGTTGCGTCGAGCGTGTCGGCCAGCTCGAGGAACTGGGCCGGATCGAGCCGCCCGCCGCGAGCTGCCCGCTCGGTCGCCGGTCCGATATCGTGGGCCGCCCCGATCCCCACGCCCGGCCGCTCGGAGAGGAGCGCGCGAGCCTGGTCGGTCTCGTCGAGGCCGCGTCCGACGACGACCGGATCCTCGGACGGTTGGAGCGCCTCGGCGAGGCGCCGCGACGGCGGGAACGAGGCCTTCTCGGCGAGTCGCTCCCGGACCTGGGGGAACTCGAGGAGGGCGATCGAGCGTTGGTCCACCGCGCGTCGTCAGTCCGCGACGGGGCGCGGCCGCGACACCGACGGATGGTCGGCGATCGACAGCCTCCAGGGACGCGCGATCCACTCGGCGCCGGCATAGCCGATGCCGACGCGGGGGCTGGCGACGATCGCGGGTTCCGGCTCGGTGGCCGCGCGGGGTTCCACCCGGATCGGCGACCGCGGGTCGAAGAGGTCCGTTCCGGTGTCGGATCGGTCGAGGTCAAAGGCGGCGGTCACGAGCGCGGGACCGGAGGCGAGTCGCGCGTCCGGGATCGTCCGGAGGCGGTCGGACGCCGCCGCGAGCCGGGTGGCCAGCTCCGCGGCGTCGACGCTGGCGGATCCCCGCCGGCGCCCGATCGAACGGGCCGCTCGGGCCGCGCGCATGGCGTCGGCGCCGGCGATCGGTTCCACCGCGCGGACGAGGAGGGCCGCCGGCCGCCCGACCGGCTCCGTGACAATGTTCAGGCAGTCGTGCATCCCGTAGACAAGGTACACGTAGGCGATCCCGGGCCGCCCGTACATGACCGCGTTGCGATCGGTCCGTCCGAACCGCGCGTGGGACGCCTGGTCCTCCTCGCCGATGTACGCCTCGAGCTCGACGATCCGGGCGACCCTCGCAGCGGGGTCGTCGCGGATGAGCAGGCCGCCGAGCAGGGCACGACCGACCTCCAGCGTCGGGAGCTCGAGGACGTCGCGGACGCGGCTCCCTACGACTCGCTCACCCGCCCACGCGAACGTAGAACGACTGGATGTCCGACGGGATCAGCAGCCCGAAGACGGTGACGAAGCCCGGGATGATCGTGCCTCGGAAGACCTGGGCGGACGTCGATTGGTCGATCGCTTCCCAGAACGTGCGCAGCCAGGGGTATTCGTTGTCGCTCTTCGGGATGCCCGGGATCACGAAGAACGAGTCCAGGATGATGATCACACAGGCGATCAGGAGGAGGCCCTGGACGATGCCCAGGGCGCCGCCGATCAGCTCGTCGGCGAACGTCGCCTTCTTGAACAGCTGCTGCTTGTGGTAGAAGCCCTGGATCACGAGGGTGAACGCGATCGTCGCCGCGACGAAGACGATCCCGAAGCCGAGCATGATCGCGTACTGGTCCGGGAAGTCGTTCCAGTTCTGGGCGAGGTAGCCACCCAACGGCCCCCGCAGGTTCGCGGCGAAGAGGAACGAGAAGAGCATCGACGCCAGCCCGAGCACCCGCCGGATCGTGCCCTGGACGAACCCCAGGACGAACATCCCGAACAGGAAGAGCACGACGAGCAGGTCGAACCGGTTGATGTCCCCGATGTTCACGACCCCTCCGTTGCGACAGGACCCTCCGAACTCAGCCCGCGCGCCGAGGCCGGGACAGGGTAGCAGCGCGGAATCCGCCGCCGCAAGCAGGACTCAGGTCCTGATTCGGCCGCCGATCGCCCGGACGGCGCGCGTGACGGCCTCGACCGCGGACTCGATCTCCGCGTCCGTGAGGGTCCGGTCGGCGGACTGGAAGGCCAGGCGCCAGGCGAGGCTCTTCTCGTCCGGCCCGAGCGGCGCGCCGCGGTAGATGTCGAACAGCGTGAGGGAGACGAGCTCCGGTCCGCCGGTCGCGCGGATCGCGGCTGCGACGTCCGCAGCGGGCGTCGATTCGGCCACCACGATCGCCAGATCCCGCTCGGCCGCGGGGTGACGGGATGGGGCGACGGCCTGCACGGCCCGAGCCGCCCCGCCCGCCAGGCCGGCAACGTCGAGCTCCGCGACGACAAGTCGCGCCCCGCGCAGCTCCCACTCGTCGGCGATGGCCGGATGAAGCTCCCCGACGAGACCGGACATCGCGATCCCGCCCTCGCGCTCGGCGGTCAGCCGGGCCGCGCGGCCCGGATGCAGGAGCGGCTCGCCGCGGAGAGGCTCGTAGGCCGGCATCGCGATCCCGAGGCGACGGCAGATCAGCTCGATCAGGCCCTTCGCGTCGTCGACGTCGGAGGGTCGCTCTGGACGGTTCCACGCCGGTTCCTCGGCGGCTCCGCAGAGCGCGATCGCCAGCCGCCACCACTCGTGAGTCGTGTCCCCGTCGCGCCCATAGCCCTTGCCGACCTCGAAGATCGCCACGTTCTCCCGACCACGACGGACGTTCGACGACACGATCTCGACGAGCGACCCGACGACGGTCGGCCGGAGGACCGAATGATCGGCCGAGAGAGGGTTCGTGACATGGATCGGGATGCCGCCGGCAGGGGTGCCGCCCTCGAGGGACGGCAGCGGCGTCTCCCAGGCGAACCGCTCGGCGAGCCGCGGCGACACGAGGGCGTGGCTGACGACCTCGGTCAGACCGGCGCCGGCGAGCGTCTCGCGGATCCGGTCCCGGAGCTCGAGCGGGTGGTGCCGGAAGGCGGGCATCGGCGTGTGCGGGAGGATGTCGGGGATCCGCTCGTAGCCGCGGACGCGGGCGACTTCCTCCGCGACGTCGGCTTCGACCGCGATGTCGCGTCGCCAGGTCGGGACGACGGCGATGATCGCCGCGGCGGCTTCCGCCGGAACGGCGAGTGGCTTCGGCTCGCCCGAGACCGGAATCGAGACTGTCTGCCCCGCGGCCACCGGCTCCGTCTCGACGCCGACCCGGGCCAGGACCTGCCGCTGCTCGTCGGCCGGAAGGTCGGTCCCGAGCAGGCGGTTGACGCGGGCGGGACGGAACGCGACACGGGTCGGACCGGGCTCGCTCGCTGCGCTGTCCGTCCGGCCGCGGGCCACCGTGCCGCCGGCCCACTCGGCGATCAGGCGGGCCGTCCGGTCGGCCCCGATCCGTGCCAGGCGGAACTCGACACCCTTCTCGAAGCGGAGGCTTGCCTCCGACCGGAGCCCGAACCGCTGCCCCGTCCGGCGGATCGCGATCGGGTCGAAGATCGCGGATTCCACGATGACCCGCGTCGTGCGATCGCCGACCTCCGATTCGGCGCCGCCCATGATCCCGGCGATGCCAAGGGGGCCACGGTCGTCGGCGATCAGCAGGGTCTCGGGTTCGAGGATGCGCTCGACGTGGTCGAGGGTCGTCAACCGCTCGCCGTGCGTCGCCCGGCGGACGATCAGCCGGTGGCGGCCCTCGCGCTCCCCCACTCCATCGGCGTCGTAGGTGTGGATCGGCTTGCCCAGCTCGACCATCACGTAGTTGCTGGCGTCGACGACGTTCGAGATCGGCCGGACGCCGGCGGCTCGGAGCCGCATCTGGACGCGGTCCGGTGACGGCCCGACGCTGGCGCCCTCCACGTACCGGCCGACGAACCGCGGGCACAGGTCGGCGTCGCGAACCTCGACCTCCAGCCGCTCCTCGATCGCCGGCCCCATCTCGGGCGGGTCGATCTCCGGCCAGCGGACTTCGCCACCGGTGACCACGGCCACCTCGCGGGCCAGCCCGATGAGCGAGAGCGCATCGCCGCGGTTCGGCTTGACGTCGACGTCGAGGACGACATCGCCGTAGAGATCGCTCAGGGCGCTCCCGACGGGTGCGTCCGGCGACAGGATCAGGATCCCGTCGGCATCGCTCGTCAGGTTGAGCTCGTCGCCGGAGCAGAGCATCCCGTTGCTCACGACGCCCATCTTCTCGGTCCGCTCGATCCGCCGGCCGCCGGGCAACACGGCTCCGGGCAGGGCTACCGGGACGCGCTGCCCGGCGGCGATGTTCGTCGCTCCGCAGACGATCGCCAGCGGCTCCTCGCCGTCGGCGACCCGGACCGTCGTGAGCGACAGTCGGTCCGCCCGCGGGTGCTTCTCGACGCTGAGCAGCTCGCCGACGACGACGTTCTGCCAGTCCGAGCCCCAGCGCTCGATGCCCTTGACCTCCATCCCGAGCAGCGTCAGGCGCTCAGCCAGAGCGTGGGCGTCGAGGTTGACGTCGACGTAGTCCTGCAGCCAGGACAGCGGGACCCTCACGGCCGTCTACCCGACCCGCACGAACTGGTCGAGGAACGCGAGATCGTTCTCCATGTAGAGCCGGAGGTCGCCGACGGAATGCCGCAGGTTCGCGATCCGCTCGACGCCCATCCCGAACGCGAAGCCCTGGTACCGCTCCGGGTCGAGACCGCCGTACTGGAGGACGACCGGATGGACCATCCCGGCCCCGAGGATCGTCATCCAGCCGGTCCGGGAGCAGGCCGGGCAGCCCGATCCGCCGCAGACCAGGCACTCGACATCGAACGCGACCGACGGCTCGGTGAACGGGTAATAGCCGGGGCGGAAGCGGGTGCGCTTGTCGTGGCCGTACATCGCCTTCGCGAACTGGTCGAGCAGGCCCTTGAGGTCCCCCATCGTCGTGCCCTCGTCGACCATCAGGCCCTCGACCTGGAAGAACTCGGAGGCGTGGCTCGCGTCGATGGCCTCGTAGCGGTAGCAACGGCCCGGCAGGAGCGCCCGGATCGGCGGCGCAGTCGACTGCATCACCCGGATCTGGCCGGGCGACGTGTGCGTTCGGAGCAGGTGCCCTTCGACGTCGACGTAGAGGGTGTCCCACAGGTCGCGGGCGGGATGGTCCGGGGGGATGTTCAGCATCTGGAAGTTCGTCAGGTCGTCCTCGACCTCGGGGCCCTCGTAGACGACGAACCCGAACTGCTCGAAGATCGAGGCGATCTCGCCGATCGTCTCGATGATCGGGTGGAGCGCGCCGCGACGGATCGGCCGGCCGGGCGTGGTCACGTCGATCGCCTCGGCCCGGAGACGGGTCTCGAGGGCCGCCGCTCGCAGATCCGCGCCGCGGGCGGCGATGGCCTTCTCGATCGCCTCGCGGACGACGTTCGCGACCGCCCCGACCCGCGGCCGATCCTCGGCGGGCAGCGCCCCGATCCCGCGCAGGACCGACGTCAGGCGACCCTTCTTGCCGAGCACGTCGAGCTCGATCGCCTCGAGGCCGGCGACGTCGGCGAGTCTCGCCACGGCCGCCAGGGCCTCGTCACGCAGCGCCTCGAGTTCGCGGGTCAGCTCGGCAAGATCCACTCGATCCTCATCCTGACAATGAACGAATTCTGACAATGAAAAACCCTCGACCATTGTGGTGGTCGAGGGTTTGATCGGTTGCCTCGTTCAGGCGCCCTTCACGGCCTCGACGATCTTCGTAAACGTGCCGGCGTCGCGGACGGCGACGTCCGCCAGCGTCTTCCGGTCCAGGGCGATGTCGGCCTTCTTCAGGCCCGCGACGAAGGCGCCGTACGTCATGCCGTTCAGGCGGGCCGCGGCGTTGATCCGGACGATCCAGAGCTCGCGCATCTGGCGCTTCCGCTGCTTCCGGTCGCGGGTCGCGTAGGCCATCGCGTGGAGGCTCGCCTCGCGGGCGGCCTTGACGAGACGGGACTTCGTCCCCATCCGCCCTTCGGCGGCGTTCAGCAGACGCTTGTGGCGCCTGTGGGCGGTGACGCCACGCTTGACTCGTGCCATGGGATCCGATCGCTCCTAGAGGTACGGGAGCAGGCGGCGGACCTGCTTCGCGTGGACGCCGACCATGACGGCCTTGCCGGCGTACCGGCGGGTGCGTCGGGACGACTTGATCTCGAGGTGATGGCCGCGCCACGCCTTCACGCGGACCACCTTGCCACCACCGGTGACACCGATCCGCTTCTGGGCTGCCTTGTGGCTCTTGATCTTGGGCACCCTGGCCTCACTCTCCTGTCGCGGCCGGCGCCTGCGGCACCGGCGGTTCGGTTTTCTTCGTTGGCGCCGGTGCGGCTTCGGAAGCCGACGCCCGCGCGGCCGCCGGCTTGGCGGCGGGCTCGGCCGCCTTCGCTGCCGGCTCGACCGGCTGGCTCGCCTTCGGTGCCGGCGAGGCCGGTGCCGCTGTTGCTGCCGGTGCGGCCGGCGCCTCTGCGCCGTTGGTCGCCGTCGCCTTCGTCCCGGTCGCCGCCGCCGCTGCGGCCGGTCGGGCCGGGGCCTCGTCGGGCGCCGCTTCCGTGGCGCCGTCGGCGGTCCGACCCGGCTTCGCGACCGGCTCGTGCTCCTTGGGCTTGTGGAGCGATGCGACCGTGAGGTGCATCGATTTCCCCTCCAGGAGCGGAGCCCGCTCGGCCACGCCGTGATCCTTGATCCTGTCGGTGAACCTCGTGAGCATGTTCCGACCGAGCTCCGGATGGGTCAGCTCCCGACCGCGGAAGCGGACCGTCACCTTGATCCGGTCGCCGTCTTCGAGAAACTCGATCGCCCGATGGACCTTCGTGTCGAAGTCGCCTGTGCCGATCTTCGGCGAGAGGCGAACCTCCTTGAACGTCACCGAGCGCTGCCGGCGCTTGGCCTCTTTCTCCCGCTTGGTCAGCTCGTACTTGTACTGACCGAAATCGAGGAATTTGACCACCGGCGGGGAGGCCATCGGGGCAACCTCGACGAGGTCGAGGCCCCGCTCCTGCGCCATCGCGAGAGCCTGTGGGGTCGGCATGACACCCAGCTGGGCTCCCTCTTCATCGACGACCCTGACCTGTGGGATCCGGATCATCTGATTGACGCGCAGGTCTCGTGCTATGGCTTGACCCCTTCGAACGAACGTGTTCCCCATCGACCGGCACGCGAACGCGCGGCGCCCGGGCGCCCGTCGAGCGGGAACCATAGCACAGGGCTTCGGAGCCCAGCAATTGCCTCGGAGAATCGCGGGGATCCCGCCGGATGACCGTCACCGCGGCACAATCCACCGCAGATGTGGGGCGGGCGGTTGTCGCAGGTTCAACTGCCAACGTGGCCGTCATTTGGCGGCAAATCGGGCTGAATTCGGGGCCGATGCGGCCGGTGCACGCGCTCGCGGCCCCGCGCCAGTCGGATTGTGCTGTCGTGGCTGTCGTTCGACAGGAACAGCAGACCCGAGATGACTCCAACCGGTCGCCGCAGCCAGGCCGTGACGTCCCGCCCGCGGATCGGCAGCGCGCGGTCGTACGTCGCCGCCAAGCGGCCGATTCGCCGGCGAGCCGTCGACGTGTCGCCGACAACCAAGAGGCGGCTGACGGAGCGCGCGACCCAGCCGCGCTCCAGCGCAATCTGAGGCGCCAGCCGGGACTTGGCGTCGAGGCCATGGAGCAGCGCTTGCGAATCCGGAACGACGGACTTCACCTCCACGACGAGGACGCTGCCCGAAGGTTCATTCAGGGCGAGCACGTCGATCGAGCCTCGTTCGCCCCAGATCGAGAAGGAGACCTCGACCTGCGCGACCCACCCGAGATCGGTCAGCCGCTGCACCAGCGCCTCGACGGTCGCCGCGTGGTCCTCGTCCAGAAGACGGTCCAGATGCTCGCCGCGGAACCGGAGACGGACGTCGACGTCGCACCGAGCGCGGCGGCGGCGCGCACGAGGGATCCGATCGTCACCCCGTCGAGCTGCCCTCGATCGACGGAGGCGACGAGGGATCGAGACATGCGAGCGTCCCTTGCGACGTCCGACTGCCGCCGGCGAAGACGGATCCGGAGCGCCCGGAACTGGCGACCAAACCGAAGCGCGTCCACGCCCGCATCTTCTTCGCGGGCACTTCACTCCGGATCAACTCACCCCGCGGGCGGCCGATTCGCGGGCGAGGCGATCGGCGAACGAGTCCCAGTCCTCGGCCGGTTGCTGTTCGCCCGCGCGCGTCCGCGGCGACGCCGTCCGGGCCTCGATCTCGCGGTCGCCGAGCACGACCATGTACGGCACTTTCTGCTCCTGGGCGGCACGGATCTTGTACTGCATCCGGTTGGACGTGTCGTCGACCTCGACCCGCAGGCCCCTCGTTTCCAGGACCCCGGCCAGCTCGCGAGCTGCGTCAACGTGCCGATCCGCGATCGGGATCACCACGGCCTGGACGGGCGCGACCCACAGGGGAAAGGCGCCCGCGAAGTGCTCGACGAGGATCGCGATGAACCGCTCGAGCGATCCGTAGATTGCGCGATGGACGGCGATGGGCCGCTGCGCCTTGCCGTCTTCGTCGATGTAGGTCAGGTCGAACCGTTCGGGGAGCATCGTCAGGTCGGCCTGGATCGTCGCCAACTGCCACTCGCGGCCGAGGGCATCGTCGATGTAGATGTCGATCTTCGGCGCGTAGAACGTGCCGTCCTTGGGCAGGACGCGGTAGGCCACGCCGGCGGCATCGAGCGCGGCCTGGATGTAGCTCTCGGCGCGATCCCACAGGGCCGGGTCGCCGAGTGCGTCGTCCGGTCGGGTCGCAAACGTGTAGCGAGGCTCGAGCCCGAACCAGCCGTATGCCTCGCGGATCATCGCGAGGAGCGACGCGATCTCGGCCTGGAGCTGGTCGGGGCGGACGTAGTTGTGACCGTCGTCCTGGATGAACTGCCGGACCCGGGTGAGCCCGCTGAGCGCACCGGAGAGCTCGTTCCGGTGGAGGCGCCCGAACTCCGCGTACCGAATCGGGAGATCCCGGTACGACCGGAGCCGCGACCGATAGATGAACGTGCTCTCCGGGCAGTTCATCGGCTTCAGGGAGTACGGCTGGCCCTCGATGTCGAGGACGAACATGTTGTCGCGGTAGTGGTCCCAGTGTCCGGACTGCTGCCACACCCGATGGCTGACGAGGATCGGCGTGCTCACTTCCACGTAGCCGTTCCGGGCCTGGAGCTCGCGCATCGCCCCTTCCAGTGTTCGCCACAGGAGCTGACCTTTGGGGTGCCAGAACGCCGACCCCGGCGAGACGTCGTGGAAGCTGTACAGATCCAGTTGGACGCCGAGTCGGCGGTGATCGCGCTTCTTCGCCTCGGCGCGCCGCCAGAGGTACGCGTCGAGCTCGTCCTGGGTCGGCCAGACCGTGCCGTAGATCCGCTGCAGCGCGGGACGCTTCTGATCGCCACGCCAGTAGGCGCCCGACACCGCGAGCAGCTTGAACGGCCCGATCTTGCCGGTGCTCGCCACGTGCGGGCCCTTGCAGAGGTCGACGAACGGCCCGTGCTCGTAGAGCGTCGTCGGGGGCATCGGGGTGCCTTCGGCCTTCGACTTGGCGGCGAGGTCGTCGAGGATCTCGATCTTGAACGGCTGCTGCCGCTCGGCGAAGAAGGCCCGACCCTCTTCGGGCGGCAGCTCGCGTCGGACGAACGGGTGGTCGGCCGCGATCGACGCGGCCATCCGCTCCTCGATCGCGGCGAGGTCGGCCGGTGTCAGCGGACGATCGAGCTTGAAGTCGTAGTAGAAACCGTCGGTGATCGCCGGGCCGATGCCGAGCTGGGTCCCCGGGAAGAGGTCGAGGACGGCCTCGGCCATGACGTGGGTGGCCGAGTGACGCATGGCGTCGAGGTCGGTGTGGGCGCCGGCGTCGAGCAGCTCGTCGGCGGAACCGCGCTCCGGCGCGTCGAAGAGGGCCTCCTCGAGCTCGGCCTCGGCGGGCGAGCCGGCAGGGTCGGCCTCCGCCGGAGCCCCGTCCTTCGATCCTACCTTCGCTTCGACCTTCGCGTCCGTCATATCGGTCCTCCCGAGAAACACAAAACCTCTCGTCCATCGACAGGACGAGAGGCCGTCTGGTCTCCCGCGGTTCCACCCGCCTTCGAGGCGCCGAGCCGGCCGAGCCGACGCGTCACCTCGCGCTCTGGCCGCGCTAACGGGCGGAACCCGGACCGGTTCACCGGTCGCTCACGGGTGGTGCCTGGATCGTCGATCGCCACCGGGTTCGCAGCACATCCCGGCTCTCTGGAGGCGACGGCGATGGGCGTGTCCCGATCGTCGCGTGTATGTGGTGGGCGACACTGGACTCGAACCAGTGACCTCTTGCATGTCAAGCAAGTGCTCTAACCAGCTGAGCTAGCCGCCCGGCGGTTCCGGCCGTTTCGAGCCTGGCTACAAGCTGTCGACCGACGGAACCTTACCCTCGGACCTCGTTCGATCCGCGTCGCCGCCCCTGTTTGGGATACGAGGTGTTCCAGTCCTCGCCAGGAGATGCGTCGTGAACCGGCGGGGTTCGATGGCTCGGCGCATTGTAGCCGAGCCCCGGAACGAGGACAACGAACGGGCTCGGGGCGGCGGGTACACTCCGCCGAAACGCAGAGGGGGGAAGCACCCGTGGATCGATCCCACCGGACGTCGCGTCGTGCCGCGATCTCGCTCGCGGCCGTCATCGTTGTCGCCAGTGCGGCCGGCCCCGCCGCTTCCGGCGCTGCCGCGACGGACGGCGTCGTCCCCGTCACGATGACGCTGAGCCCGAGCCCGACGAGCGGCTCGCCATTCACGTTCACCCCGGGCTTCCCGACAGGCTACGTCCTCCCGGCCGGCACGATCTGCTCGTGGGAGCTCCGCTGGGGCGACAACGCCAGCCTCGCCGACCTGGGCTTCGTCGACGACACGTTCGGGTCGATCGCGCTCCGCGGCCAAGCATCGGACGGGTTCTGCGACCCGTGGACCCTGACCCTGCCCTACAGCCAGTCGGCGAGCTGGGTGTACAGCTTCGGCATCTACGATCTATTGGGCACCTTCTACGACCTGACGTCGTTCCAGCCGCAGCCCACCTTGCCCCGCTTCTCCGGCGCGAACGGTGCCGCCGTCGGGGCGGGGATCCCGGACAGCACGCTGCCGGGCGTGTGGCTGAGCATGCCGAAGGGCTCGATCATCGGTGACCGCGTCACCGCGACCGCCCATGCGTTTGGCGGCTACGTGATGCCGCCGAACGGCGCGAACTGGGATGCCTACGCCGGGTCGTGCTACTGCGTTCGCTTCGCGCACGCGACGAACCACGCGCTGACC
>DATLVO010000136.1:0-7968 GCA_035577485.1 Verrucomicrobiia bacterium
GGCAGGTTCGTTCCCCGGCGCATGCTGACGGTTCGTCCTCCGGTGGGCCCTCCGATGACTCGATTCTGCGTCATTGGTTTGTTCGTTTCGATCGGATGTCGGCGCTCCCTGTCAGTGCTGTGCGCACCGACTCGTACCAGCCGGCGGAGGCCGCGGGCAGATCGAACCCAACCGCCCGAACGCCGCGAAGCGTCCCGAAGCGATTGGCCGTGACGCCCCGTGGAGCCTCGATCGAACGGATCACCGCCCTGATCCCGAAGAGGCCGGCGATGATGGCTTCCGTCGCGGCCACGCCGGCGCTGCTCTCCCGATTGGATGCGCCCCGCTCCGCGACCCGATAGCGTCCAGCGCCGATCGCTTCCACCGCCTGACCCCAGACGGCACCCGACGTCGAGCGATGGAGGCGCCCGAGGAACTCCGCGGCGGCATCGGTCCGACCCAGCTGGACGAGGCCGTAGGCCGTCGCGCCGGGCCAGCCCGCAAACGCTCCAGACGCTCCGTGGTCGGGCCGATCGGCAAACGGCGCGATCGGGTCGTCCGGCGCGAGGGCATGCATCCAGTCGCCATCGATCAGGACGCCCTCGGCGAAGTCGGCAAGCTCGGCGGCGACTCTCGGCTCCAGGTCGTCGGCCATCTCCGCGGCGACAAGCTGGAAGTCGAGGCAATGACCGATCACGTCGTTGCCTGCCGGGTGCGCGATCCGCCATCGGCCGCCGCCGGCGTACTGGCGACGCACGGCTGTCGCCAGCTCCGTCGCGCGTGCCGTCAGAGCCGTCGCCTCGTCGGGTCGTTCGAACCGGCGCTCGAGCCACGCAAGCGCTCGCAGCATCCCGACCGATGCGGCGTTGAACGCCACGACGGCATGTCGATAGTTCGGGACGCATTCGAGGAGCTCCCACGGATCGTCGCCGAAGTCGAAGAGGATGCCTCCGGCGTATGCAGCCCGCGCCGAATCCGGTGGAATCGCGATCTGACGCAGATGGTCGATGACCGTTCGCGCGCCCACGAGCTCGGCCAGGAGCGCGACATCCCCGGTGACGCCGATGTAGGCCTGGATGCATCGGAACAGGGCGTACTCGTTCGCGGCGTAGTGGTTGCCGACCGGCAGGAGGTGTCGGGTATCGAACGAATGCGATCGGTCGTACGGCTGGCCGAGGGCCGCAACGATCCAGGCCCGCATCCCGACCGGCTCGAGCATCGAGGCCGTCCGCGCCCATTCCGAGAGATCCCAGAAGAACGTGGTCGTCGGCCCAAGCCGCGGTCCACCCGTCAGGAAGACCGGTCCGAGACGGCTGACCCCGGTGTTCCGGAGATAGATCGCGAGCAGGATCCCCGTGTAGTAGGTCCGGGCCAGGCCGGCCCGCTCGGTGTCGAGCACGGGCAGGTATCCGGAGTGGTCGTCGTTGCCGGCCACGAACGTGTTGATCCACAGCCGCCGCCAGCGATCCGCGACGGCCGCGAGTGCGGCCTCCCCGTCCCGTGCCGTTTCGGCGGCGCGGTGGAGGATGGCCGTGCGGTCGACGCCCAGCTCGAGGGTGACCCACACCGTTTGCGACGAGCCGGGCTCGATCGACAGCCGCCACTCAGCGACGGCGCGACCGTCCTCGACCGTCAAACGCGACGGCGACGGAACAACCGCGTAGGCCGCGGAGGCCGGGCTGCGCGTGTCGTCGATGACGATCACCCCGCGTTCGTCCGATGCCCGCCAACGGCCGGATCGCCACCACTCCGTCGTTCGCGCGACCTGGGTCCCGTCGACGCACAGCGACGCGCTGCAGTTGTCGACGGCCACCGACAGGCGGTGCGCTCCTGCGCTGATCTTGTGGGCCGCCTCGACGTGCTCGCCCCCGATGGTCAGCGAGGGGCGACCGGAGCGGAGGCCGACCTGGAGCGAGTCCGCGTGATTGCCGTGGGTGAGGATGACGCCGGTCTGGGTTGGGTCGACCAGGACGAAATCGACGTCCAGCCGTGCGCCAGCCTCGATCACGACCGGTGGCAGCCGCCATTCGGCGTCATCGCTCGCGAGGATGTACGGCCCGCGCACGCCGGTCCGTTCGCCGGTCGGCGAGGTCAGTGCGACCTCGGTGACCGATCCGATGACTGCCGGCTGCCGATCGCGGGCAACGTCGGTGGTGGAGTGATCCGGCAAGGCCGACTCGATGAGCATCGCGTCGCCGTCCTCGTCGCGCTGGATCCCCGGCAGCCGAGCGCGCCCCAGGCGGAGTGGTCGGGCTCCGGCCGGGAGGAGTTGTGCCTCGCGCGGCTCCTCCGCGATCGTTTCGGCACGGATCCGCTCCGTCGCGTGGAAGTCGTGGTAATTCCCGCGGCTCCACGGCGTGCCGTACGTCCAACCCCAATCGACCTCGGAATGACCGACTGCCGCCAGCAGGTCCTGGGCGAGGGCGACCTGACGGGGCTGATCCGAGGCATTGGAAACCTCGATGCGCCACAGGACCCGCGTCGCCTCGTACGCCATCGACACGGTCGACCGGACCACCAGATCGTCGTTCGCCGCCTCGCGGTCGACTCCCCATGGCGCCCACCGGAACCGCTGGGCAGCCCAGACGTGACCGTCGACCCGCAGCACCCCGGTGTGGTAACCGACGGAATAGGGCGGGATCGCAAGCCACGACAGGGACGTCAGGTCGGGGTTGACATGCGCCTGACCCCACTGGTTCCGGAGCGAGTGGAGGTGGACGAGCTCATCGCGATCGAGCCAGCCGCCGAGGATGTCATCGAGCGCGGGGAGACCGGGCGTCACCGCGACGCACCGGCCATGAGCCCGCGGATGAATTCGCGCTGGGTCAGGAGATACCCGACGACCGGGATGCTCGCGGCCAGGAACATGATCCCGAAGAGCTGTCCGTAGTCGGTCGAGTAGGTGCCGAGCGACACGTAGATGCCGGTGGTGATCGTCTGGCCCTGCCGTGGGCCGAGGATGAACAGCGGGTTGAGGAAGTCGTTCCAGACCCACAGGGCGAGGAAGATCCCGACCGTCGCGGTCGCCGGCCGGACGAGCGGCAGCACGATCTGCCACCAGACACGAACGTCCGATGCGCCATCGATCCGGGCGGCGTCGATGAGATCCCGCGGGACCGTCCGCAGGAAGCCGACGTAGACGAAGACCGCGAACGAGAGATAACCGCCGCCGACGTTCGACAGGATCAACCCCGGGTAGCTGTTGTTGAGCCCGACTGCCCGGAGCAGCTGGACGATCGGCAACAGCACGGTCTGGGGCGGGACCATGAGCCCGAGGGCGAACACGATCAACAGCAGGGACTTGATCCGTGGCCGCTGCTGGGACAACCAGAAGCTCACGGCAGAGGACAGCGGGATCAGGATCCCGACGCTCAGGATCGTGATCACCAGCGAGTTCGCGACGCCGGCGGTCACGAGGTGGTCGTGTCGGTCGAGAGCGGTCGTGAGATTGGCGAGGGTCGGCGGCGCCGGCAGCCCCAACGGGCTCGACAGGATCTGGGCTTGCGGCTTGAATGCGCTCGCCAGCGCGATGTACACCGGCAGGACGAAGAGGAGTGTCGCGACCACCGCGACCACGAACTGACGGGCATCGCGGGGGCGGAGGCGAGACCGACTCATAGGTCGGCCTCCCGTCGCCGCAGCAGGCCGGTCAGGGAATAGGCGATCACGGTCGTCGCGACGAGCAGGAAGATGGCGATTGCCGACGCGTAGCCGAAGCGGTTCGTCGTGAAGGCGACGGTGATCAGGTAGAACGCCGTGGTCTGGGTGCTGTTGGCGGGTCCGCCGCCGGTCAGGACGGCGATCACGTCGTAGAGCTTGAACGTGGTGATCAGGCAGAGGACGATGCTGATCGTCATGCCGGGGGCGATCATCGGCAGCGTCACGAAGCGGAATCGGCCGAGCGCGCCCGCGCCGTCGATCCGCGCCGCCTCGTACAGCTCGCCGGGCACCGACTGCAGCGCCGCCACGTAGACGACGGTCGCGAAGGCGATCGTCGCCCAGCTGACGACCACGCAGACCGAGAGGAGCGCGAGATCGGGCGTCCCGATCCACGAGATCGGCTGATCGGCGAGCCCGACGTTCCCGAGGAACGTGTTGAGCAACCCGTTCTGGGTCAGGATGCTCCGCCAGATGAACGCGACGATCACGCCTGACAGGACCTGCGGGATGAAGATCAGCGTTCGCATGAGTCGATACCCGACCGATGGACGGTTGAGCAGCATCGCGAAGCCGAGGCCGACCACGTTCGACACGATCGTCACGACGACGACCACGACGATCGTGAAGCGCAGGCTCGTCAGGAGGCGTGGATCGGCGAACAACTGCCGGTAGTTGTCGAGCCCGACGAACGTGCTCTCGGCTCGCAGTGGGTTGCGGTCCGTGAAGCTGGTGAGCAGGCTGCTGGCGATCGGGTACAGCAGGAACGCGACGTACAGGCCGATCGCAAGCCAGGCGACCGGGGCGAGGCCGGACGGCCTCGCCCAGCTGCGGTGGCCAGGGGACATGAGTTCGTGCCTTCCGGGACGGGAACGAAGGGGCGCTGCGCGGAGGGATCCGCGCAGCGCCAATCCTGCCTCCGTTACTTGGCGGCCGCGTCCCAATCGGCGTCGAGTTGCGCGAGCTGCGCCGTCACGTCCTTGTTCGAGAACAGCCCTTGGGAAAGTGCATAGAACGCGTCGTTGATGCCCGGCGCAAGCGAGTCGTCGTTGTTCACCCAGCCGAACGACGACACCTTGGTGTTCGTGCTCGTCACGAGCTTGTAGGTGTCCTTGTACAGGTCGCTCGTCTTGGCGCCGAACTGGTCGAGGGTGAGGGTCTTCATCATCGGATAGGCGCCGTCGCTCTCGATGAGCACCTTGAGGTTCTCCGGCGCCAGCGACCAGGCCTGGGCGAACTTCGTCGCCGCGGCGACGTCGGCAGACTTGGTGCTGACCGCGGTCGTCCCACCGACGTTGAACGGCACGACGAGCGAGCCGTCGTCGGTCGGGAAGGGGAACGCGCCGAAGTGCGCGGCCTGTTCAGGCGTCATGTAGCCCGAGCCGGTGAACCAGCTGCCCATCGGATACATGCCGCTCTTGCCGGCGAGGAAGTTCTTGTTGGCGGTGGCGAAGTCGACGCTCAGAGCGGCCGACCCGAAGGCGCCCTTGTCGACAAGGTCCCGCGCCTTCTTCATCGCGTTGGCGAACAGCGGGTCGGAGAACTTCACGCTGCCGGCATACCGCTTCGTGATCCACTGCGGATCCTTGCCGAGGACGTCGGCGCTGGCGAGACCGACGACCACCATGCTTGCCGACCACGGTTCTGCACCCGCGAACTCGATCGGCACGACCTTGGCGGCCTTCAGCTTCGCCACGGCGTCGACGAACTCCGCGTAGTTCGTCGGGACCTTGATCGTGTTGGCCGTGAAGATGTCCTTGTTGTAGAACACGAGCGGGATGATCTGCGAGTTCGTCGGCGGGATGTACGTCTTGCCCTGGATCGCATTGGCATTCGGCAGGACGAAGTTCGCGTCCAGCCAGGCCTGGTCGAACGGCTCGAGCAGGCCGGCTGCCAGGAAGTCCCGGGGGTTGATCGAGGCGAGGATGTCCGGGAACTGGTCGGAGGCCTGCAGCTGCTTGGCGTACCCGTTCCGGTCGGGTCCGGGCGTGACGATCTTGTCGATCGTGAGGCCGGGGACCTGCTTGACGGCGACCTGGATGGAGTTGTCCCAGAACGCGGCGGTGAGCGCGGGCGTCTCGAAGGTCAGGAACGAGAGCTTCACCGCCGTCGTCGAGCTCGACGGCGACGGCGCGGTCGATGGCGCCCCGCTCGACGCCCCGCTCGGCGGGGCGGAGGCAGAGCTGGGCGACGATGTCGAACAGCCCGCGATGGCGAAGACGGCTGTCACTGCGACGGCGAACATCCGGCGTCGCAGGGATCCCGGGTGCTCCACTGCATCCTCCTCAGACGACGGTTGTGGCGGACGCTGGACGGTGACGCGTCTGCTGCCGTCGCTCTCCGATCCACCTTGACCTCGGCCCGTTCGAGGTATTAAATCCAAATGGTGGACGTATTCGGCACGGTAGCGGTCTGACCGCCGAGTGTCAACGGGTCTGGCCGGGATTTCGACGACGCACACCCGTGTCGATGGAGCCGCCGGCGTGACATCGCACCGCCCCTACGAGCCGAACCCGCGCTACCCGCCCGTCGCGGCACGGGTCGTCGTCGGCTGGAGGGAGGCGGTCGCCGCGCTGCCCGATCACGGGATCCTCGCGATCGATGGGCCGGCCATCCTCCATTGGGCCGCGCTGCGAGCGTCCCTGCTCGCCGCGCTCACGACCGCTGGTCGCGTCGTCGGGACGGTCGTCGATGCCACGGACGCGTTCGCCTCGTGGTCCGAGATCGAGGCCCGCACGTTGTCGCCTGGCTTGCCCGACGACCCCCACTTCGCGACCCTTTCGACCGCCAGCCTGCGAGACCTGTTCGACGCGCCGCTCCGCGTCCATCGACCGGCCGTGGGCATCGCGGTCGTCTTCGGCCCAGGAGCAGCATTCGTCGACCCGGACGTGCTGTGGTATGCGGACCTTCCCAAACGCTTTGCCGAAGAGGCGATCGGGGCCGGCACAGCCCGCAACCTCGGCCAGCGCGAAGGCGACGGCACGGGCACAACCCGGCGGCTGTTCTACCTCGACTGGCCGATCCTCGATCGCCATCGCGCCGCGATCGCGACCCGGATCGACCGCTGGATCGATGCCCGCGTGCCCGACAGCCCAAGCTCGCTCGACGGGCCGGCCCTTCGTCGGACCGTGGCCGACCTCGCCCGCCGGCCGTTCCGCACGCGGCCCACGTTCAATACCGTGAGCTGGGGGGGACAGTGGGGCCGGCGCGTGCTGGGCCTGAACGGCGAACGGCGGAACAGCGGCGTGGGCTACGAGCTCATCGCCCCCGAGAGCGGCGTGCTGATGGGCGACGACGGCGCGGAGGTCGAGATCCCCTTCCAGCTCATCGTCGAACAGTGCCCGGCCGAGCTCCTCGGCCCTGAGGTCCACGCTCGGTTCGGAACCTCGTTTCCGGTCCGCTTCGACTACCTCGACACGGTCGACGGCGGGAGCCTGTCGGTCCACTGCCATCCCCAGGCCGGCTACATGGCGCGGGTCTTCGGCTGGCCGTACACGCAGCACGAGACGTACTACCTGATGGTGGCGGGCAAGCAGTCGCACGTCTTTCTCGGGCTCCGCGATGGCATCGACGTGGACGAATTCGAGCGGCGGGCGCGCGAGGCGGCCGAGAACGGGCGGCCGTTCGACATCGAGCGGTTCGTCCAGACGTTCCCGGCAACGGCCCACCAGCTGTTCGCGATCCCGGCCGGCACGCCGCACGGCAGCGGCCGGGGCAATGTCGTCCTCGAGGTCAGTGCCACGCCCTACCTCTACAGCCTCCGGTTCTACGACTGGCTGCGTCGTGACGACGCCGGCCACCAGCGGCCGGTCCACATCGACCACGCGTTCGCGAATCTCGCGCGCCGGCGGACCGGTGCCCGCGTGGCCCACGACCTCGCCCGGCCGCCCCGGGTGCTGCGTCGCGGAACCGGCTGGCGCGAGGAGGCGATGTGCGCGTTGCCGGACCTGTTCTTCGAAGTGCGACGGCTCGAACTTGAACCGGGCGCCACGCTGCCGGACGACACAAGCGAGCGATTCCATGTGCTGAACGTCGTCGACGGCACCGGGGTCATTCTCGAGACCGAGGCCGGCGATCGACACGATCTCGCCTACGCCGAGACCCTCGTCATTCCTGCGGTCGTTGGTGGGTACGAGATCCGCACGATGGATGGTGAGCCGGTCAAGGTCGTCAAGGCGCTCGTTCGCTGACGACCATGCTCATTCCCGCGCTGGAGGTCGGCGGCACCCATGTCACCGCGGCCGTCGTCGATGTGTCCTCGGGGCGGGTACTCAAACGGACGCGGATCCGCCGGCCTCTGGGCTCGGACGGCCCCGCGACGGACATCATCCG
>DATLVO010000137.1:0-3063 GCA_035577485.1 Verrucomicrobiia bacterium
CCCGAGACCTGGAGCGACCTCCACTCGGCCCAGCTCCGCATCTTCGGCCGCTGGCACTGGCAGTAGGCGGCGTAGCCGCGACTTCCGAAGATCGCTCGCAGGTCATCCCAGGAAGCCTCGTTCGCGGGCACGACCGTCACAGGCTTCGTCGTGTCCGGTCCCACCTGTGGCTTCGGCCGATGCACGCTCACGACCTCCCCAGAGCTGCCCGACATCCCCGCTGAAGTCGGCCCCGGCGCCCACATTCAACCGCGAATGCGACAGATGTGGACACCATTGTCAGGCTCAACGGGTTCGGAGCCTCGCGGATTCAGGGTCGACGCTCGGAATCCGACGACGCTCCAGCGGTATCCTCCAGCCGTGAATCCCGAGACCCACTATGCCCGGGTCGACGGCCTCCATATTGCGTTCCAGGTCGTCGGCGACGGACCGGTGGACGTCGTGCTCGTCGACCAATGGCTCGGGCACATGGAAGCGCAGTGGGACGTTGCGCCGATGGCCGAGCTCCGGCGGCGGCTGGCGTCCTTCAGCCGGCTGATCCTGTTCGACAAACGCGGCGTCGGCATGTCGGACCCCGTTCCCATGGCGTCTCTGCCCTCCATCGAGACCTGGATGGACGACCTGCGGGCGGTCATGGACGCGGCCAGCTCCGGCGAAGCGGTCCTCGTCACGACGATGGCCGGCACCATCATGGGCCTCGTCTTCGCTGCTTCCCACCCGGACCGCGTCCGGGCTCTCATCGTCGTGGATGGCTTCGCGCGGATGCTGGCGACTGACGACTACCCGGAAGGGCAGCCGGCGGGGGAAGGGGAGCGACGGGTCGAGCAGGTCGAATCGTCGTGGGGACGCGGGTTCATGCTCGACCTGTTCGCTCCGAGCATGCGGGCCGTGCCCGGCGTTCGCGACGCATGGGCACGCTACGAGCGGATGGCGGGGAGCCCCGGCGTTTCCCAGGCGATGATCCGGAACATCTACCGGCTCGACGTTCGCGACGCCCTGCCGCTCATCGGTGTGCCCACCCTCATCGTCCAGCATCCCGAGGCGCGCGGGCTGAACCCGGGCCATGGTCGGTACCTCGCGGCGAAGATCCCGGGTGCCCGCCATGTCGAGCTGCCGGGGTCCGACAATCTGATCTGGGCCGGCGACCAGGAGGCCGTGGTCGCCGAGATCGAGGAGTTCGTCACCGGAGTCCGACCTGCGCAGCGGACGGATCGACGTCTCGCCACGGTCCTCTTCACGGACATCGTGAACTCGACCCGCCACGCCGCGAGCATTGGCGACGCGGCCTGGCGGGCGCTCCTGGGGCGTCACGACACGCTCGCACGCGCGGCCATCGAGCGCTCCGGTGGTCAGCTGATCAAGTCGACCGGTGACGGTGTCCTTGCCACCTTCGACCGACCCAGCCGGGCCATCGAGACCGCGATCGCGATCCGCCAGGAGGTCGATTCGCTCGGGATTCGGGTCCGATGCGGCCTCCACACCGGTGAGATCGAGCTCGCAGGCGGGGACGTCGCCGGCCTGGCCGTCCATGTCGCCTCGCGGGTCGCGTCGCTCGCGGGACCGTCCGACATCCTCCTGACCAGCACGGTTCGGGATCTCATGCTCGGGTCCGGGATCGATCTCGTGGAACGTGGCAGCCGCGTCCTCAAAGGCGTCCCGGGCCGGTGGCGGATCTTCGCCCTGGCCGGTCACGCCGGCTGAGCAAGCGGCGGAACGATCGGGACCGCGGTCCGATATCCCATCCGAGCGCCCCGAGTAGCTGCGCCGATGCGGGCCGCTGGCAACGCCTCGCGCCTTGACACATGTTGGGGTGCTCGCCGAACAGGAACGGGCTAGGCTAGGCCCGAACGAGGCTCACGGAGGAGGCCAACCATGTCGATGCGAGAGTCATTGTCTGAGGCGATGCACCTGCCGAACGACAGCGACACGGCCCGCTGGATGCTCGACCGTGGGGTCGCGGTGGCCAACGAAGACACGATGAGCAAGGCCATTCACGACGTCTACTGCGGCATCACGGCCGACCACGATCACCCGAGCGAGAAGGACCATCAGCAAGCTCTGATGATGATCGCGGCGCTTCAAAAGCACGCGATGAGCGAAGCGCCGGCCTGATCCTCGGATGGATGACGATGCGGTCCGCGACCAAGCTGAGGGGTTTGCCCGGGCGCTCGTCGCCGGCGACGTCGACGCGGCGATCCAGCGCTTCAGCCAGGAGCTCCGGCGCAACCTCGGGGAGGTCCTCCAGATCTTTCCGCTGCCGGCGACCGACGCGACCGTCGAGTCGGTCGAGCATGGAGGCTCCGGCTACAACGTCCTGATCCGCCTCGTCGGCGAGACCGAAGAGAGCCAGATCCTGACGCGATGGAAGGTTCGCGATGGTCGGCCGACGATCGTGGAGGCCAGCCATCAGAGCCGGATCGCCCGGGCCGCCGAGGCCGAAGCGGACGAGGCCGAGGAGCCCAACGAGACGGCTTGATGACGAACGTACCAGCCGATCCCGTCGTTGTCGCCACAGACGGGGCGGGCCGCGGCGACTAGCCTCGACCAATGACCCCCGCGATCAATCGGTTGCTCCATCTCGGGCGCCGCCGGCCCGAGCCCGAAGCACCCCCGGCCCCTGCGCCGACCGTCGATGTCGATGCGATGGCGCTCGAGAGCGCCACGCTCGCTCCACGGCTTCTCGAGCCGGCTGCGATCTTCCGCCAGGTCCTGTTCGACCCGACCGAGTTCACGCCCCCGTGGCTGAGACCGCGTCCGACACCGGCGACCTCGACGCCCTCAGCCCCGGTCGGCGACGAGACGACTGTCGCAAGCGCCGCCCCGACCGATGAGCCGAAGCCTGCAAAACGTCCCCGACGCGCGAAGGCAACGGGTGCGCCGGCGACGAACAGAACCCGCTCGAAGCGGACCGCCAAGGCCGATCACGACCCCACCTAGGTCACGCGGACGCGAGCGCGGGGTCCCGATCCTCCATCTCCCAGGGCGGTCCATGACGTGGTGGGCGGTTCGGCGCGTGTCGTCAGGCTAGCCGCGGCGCGGAGCCAACGCCGTGCGGGTCGGATC
>DATLVO010000138.1:0-3057 GCA_035577485.1 Verrucomicrobiia bacterium
GGGGTGATTCTCGGTGGCCGGCCGCCCGGCGGGGCCGGCGCGGCGGCGGCGCCAGGGCGGCGGCGGCGCCAGGGGCGGCGGCGGGGCGGGGCCAGAGCGGCGGCGGGGCGGGGCCAGCGGGGCGGCGGGGGCGGGGCCAGCGCTGCGGCCAGGCCAGCCCGGCCTACAGCAACTCGAACAGCCCGGGCAGGCCGCCCGCATGCCAGAAGACCACCGGCCCCGACAGGCGGCCGTCGCGGACTCGGGCGATGAGCCCGGCCAGCGCCTTGGCCGTGTAGATCGGGTCGACCAGGACGCCCTCTGTCCGCGCCAGGAGATGGGTTGCGTCGGTCGAGGCGTCGGTCGGGCGGCCATAGCCCTCGCCAAGCTGGTCGTCGGCGATCTCGATCGACTCGGGGTCGACCACGAGGCCGGTCAGCGGCGTGAGCCCGGAGAGGAGCGAGGCGATCGTCGGTCGAAGGTCGGCAGACGGGGATGCCGCTGCGATGCCGACGACGCGGTGCTTCGGCGGCGCGGCAACCGCCAGGCCCGCCAGGAGGCCGGCCTGGGTCCCGCCGGTCGCGGAGGGCACGACGATCGACGCGCCCTGGATCCCGTGAGCCGCGAGCTGCTCGGCCACCTCGAGCCCGGCCAGCACCTGTCCCGCGGCGCCGATCGGACCGGTCCCGCCGACGTCGATCACGTACGGCCGCCGGCCGATCGTCCGGAGGTCGGTGGCGACCTGCTCGACCAGGGCCGCCCGCTCGGCGCGGTCGTCGGTGGCCGTCACGTGGACGCGCGCTCCGAACAGCTCGTCCAGTCGCTGGTTCGGGCCTTCCTGACCTGGAGGCCGCGCCGGACCGGTGAGGACCAGATCGACCTCGAGACCGGCCCGCGCCCCGGCCGCCGCCGTCAGCCGACAATGATTCGACCAGCGCCGTCCGGCGGTGACAAGCGTGTCCGCCCCCTCGGCGAGCGCCGCGCCGACCAGGAACTCCAGGTTCCGCAGCTTGTTGCCACCGAATGCCAGGGGCAGCAGGTCCTCGCGCTTGATCCAGATCTCCGCCCCGCCGCCGAGGGCCGCCGAGAAGCGAACGGCCGGGACGAGTGGCGACGGCCCATCGAGGAGCGCGAACCGCGGCAGCGCGGCGATCGCCGCTGGAACCAGCATGAGCCCGATCGTAGCCGGTGCTAGGCTCGGCCGATCGTGCCTGATCGCCCTGCGCTCCGCCGCGTCCTGTACCGGGATGGTGCGCTCGCCGACGGTCGCAGCGATGCCCTCCGAATCGGCATGAGCATCCTCGTCGAGGGTGACCGCATCGCCTGGATCCGGCCGGCCGACGCCGAGGAGGATCCCGGCCCGGCCGACGGGCTGGAGATCGTCGACGCCGGTGGGACGTCGATCGTGCCGGGCATGGTCGACGGGCACAGCCACCTGACGATGCCGGGCGGATCGCACTGGATCGAGCGCGGCTCCGATCCGCCCGAGGTGGCCGTCGCGACGGCCGCGCGGAACGCCGCGTTGATGACCTCGGCCGGTGTCCGCTGGGCGCGGGACGTCGGCGCGGCGGTCGGGCGCGACCCCGTGGACGGCCGCGACCGAGCGCTCAGCCTCGGTGTCCGCGACCGTGCCCGCGGCCGGTCGGGCTGGCCCCACATCCGCGCCGCCGGGACGTGGATCGGCGGTCCCGGTGCGCTCGGCGACCTCGGCGTGGAGGTGGCCGACGCCGACGCGCTCGTCGCGGCCGCGGAGCGCCAGCTCGACGACGGCGCCGACTTCATCAAGCTCTACCTCGACGGCAGCGATCCCCACGTCTGCCCGTGGTCGGCCGACGAGATCGCGCGGGTCGTGGCGGCGGTCCATGCCCGCGACGCCCGCGTGACCGCCCACTCGGGCCGGATCGATGGCGCCCGCAAGGGCGTCGCCGGCGGGGTCGACGCGATCGAGCACGGATTCGAGCTCGATGACGACGTGGTCACCGACATGGCCCGGCGCGGCACATTCCTCGTGTCGACCCTGGGGATCTTCCGGTCCTGGATCTCGTTCGGGTCGACGACCGCGATCGAGCGGTTCGCGGGCGCGGCCGGTCGGGCGACCATCGCGACCCGCCGCGAGCGGGCCGAGGCCTCGGCCGCGCTCGCCCACCGAGCCGGAGTCCGGATCGCCACCGGCACCGACTTCGGCGGCGGCTCGACCCGAGCCAACCAGCTCGCCTGGGAGGTCGAGTCCCTCGTCGCCGCCGGGCTCGAGCCGTGGGAGGCCCTGGGTGCCGCAACGTGGCGCGGCGGCGAGCTGCTCGGCGAGGCGGACGCGGGCGCGATCCGCGAAGGCGGCCCGGCCGACTTCGCCCTCGTCCACGGCGACCCGCTGTCCGACCCGACCGCGTTGTGGCGCGTCTGGCGCGTCGCCTGGGCGCCGGATCCGGTCGCCGTCTAGCCTCGGCCGATGGCGATCCGAATCAGTCCCGGCGAGCGGTCGACCTCGGCCGGCCAGAACGCGGACATGGAGCGCTCGATCGCGATCTCAGCCGACACGATCGGCTCCGTCGGGCTGTATTCGTCGGTCGTCACGACCGCGCCCGGCGCCCGGACCCGCGTCCATCACCACGGCGCGTGCGAGACGAGCATCTGGATCGCGTCGGGTCGGGCCCGCTACACGTTCGGCCCGACCGGCGTCGAGGAGACGATGGAGGCCGAGGCCGGCGACTTCGTCTATATCGCGGCGGGCGAGGTCCATGTCGAGGAGAACGCGTCGGCCACCGAACCGCTCGTCGTGGTCATCACCCGGAACTGCCCGGGCTCGGTCGTCCACTACCTCGACGAGGGATGACCGGCGCGACGTCCTGGCCGCCCATCGACCGACTCGATCGCGTGCTTCGCGAGCATGGCCTCGACGGCGTCCCCGAGGAGCCGTTCCCGAACGACGGCTGGTCCGGTGCGTCCCTGACTCGCCTCCGACGGAGTGGCGGCGATCGCTTCATCCTCAAGCGGGACTCGCTCGCCCGCGACTGGATCGCGAAGGCCACGAACGACGGCCCGATCCTCCGGGAAGCCTGGTTCGCGAACCGATGTCGGATC
>DATLVO010000139.1:0-5615 GCA_035577485.1 Verrucomicrobiia bacterium
GCATACCCCGTCCGGTTCGGTGTCCTCGGCCTGACGCTGGCGGTCCTGCTCCTCGCCAGTGCCATCGCGATCGTCGCGCTGGTGATGGTGTCGCTCGCCTTCGCCGCGCTGGTCGCAGCGCGCTTCGTCCTGCCGGCCGCCGACCGGTTCGAAGCTCGCCTCTCAATCCATCCACAGCCAGATGCCGGGCCTCCGCCGGAGTCCGACGGAGTCGCCGCCCGGACGTGACCGGCGCGGCCTACTGCTGCAGGACGGACAGGATGTTCCCGGCGGGGTCCTTGAACCAGGCGATCTGCGGCCCCTGGTCGGGCGACGGCGGGCGGGCGATCCCGCGGTCGTCCTGGCCGATCCCGTCGTATCGCTCGAACGTCACGCCGGCTGCGGTCAGCCGGTCGACTGCAGCGTCGATGTCAGGCACAGGGAAGTTCAGGACCGTGAACGTCGCCGGCTCGTGGTTGTCCTTCGGATAGATGATCACCGAGCCTCCTCCGGCGAGGTTCAGCCTGAGCAGGTCGCCTTCCTCGCTGACGTCGAGCCCGAGCGTCCCGCCGTAGAACGCACGGGCCTTCGAGATGTCGTTCGACGAGAAGCCGGAGAAGGCGTGGGTGTCGCGAAACATGATCGATCTCCTGTTGGCTGGTTCTTCAACTCAGACTGATCCATTCGCCGAAATTCATCGCCGACCCTCGTTGGTGCCGCCCTCGTAGTCGCAGCCCCAGACGTCGCGCAGGAGCGACGCCCGTTCGACGACGTTACCGGGCCGCTCGTAGAGGTACTTGAACACCTCGAACTCGAGCTTCGTATGCTGCGGCCGTGAGCCGTTCCGGATCGCACCTCCAACGCGTCCAGCACGTGAGCCTGCCCGTGCCCGAAGGCTCGGAGGCCCTCGACGCGGCGCGTCGCTTCTACGGCGACAGCCTCGGGCTCGAGGAGATCCCGCGTCCGCCCGCGCTTCCCGGTACCGGCATCTGGTATGCCGTCGGCGACCAGGAGCTCCACCTCTTCAGCGAACCGGCCGGCGTCGCGGTGAACGAGCAATCCCGGCGTCACCCCTGCTTCCAGGTCGACGACGTGGATGCCCTCCGGTCGGAGCTCCACGCGGCGGGCGTCACGACCCGCGATGACGACGGCGAGATCCCGGGCCGGCTGCGGTTCTTCGCGATCGATCCGTTCGGCAACACCCTCGAGTTCGTCCTGTTCGAGGCGAACCACTGGTAGGCCTGCGGTGCAGCCGATCTCCCGGCGGGACGGTGCTCGGGGCGGACCGGCTATCCGCGCGCCTGGGCCGGGGTGGCGTATTCCGACGCGTGCTGCTCGCGGTCCTTGGCCTTCGTCTTCTCCATGATCTCGAGGGTCTCGGGCACCGATCGGCCGTTCTCGTCCGCCGCTCGCTTGATGTCCTCGTAGGTGATGTTGGCCTCGCCCATCTCGAGATGCGCGTCCATGCATCCACACGTCAGGCACATGAGGGACGTCCTCCATTCGCGGCCACCGTGCGTGGCCCACTCGTCGCTCGAGGATGCCCCAGCGGGAGCGTCGGCCGGGGCCGATCCATCGCCCCGGCGATCGCGAATGGGTTGCAGTTTTCGAGTGACTCGACTCCGCGCCACCACGATCTGACCCGCAGGCCCGTGGACCGCCCGCACCAGACAATGCTCCCAGGGCGGCGATAGCCCTTCCGTACCGGTCGAGGCCTGATGTACCCTCCGGGCCCCACGGGGGCCAGTGATATCGCCATGCGGATCGTCGCCGTCGTCAACCGGAAGGGGGGGAGCGGCAAGACCACGACCGCCGTGAGTCTTGCCGCCGCCCTAGCTGAGCGCGGTTTGCCCACGCTGCTGGTCGACATCGATCCGCAGGGAAGCTCCTCAGGCTGGCTCGCGGGTGCCCGCGCCGATCACGGGCGCGCGGCCGCCTTCGTGGACACATGCGACATCGGGTCGATCGCTGAGCAGACAGCGATCCCCGGCCTCGAGATCGTGCGCTCCTCGGATCGACTGCTGACGATGGAGCAGACCCAGAAGGGCGATATCAGCCTGCGTGTTCTGAGGGCCCTTCAGGGACTGCAGCCGTATTGGGCGTTCGTGATCATCGATTGCCCTCCTTCCCTGTCGTACTTGTCGGTTGGCGCGCTGATGGCAGCCCGGGAAGTGATCATCCCCGTCGAAGCTCATTCGATCGCTCTGCCCGGCGCCGCTGCGGTCGTCCACGAGATGGAACGCATCCAGTCGACCTTGAACCCGGGCCTCCGGAATCCACTGATCGTTGCCTGTCGGGTGAACCGGACCGTTCACGCGAGGCAGGTCGTCGATGAGCTGGATCGGTCGTATGGCTGGCGTCTTGCCCGAGTGACGATCCGCGAGAGCATCCGATTGGCCGAGGCTGAGGCGGCCCGGTTGCCCATCACGTCGTACGCCCCGGAGAGTGGAGCGAGCTCCGACTATCGCGCGCTCGCAGTGGAGTTGCTGGAGCGCGCAGAGATCCCCGAACCCGTGCGCCGCCCGTCGTCACGATGGCGTCGTTTGATCGGACGTTCACATCACGTTGCCGCTGCGTACGGTCGAGCGGTCTGACGGGATGACGCAGGATCAGTTGCTCCTGACAATCCTCGTCGTCGTCGTCCTCGCGAACGTGGTCCTTTTGGCCTCCATCCCCGTCCGAGCTCGTCGCCTGCGGGCGTCCGTGCACGAGGTCCGCCGGAACTCCCGATCGCGGACCGCTCCGCGCAGGCATGACGACGCCGGGTCTCCCGAGGACGCGCGCGCCATCGCCGCGGTCGAGGAGTTCGTCGCTGGCGTCTCGTCGGGCGCCTCCGGTCGGGGCCGTCCGCCTGCAGCCTTCGACGCGAGCGTCCGCGGGCGAGAGCCAGCCACTGGCGCAGCCTCGGCCCCAGCCGAGGTCTCGGATGCCATCCGGTGGTCTCGATCGATTCGGGAGGAGTCCGCCCGACTGACGCGCTACGGGCATCCGGCCACCGTCGTCATGGCGGAACTGCCTCAGCTGGACGTCCTGGCCGATCACTTCGGGCGCGGTCTCGCCGATCAGGTCGCGACCGAGGCGGTCCGCGTGCTCGCTTCCGATACGCGCGAGGCTGATCGATTCGCCCGACTCGGCGACGGGCGCTTCGTGGTCCTGCTGGTCGAGACCGGGGAGATGGCCGCCAGCGGCTACGTCGAGAGAGTGCGGGCTGCAGTGGACCACGGGCTCGAGTCATCGGGCCTCTCGATGCGGCTGTCGCTCGGCTGGGCCAGCCTGGCCGACGGAGGCGACGTCATGGCCGCCGTGGCCGCCGCAGAGCAACGGATGTACGACGCCGACCGACGCTCGGCGCCCGAGGGCTGACCCAGCGTCGACTTGAGCCGTCAGGCGCCGAACCGCCAGCGAGTGGCACCCCCGGGCTCGGCCGCCAGCACCCCGAAGACCGTGATCGGTGCGACCGCGTAGAGGTCCCACGGCGGAGGCCCGGCACTCGGCGCGCTGTAGTCGTAGGTGAACGCGCCGTCCTCGACCTTGGCCGGCCAGCCCCCATCGGCGTAGCGCTGCGCGAGTCGGTTGAGCGTCTCGTCGTCGGTCACGCGTTCGGCCACGCCCTCGATGACCAGGTCGATGCCCGGCAATGACATCGAGATGGCGCAGCTCGGGTTCTCTGCGACGTTGCGACTCTTGCGCGTCCCGGCGCCGCTCACGAAGTAGGCCTTGCCCTGATCCCACACGGCGCCGACCCCCGCGAGGTGGGGACGGCCGTCGGGTCGAATGGTCGCAAGGAACGATGTCTCGTTGTGCTTGTTGCCCGCCTCGAGCGCCTCGAGCGCTCGCGACCACGGGATGGGCTCGAGGCCGTAGAGGTCGGCGAGGTTCTTCTGGTCCATCTGCGTGCTCCTTTGCGCGGCGTGCCTCGACAAATCAGACCACGCAGCCACGCCAACGTCATCGGGCGGACACGAGACCCGCCGCAGATCGGTTCTCGATCAGGCCGCGGCGGATCTCGACTCCACGAACGAGACAATCCGTTCGATCGTCTCGAAGTTGTCCGGCACGAGATCGCCGTCGCCGACCTTGACCTGGAATCGCTCCTCCAGGAAGAGCACGAGTCGAAGGAGCCCGATCGAGTCGAGGACGCCGGAGCTGATCAGGGAATCGGTGGGGCCGAGCCCCGCGGGCTCGGATCGCGCGAGCTCATCCCTGACGTAGCTGGTCACGATTCCGTCGATTTCCAACCTGGTCGCCACCCTCTCAACCCTTGCCGGCGAGTCGACGCCGGTCGGTCTTGCCCGTCGATGTCCTGGGGAGCTCCGTCCGGAACTCGATCTGCTCGGGGTGCATGTATCGCGGCAGGAGTCGGACGCACTCGGCTTCCACCTCGGCCCGCGTGACCACCTTGCCGCGGATCGGTACGACGAACGCGTGGATCCGCATCCCGATGGTGGGATCCGGCACGGCCACGGCCGCCGCATCGGCGACCCCGGGAACGGCATGCAACGCCGCCTCGATCTCGCCGAGCTCGATGCGATAGCCACGGCTCTTGACCATGTCGTCTCGGCGGCCGCTGAACAGCAGGCCGTCACCGTCCTCGTCCCAGCACGCGAGGTCGCCGGTCCGGTACGCGCGGTCCGTCGTCGCCGACTCAGACGCCGCGACGAAGCTCCGGGCCGTTCGATCCGGGTCGCCCCAATAGCCGCGGGCGAGTGACGGTCCGCGAACCCAGATCTCCGCCTCCCGGCCGGGCGCCGTCACCACCGTTCCGTCCTCGGCGACCAGGACCACATCGCTGTACTCGCACGGCCGTCCGATGGGCAGTGGCTTCGTTCGTTCCGGATCGACGTCCCCGGGCGTGACCCGGTAGTACGTGCAGACGTTGGTCTCGGTCGGCCCGAACAGGTTGTAGTACGCCGCCTGCGGGATCGCCTCGATGAGCCGGCGGAGGGTCGGGATGGGCATCACCTCGCCGGCGAAGAGGACCGTTCGGAGCGCGGACAGGTCATGACTGCCCAGCTGCCCGTACATCGCGAGCAGGGACAGCAGCGACGGGACGAGGTAGGTCATCGTCGCGCGCTCCCGCTCGAGCAGATCGGCAACTTGAACGGGGAAGACGGACAGCTCCTCGGGCACGAGCAGCACCGTTCCGCCGGCCGCGATCGTCGCGAAGAGATCGAACGTCGAGAGGTCGAAGTGGAGGGGCGCGTGGCTCGTCACGCGGTCCACGGGCGACATCCGGAAGGTCGCGACGCACCAGTCGACGAACGTCAGGACCGCCCGGTGGCTGATCATCACGCCCTTGGGCTGCCCGGTCGAGCCGGATGTGTACAGGATGTCGGCGAGATCGTCATCGACGGCAGCGACGCGTGGGGCCGTCATCGGCATCGCCTGGATGTCCACGAGCGAAACGCACCGCACCGGGGACGGCACGTGAAGGCCGGCCCGCTCGCCCAGGTCGACGAGGAGCTCGATCGGCAGACTTTCGGCCAGGAACTCGTCCACGCGGCCGGTCCCCGCGGCTGAAACCAGCGCCCGGATCCCGCAATCGCGGGCGATGCGCGCCGACCGAGCCGGAGGCTGGCTCGCATCGATCGGCACGTACGTCGCCCCCGCCTTCAGGATGCCGAACACCGCGAGGA
>DATLVO010000140.1:0-9590 GCA_035577485.1 Verrucomicrobiia bacterium
CCCTCGCGGGTCATCGAGCGGAGCGTCTCGAACAGCTCGTCCGCCTCCTGGGGCGCGAGCACCGCGGTCGGCTCGTCCATGATCAGGATCCGCGCCCCGCGGTAGAGCATCTTCAGGATCTCCACCCGCTGCTGCTCGCCGACGGAGAGCTGCCAGATCCGGGCCCGCGGGTCGACCCGCATCCCGAACCGCTCGGCCAGGGCCGCGACTTCGGCCTCGGATCGCCGCTCGTGGAGGAGGAACCGCGGCCGATCGAGCCCGAGGAGGATGTTCTCGGTGACGGTCTGGCTCGGGACGAGGGTGAAGTGCTGGTGGACCATCCCGAGCCCGGCCGCGATCGCATCCCGCGGCGAGCCGAACGTGACGGGCTCGCCGTCGATGCGGATCTCGCCCTCGTCCGGCCGATAGAGCCCGGCGAGGATGTTCATCAGCGTGCTCTTGCCGGCGCCGTTCTCGCCGAGCAGCGCATGGACCTCGCCGCGGCGCAGGTCGAAGTCGACGCGGTCGTTCGCGAGCACCCCGGGGAACGACTTGACGATCCCGCGGGCGTCGATCGCGAGGGCCGGGGCGTCGATCGCCAGCGCTGGGGCGTCGATCGCGGTCACCGCGGGACCTCCGGAAACGGTGAGGCCCGCGGGCGGTCGCCCACGGGCCTCACGGATCGACTCCTAGCTCAGCTTGGGAAGCGGGACCGTGATCCCGTCGTTCCACCAGTACATGCAGACCGAGCACTCCGAACCCGGGGCGCCGGGCGGGAACTGGTCGAGGTCGGACTGCTTCAGCTTCGCGCCGGCCGGCAGGAGCTCCTTGCCGGTGTTGTCCTTGATCGGCCCGGCGAAGACGTCGAACCGCCCGAACTGGCCGGCGAGCATCTTGGCCAGGGTGTCCTTGACGTTCTGGAGGTCGGCCGGCGGCAGGTCAGCGACACCCTTGCGCGGGGTCTGGCCGTCCATGAAGCCGAGGAGCGCCATCGCCTTGGAGTCGGCGTCGAAGTACTCGTAGCCGGCGGTGTACTTCTTGTCCTTCACCTGCTGGGCGATCCGGGTGTACTCGGGGCCCCAGATCCAGTACGGCGCCGTGAGGCAGGCGTCGTTGTTGCAGGACGCGGGATGGTCGTACGTGACCGCCCACTTGCCCTTCTCCTTGGCGACGTCGGCGACGGCGCCGGTGTCGGCCCCGGTGAAGACGACGTCGGCGCCCGCGTCGAACAGCGACGCGGCCCCGTCACGCTCCTTCTGGGGATCGTGCCAGGTGTTGATGAACCGGACGTCGACGGTGCACTCGGGGCACGTGACCTTCACGCCGCGGGTGATCGCGTTCCCGAGGCGCAGCTCCTCGGGGATCGGGAAGGTCGCCATGTAGCCGATCTTCGGGTTGCCGTCCTTCTTCGCCCGCGAGCCGGCGAGCATCCCGGCGAGGTACTTGAAGTCCTCCATCGCGCCGAAGAAGTTGCCGAAGTTCTTGCCGTTCGACTTGTAGCCGGTCAGGTGGAGGAACGTGATGTCGGGGAAGTCCTTCGCCACCGTCTCCATCGGGTCCATGTAGCCGAACGACGTCCCGATGATGAAGTTGAAGCCCTTCCGCGCGAGGCTCCGGAAGACGGTCTCGGAGTCGGCGCCCTCGGGCACGAGCTCGATGTAGGCGACGTGCGAATCCGGGATGTGGTCGCAGACGTATTGGAGACCCTCGTAGTGGGCCTGGCTCCAGCCGCCGTCGTCGTGCGGTCCGATCAGGACCATCGCGACGTTGAATTTGCCCGCCACGACTTCCGGGATCTGGAGCTGGCCGGCGCCGGCCGCCGTGCCGCTCGCATTGCAGGCCGTCGCGCTCGCTCCGGGGCTCCCGCCCCCGCCGCTGCTCGCCGGGGTCGAGCCGCAGGCGCCGACGACGATGCTCGCCGCCGCGAACAGGCCGGCCAGCCGCAGCCGTGTGCTCGCCATGGAATCTCCTCCTCAACGCCGCCACGTGGTCGCGCGGCCCCCTCTTCAGGCACGCGCGTGCTCGGCGACCGCGCGGGTCCCGGTCCGCGAGGTCAGGACGGAAGGATAGTCTCCGGCGCGGTCGGCCGGAGGCCCAACCGGCGCGGGCACATCCGGGATTCGGCCGCTCGTCCTGTACCATCGGCCGCGATGTTCGAACGAACCGCGCTGCCCGCTGGGCCGCGCGTGATCAGCGCCAGGCTTCCGGGCGCACGTTCGGTCTCCATCGCGGCATACGTCCTCGCCGGCTCGCGCCTCGAGACGCCCGCGGAGGCCGGCGTGGCCCACTTCATGGAGCACATCACGTTCAAGGGGACGGCCCGCTTCCCGACGACGCGGGCGATCTCCGAGGCGATCGAGGGCGTCGGCGGCTCCTTCAACGCGGCCACCGATCGGGAGTCCACCGTCTACTGGGTCCGCGTCCCGAGACGCGAGGCGACTCGGGCGATGGACGTGCTCGGCGAGCTGATCGTGCGCCCGAACCTCGACGACGCCGAGATCGACGGGGAACGCGGCGTGATTGTCGAGGAGATCCGGTCGTATCTCGACGACCCCGCGGAGTACGCCCAGATCCTCTTCCAGCAGGCGATGTTCGGGGACGGGGCGCTCGGCCGGGAGATCTGCGGCGACGAGGACGGGATCCGGGCACTCCCCGGCGACACGATCCGGAGCTTCTGGCGGACGATGTACCGGCCGGCGAACACGGTCGTCGCCATCGCGGGCGACGTCGGCCACGAGGAGGCTCTCGGGCTCGCCGGAAAAGCCTTCGGCAGCGGCAACGGGATCGTGCCCGGTTACAGCCCCGCGCCGGCGCTGCCCGCCGGCGAGCGAGCGCTCCTCCGGGCGCGCCGGGATGCCGCCCAAGCCCAGCTGATCGTCGGCGTGCCGGCGCTCCGTCGAGACCACCCCGACGCGTGGGCGCTGGCCGTCCTGAACGCGGTCCTCGGCGACGGGATGTCGAGCCGGCTCTTCCTGTCCGTCCGCGAGGCGAAGGGCCTCGCCTACGACGTCTCGTCGGGGCTCGTCGACTACGCCGATGCAGGGTCGCTCGAGGTCTCGGCCGGCGTCGACCCGGAGCGCCTCCCGGCCGCCCTCGACGCCGTGCTCTTCGAGCTCGCCCGCCTCCGCGACGAGACCGTCCCGGACGAGGAGCTCGCGAAGGCCAAGGCGTACCTGTCGGGTGGTCTCGAGCTGCGCATGGACGAGACACGCCACGTCGCCTCGTGGATCGGCGGGCAGGAGGCGCTCCACGATCGCGTCCTGACCCTCGACGAGGCGCTCGCCGCCGTCGCCGCGGTCACCGCCGAAGACGTCCGCAGGCTCGCGTCCGAGCTCGTCGTCGACGACGGGCTGCGCCTGGCCGTCGTCGCCCCGGCTCGCTACCTCCGCGGTCTGGAGCGCCGCCTGAGGCTGCCCGCGTGACCGATGAGATCGCGACCGACGTGCCGGACGCCCCGGTCGTGGATCCGGTCCGAGTTGGCGGCGGGCCCGTGACCGCATCGGTGAACCTGGTGGCGGCGGCCTCCGCTGCGCAGGCTCACGCCGCCCGTCACCCCGACCTCGTGATCGCCCGGGTCCATCTCCGGATGGGGTCGCTCGGGATCGCCCGTGCGGAGCTCGAGACCCTCGCCGGCCGCGATCTCCTCGACGATGAGGGGGTCCGCGACCTCGCCGAGGCCCGCTGGCGGACCGGAGACGTGACCGGTGCCGGCGAGGCCGCTGCGTCCTATCTCGCGACGAATGCCGACGACGTCCTCGCCCTCACGATCGCCGCGGAGGCTCAGGCGGATCTCGGCCGGCCGGCCGAGGCGCGGCGGCTCGCCGGTCGGGCCCTCGATGGGGCGGCCGGTTCGCTCGACCCGGTCTTCGCCGGCATGCCGCGCAGCCAGATCTGGCCGGTCGATCCGGGCGTCGCCGCAACACCGGCCGGGGTTCTCTTCGACGACCTGCATCCCGGGCCGCTGCCGACGCCGCCACCCGACGGGTCGGCGGCCTGGCGGTGGAGTGCCGAGGTCGACGACGCCGCGATGGACGAGCTGCTCGAGACGCGTCTGCCGCCGCCCGTCGTTGGAGGACAGAGCCTGTGGGGCGACGATGACCTGCGGGTGGCGGCGGCCGCGCTGGATCCGACGACGCTGTTCCATGCCGGTCGCGTCGCGCTCGAGGGCGGTCGATCCGAAGACGCGGCGACCGCCCTGATCCTCGCCCTGCGGTCGGCCCCGGGCCTGGCCCCGGCCGTCCTCGACCTCCTGGGCGGCCGGGCGGAGCCGATCCTCGTCCTCGTCCGGGGCGACGCCCAGCGGGTCGTCGGGCGTGAGGCCGAGGCGCTCCGCGATCACGCGACGGCGGCCGGCCGGCTGACCGCGGACGACGTTCCGTCGATCTCGGCCTTGCCCGAGGTCCCAGGGCCGGGCGACGAGCCTGCCACCGACGCGTCCGAGGCCCCCGAGATCCCCGAGACCGCCGACGACGAGACCGACAACGCGGAAGCCGACACGCACGAGACTGAACCCACCCTGGAGGACACGTGAACGAACGCACCCTGGTCC
This sequence comes from Verrucomicrobiia bacterium, assembly GCA_035577485.1. Taxonomy (GTDB): domain Bacteria; phylum Chloroflexota; class Limnocylindria; order Limnocylindrales; family CSP1-4; genus CF-46. The sequence goes on from DATLVO010000140.1 coordinate 4,529, forward strand.
TGATCAAGCCCGACGGGGTCCAGCGTCTGCTGACGGGCCGGATCGTCGCCCGCTACGAGGATCGCGGCCTGAAGGTCGTCGGGCTGAAGATGATCCACGTCACGCGCGACCTCGCCGAGCGCCATTACGCGATCCACCGGGAGCGGCCGTTCTTCGGGTCTCTCGTCGACTTCATCACGAGCGCACCGCTCGTGGCCACGGTCCTCGAGGGCCCGAACGCGATCGCCACGGTCCGGGCGATGAACGGCGCGACGCGTCCGAACGAGGCGGCGCCCGGCACGATCCGCGGCGACTTCGCCCTCGAGACGGCGCAGAACCTCGTCCATGCCTCGGACAGCCCCGAGAACGCTGCCGACGAGATCGCCCTCTGGTTCGAAGCTCGCGAGCTCTTCGATTACGAGCGGGAGATCGATCGCTGGGTGCTCGCTCCCGCCGACTGACGGCATTCGCGGACGGGCGGCGGCGCAGGGCCGCGAAGGGATCGGGTCCTAGGGCACCGGCGCGAACGACGGCTGGATCGTCGGCGATCCGCCGTCTCCCGGCGACTCACTGGACCCGGGCCCCGCTGACGAGCCCGGCCCCGGCGAGGAGGGCGGCGGCTGCGACGAGCCCGATCCGGTCGGACCCGCGCTCGCGGCCGCCTGGGGCACGGCCCGGGCGGCCTCCGGCACGCCGAGTCCTCCACCCGAGACGAGGAAGGCGAGCCCTGACAGCAGGAGCACCGCGATCGCGGCGAAGCCCATCCGATTCGCCCGGACGGCGCTCGGCAGGACCCACAGGACGTCGAGCGAGCCGGAGAGGCCATGGGCGACCCGCTCGAAGCCGCGCTCCAGGCCGGGGCCGCCGACCATCGGTCGTCGGGGCAGCGGGGTCGGCCACCGCGGGCGCTCGCTCCGACCCTCCAGCACGACGTCCCGCGGCTGGCCGAAGCCGACGAGCAGGATCCGGCCGTAGATCGCCAGGGCGCCGATCGGGGCGATCGTCACGAGGCTCGCCATCGGCCGGGGCAGGGCGAGATCGATCAGCGCCGACCGCGCGTCCCAGGACGTGAGCCCGGGCCAGCCGATCGATGCCGCCGTGATCGCCACGAGCGCGATGGCGAGCACGGGCGCTCGTCGGGCCCAGCCCGCGAGCTCCGGCAGGCGACGCGTCCCGAACCCGCCGTGGATCGCCACGACCCAGGCCGCGAAGGCGCTCCGCGCGACGACGAAGACGAGCAGCCATGTCCGGGCCGGCTCCCAGCCGGCCGGGTCGAGGACCGCGAGCCCGAGGAGGGCGACCCCGGCGTCGGCAACGATCGAGTAACCGACGACGTGCTCGAGGTCGTCCTGGATCCAGGCCGCGACGAGGCCGAGGACGATGCTCACGGTGCCGACGGCCGCGATCAGCGCCCGTTCCGTTCCAAGCGGAAGAGCGATCAGCGCGACGGACTGGTCGATCCAGACGAGAGCAACCGCGGCGAAGGCCGCCGGAAGCCAGGCCATCAGGAGCGGCAGGGCGACGCCCGGGGCGGCATCCGCGACCCGGGCAGCCCACTGGTGGAACGGGATCGCCCCGAACCGGACGGCAACCGCCACCCCGAACGCCAGGTAGGCGAGGCCGAAGACCGCCGGCTGGGTCGCGATCTCGCCGACGGGACGCGCCAGCCAGGCGGTTGCCAGGATCGCGAGCGTGCCCGCGATGGCGATGGCCCGCAGCTCGCGCGCCCCGACGAACGCGGCTCGGGCCGCACCGGCGAGCGGAGCCGCGACGAGGATGCCCGCCAACCCGCCGGCCGTGGCCGCGAGGACGGCGACCCGGGCGTCCTGGAGGGCGATCGCGAGGACGGCGGCGCCGCTCGCGATCACGATGACCCCCGGCGCGTCCGGCTCGTGGAACGCGGTCACGTCGACGGCGACGAGCCCGAGCCCGACGACCGCCGCGAGGATCGCGTAGATCCGGAGCCACGCCGAGCCCGCCAGGACGGCTCCGCCGATGTCGATCGTCGCGGTCGGGCTCATCGCCATCGCGGTGACAGCCATCCCGAGGAGCGCACCGACGGCGACCGCCGTGGACCAGCCACGCGATCCCCGGACGATCAGCGAGACTGTCCCACCGACCGCGGCGACGAGGAGGAACGGCAGCACCGTCATGGGGCGTCGACCGTCGGCGGCCGCGGCGGCCCCGGGCGTCGCGGCGTCCGCCCCGGTGGCACGCCGGCAACCGGCCCGACCGGGACGGCGCCCCGGTCGTCCCGCGGGGCGACCAGCCGGTGGGCGTCGGGCGGACGGGGCCCGCGCGGCTCGGCCGTTGCGTCGATCGCCACGTACCCGCCGCCGGATCGAGCGGCCGCCCCGATCACGCCGACCGCGCCTCCGAGCGCGACCGTGAGGAAGCTGCTCACGAGCTGTCCGCCGTCGCCCGGCGGGCCGTCGAGTCCGATCCCGACCAGCACCGCGCCGAGGACGAGCACGAACGCGCCGATCCCGAGCCGGAGCACGTCCCGCGCGGTGACGAGCGGGCCGATCGCGAGCGCGATGCAGGCGAAGCCGGCGGCCTGCGCCTCGGCCGGTCCGAGCGGCAGGGCCCCGAGACCGTGGCTGCCGAACCCGACGACCGCGGCGGCGGCCGCCGCCAGTGCCTCGGCCGGCCAGCCGATCCGCGTCCCGGCGGTCGGCGTCTCGCCGCGCAACCCGATCGTGAGGAACCGCGCCGCGAGCAGACCGCTGGCGACGCGGGCCAGGATCGCGGCGGGACTCGGCAGGGGGCTCGCCACCAGGGGCGCCGCGAGGAGGAGGATCAGGATCCCGAGGACCGCCGCCCGGACGTCACGAGCCGAGACCGCCAGGACCGCACCGGCGACGGCGATCCCCGCGACGATCGCCAGGCCGACGTTCACGGAGCGCGTCTCACGGTGCCGGGGACGAGAGCTCCGGGTGACTGGGGGTCGAGATGATCTCGAAGGTGTTGATCGGCCAGTAGCGCAGCCAGGCCCGGCCGATGACCCGGCTGACCTCGACGGGGCCGAACTCGCGCGAATCGGCGGAGTTCGATCGGTGGTCGCCCATCAGGAACAGCTCGTTGGGCGGGACGACCCACATGCCGGCCCCCGGCAGGAGCACGTCGGTCGTCTGGCTCTTGCCGTCCTCCTTGTAGACGTACGGCTCGTTCAGGGCCGTGCCGTTCACGAGGACCTTGCCGCCCTTCAGCTCGACGGTGTCGCCGCCGATCCCGATCACGCGCTTGATGTAGGGCTGGCCCTGGGCCTGGACCCAGTTCTCGGGCGGGTCGAAGACGACGATGTCGCCACGCTTGTAGGCGTCGAACCGGGGGGTCAGCTTGTCGACCAGCACGTACTGGTCGGGCTCCAGCGTCTGCTCCATCGACACCTGCTGGACGCGGTACGGCTGGGCGACGAACGTCTGGATGACGAAGAAGATGATCAGCGTGAGAACGAGGGTCTCGACGATCTCGAGGAGACACCCGAGGGCGGGTCGTTTGGTCACAAGTCCGGCAGTATAGGTGGTGGTGGCCGGATGGTTCGGAAGCGGCCCCGACCGGCTCGTCTGGCCGCCGTGGCTCCGGCTTTGTTACACTCCCGGCGGCCCGACAGCCGAACCCGCGTTCGGGCCACCTGAACCCCGATCCCGGTTGATGCGCGATCCCCTGCGCAATCGGCGGCCCGGGCCCAGCGAGTGGAGGACCCCGAAACCCTGATGAGCGCCGACCTGCTCCAGTTGATCATCCTGCCGGCCGGGATCATCGCCGTCCTGTTCGCGCTGTACCTGGCCCGCGACGTGCTGTCCCGGGACACCGGGACGAAGGAGATGGAGGACGTCGCCGGGACGATCTTCGAGGGCGCGGTCGCTTTCATCCGCCGCCAGTACACGACGATCGCCATCCTCGCCGTCGTCGGCGCGTTCGTGATCGCCGGCGTGATCTCGGTCTTCGAGACCGAGAAGGTGGCCGACACGAAGACCTTCGGTCTCGACCTCGGCTGGCGAACGGGTCTCGCCTTCCTCGTCGGCGCCGCCTGTTCGATGGCGTCGGGGATCATCGGCATGTTCATCAGCGTGAAGTCCAACGTCCGGACCGCGGCGGCGGCGCGCCGGAGCCTCGTCGAGGCGGTCCAGGTCGCGATGCGCGGCGGGGCGGTCTCCGGGTTCCTCGTCGTCGCCCTGTCGCTCCTCGGCGTCTACGGGATCTTCAGCCTCTTCGGCGGGCTCGGCGGCGGCCAGGCCACCCACGATGCCCCGTTCCTGATCGTCGGCTTCGGCTTCGGCGCCTCGTTCGTCGCCCTCTTCGCCCAGCTGGGCGGCGGGATCTACACGAAGGCCGCCGACGTCGGCTCGGACCTCGTCGGCAAGGTCGAGAAGGGCATCCCCGAGGACGACCCGCGGAACGCGGGCGTCGTGGCGGACCTCGTCGGCGACAACGTCGGCGACTGCGCCGGCCGCGGCGCCGACCTCTTCGAGTCGACCGCCGCCGAGAACATCGGGGCGATGATCCTCGGCGTCGGCGTCTACGCGATCGCGCTGGCCGGCAAGTGGCCACATCCGGAGGCCTGGATCTTCTTCCCGCTCGTCGTCCGGGCGTTCGGCCTCCTCTCGACGATCGTCGCGATCTTCTTCGTCCGCGGTCGCGAGGACGAGAACCCGATGAACATGCTGAACCGCGGCTACTGGGTCACGACGATCCTGTCCGCGGCGGCCCTGCTCCTCGTGACGAACGTGATGCTCCAGACGAACGGCAACGCCCCGTCCGGCCTGCCCGTCTGGGTCTACTTCTTCGCGGCCGGCGTCGTCGGCCTGGCCACGAGCGTCGCGTTCGTGTACATCACCCAGTACTACACCGCGGGTACGTTCCGCCCGGTCCGCGAGATCGCCGAAGCGTCGCGGACGGGCCCCGCGACGAACATCATCTCGGGCGTCGCCGTCGGCTTCGAGACGACGTTCGTCACGGCGATCACGATCGGGATCGCCCTGTTCGCCAGCCACTGGCTCGGCTCCGAGGCGCACATCCAGAACGCGGACGGCAAGGACGTCGGCGGGATCTTCGGCACCGCCGTCGCGACGATGGGCAT
>DATLVO010000141.1:0-3572 GCA_035577485.1 Verrucomicrobiia bacterium
ATCATGCCGGGCAAGGTGAACCCGGTCATCGTCGAGAGCCTGACGATGGTCGTCGCGCGCGTCCTCGGCAACGACACAACGGTCGCGTTCGGCCAGACCGGCTCGTTCCTCGAGCTGAACGTGATGATGCCCGTGACGGCCGTGGCGCTCCTCGAGACGATCACCCTGTTGGCGACGTCCGCCCGGAACCTGGCTGACCGGGCCGTGACCGGGCTGAGCGCCACCGATCGCGGCCCGGCGCTGGTGGAGCAGGGCCTGATGCTCGCGACCGCGCTCGCGCCGGAGATCGGGTACGACGCGGCTGCGGTGCTCGCGAAAGAGGCGTTCAAGACCGGCCGCACGATCCGGGACCTGGCGCAGGAGCGAGGGATCGCCCCGGATCGCCTCGACGCGCTGCTCGACCCGGCGAAGATGACCGAGCCCGGGCTCGGCGGCGGGCCGTCGGGCGGCTGAAGCTCAGGCGGGCCGCGACGGTGACGCTCGGTCCGGGTCGAAGGCGATCAGGAGCAACGCGCCCACGAGCGTCCAGGCCAGGCCGAAGCCGAGCCAGGCGACGGGCCACGCGAACACCATCACGGCGGCGCCCAGGGCGAGGAGGCCGCCCAGCCATCCCTCGCCAGTCCGCAGCAGGCCGATCCCGACGAGCAGGCAACCGAACGCGGCCAGGGTCTGCGCGACCGCCGTCGGCGGTCCGTACCCGAGCCCGACGAACGCGGCGACGAGTGCAGCGACCCACAGGATGTGGCCGATGACCGCCAGCAGGACGGCAACGGTGCCGCGACGCCCGGTGTCGTCGCTGCGCGTCGCCCAGCATCCGACCGTGGCCAGGCCACCGGATACGACGGCGATGATCGCGAGGGGCAGCGCCTCGACGAGGTAGCCGGGCCAGTCGGGCGGGGTCGGTTGGGAGACGATTCCGGTCCCGGCGACGGTCCACATGCCGCCGGCCACAAGCGCCGCCGCGGCGGGGACCCGCGTCGGGGCATGGAGATGGGCGTCGATCGCCCCACGGGCCAGGTCGAATCGCCCCCGCGGGCCGAGGTGGAGCTGCTCGAGCATCGCCAGCATCTCGGGCTCGTAGCGCTCCCGCCAGGCCGCGGGGTAGAGGCGCAGGAGGGCGGCTCCGGCGGGCCGTGATCGGCTCTCCGGCCGCCGTTCGTCCGTCATCCGCCACAGCCGTTCGGCACCCGCGGCGGGATCAGACCGGGCTGGCCCAGGGCCACCGGCAGGGGTCCGAGGGCGACGTGCGAGGTGTCGATCGTGAGCACGCCGTCGCGGTCGACCTCGATGGCGTAGCGGTCCATGCCCCGCGGGGCGGGTCCGAACGTCACACCCGAGGCCTTGATGCCCAGCCGGTCGTACCGCGACTGGTGGCACGGGCAGCGGAACCAGAAGTCCTCGACGCACGGGTTCGGACGGCAGCCGAGGTGCGGGCAGCGCTGGGACACGGCGCGCACGTTGAGGGCGACGCCGTCGCCAGTCGGATCGGAACCGGGCTGCCAGGGGCGTGCCGGATCGATCGTCATGACAAACGCCCGCGCCTCAGGGACGTACGCGGGGAACCCATCGGCGATCGGCAGGCCGACGTTCATCGCGATCAGGTCGGACAGCGTCCCGACCCGGACCCGCGGCGTGGCCCGGCTCGAGACCGGCCAGACCGCACCGATCAGTCCGCCGCCGACCTCGACCAGCCACACTGCGACGGCGGCCCCCAGCGATCGCCGGAGCAGGGTCCGGCGAGAGACGCCGCTCCTCGGCCGATCGCGCAGAGCGGCGATGGCGTGGATCGCCAGCGGGTCGGGTTCGTCAGGACGCGTCGACGGCTCGCGCGCGCCCATCGTCGCCCCTCATGCCGTCTTCGCGGCCGGCACACGAACGGCTGCGAGCGATCCGATGGCGATCCACGCGAGACCGAAGGGGATCGCGAGGAGGGCCCGCTCGTCCTGGGTGTTGAACGATGTCAGGACGAGCGCCGTGACCGACAGCAACCACCGCAACGGCATCGCATCGCCCACCACGAACCCGAAGCCGGCCGCGGCGAACGCGTAGCCGTAGAACCCGACGGCGAGGATCGGCCACGGCGTGGCGATCAGGAGGGCTCCGACGAGCATCGTCGCAGCCGTCGCCGAGGCGGCCGACGATCGGGTCGACGTCGATCTCGCAAGTTCGATGGACGCCGCCGCCGTGAGCACGGCGGCGGCGATCATGATCATCCAGCCCGCCACCGAGTCCTTGTAGCCCGAGGTCGCGCTGACCTGCGTCGCGTTCGTGGCCAGTGCGCCCGCGATCCACAGGCCGCCACCGAGGACGGCCGCGCCGACCGCGCGGGGGCGGATTCGGCCCAGGCTCTCCTGGCCCGACGGACGGGTAACGAGCTGCGGATGGACCCAGGCATCGAGCGCGCCACGGGCGAGATCGACCTGGTCGCGGATCGTCGGCGGGCGGTCCGCCAGCAGGTCCTCGAGTTCGGCGAGATAACGGTCGCGCCACGCACGCGGGTAGAGGCGAACGAGGCGCTTCATCGGGTGCCCCCGCCGAGCCGCTCGAGGCCCGTCCGGACGAAACCCTCGAGGTGGGCGAGCTGGGCGGCGAGCGTCGTCGCTCCCGCTCCCGTCAGGCGGTACGGCCGGCGCCGGTCCTCGGGCTCGAGCGCCTCGATCAGGCCGCGCCGCTCGAGGCGCGCCAGTGCGCCATAGAGCGTGCCTGGGCCGAGCGGCGAGCCCGTCATCTGCTCGACGTCGGTCATGATCGCGTACCCGTGCTTGGCGCCGTTGCTCAGCGAGACGAGGATGTAGAGCGACGGCTCGGCAAAGCGCCCGAGCTCGCCGAAGGGCTGTGTCATGCGCGGATCTCCATGTCGGTCAGACGATAGCCGCGGCGTCCATCGCCGTTCATGAGCGGCGCGATCAATCCGCGGCGCTCGAGCCGGGCGATCGCGGCGAACAACGTCCCGGGCCCGACGGGTCCGTCGAGGGAGCGGACCTCGTCGAGCAGTGGCGCAACACTCCGCGGGCCGCCGCGGAGCGCGACGAGGACCAGCCTCGCCGGCTCCGCGAAACGACCGAACGCCTGTCGGTCGAGCATCTACCCGGCCACGATCACGCCACAGGCAATGCGGGCGCCGCTGCCGCCGTTCGTGGCGTCGGTCACCTGGTCGTCCTCGTTGGCGTGGATGATGAAGCTGCTGCCGACGGCGTTGACCGTTTGATCGAACAGCGTCGTCGGGCCGTCCGTCAGCGTCACGCGATCGGTCGTCGTATCGAGATGGCCGACTCCGTCCTCGTTGACGATGAGATTCGGGAGGTCGCCGGCGTGCGCCCCGCCCGGGTTCGACAGGCCGTGCAATCGCGCCAGCGGGTTGTAGTGGGGGCCGGCCGCGGCGAACGTCGGTCCGCAGGCGGCAACGGCATGGATGTGGATCCCGTGTCGGCCCGGGGTCAGTCCCGTGACATGGACGTTGACGTGGACGACGCCGGAGGCGTCCTCGACGAGGCGGGCCCAACCGATCTCTGTGCCCGCCTGGTTCACGAAGATCGCGCTTGCGCGTGTGGCTCCCCCAGCGACCGACGCAC
>DATLVO010000142.1:0-6574 GCA_035577485.1 Verrucomicrobiia bacterium
TGCTGGCCATTGCCGGGTTCGGTGTATTCGGCTATCCGATCATCGCTGCCGGAGGCGACATGGCCGCCACGCAACAGGCGCAGAACGCGTGCTACACGAAATACCCGGAGCTCGGCCAGAAGCAGGTCGACTGTGTCATCAAGGCCGGTCAGGCGGCCGATGCCGCCCGGCCGGATCGCTCGCAGTGGACGACGGTCGGCGCCATCCTCTTCTTCGCGGGCTTCGTCGTGAGCAGCCTCGGCTACTTCCTGCCAGGCGCCGATCCGGACCGCAAGAAGCCGAAGCGCGCCTAGATCGGCCCAAGAACGAGGGCTGCCTTCCCGAATCCGACTGATCAGGGACGGGTTCGGATCGTCCCGGTATTGTCACGACCGACGTTTACGCCGCCGTTCGACGCGGTCTGCCGGACCGCATACCCGCCTTCGCGAGCAGTCACGTCGCCGGCCGCCTCGAGGATCGCTGCGAGGTCGGCTCGCAGCGCCGCGTCGGCCTTCGTCAGATCCTCCAGGCGCAGCTCGAGTGCGCCCGTCGCGCGAGGATCATCCGGTCGCTCGGCGACCTTCTCAGCGGCGGCCTTTGCGACCGGATCGCCGAGAACGACCCCTCGGATCCGATCCCAGAGCTTCACAGCGAGCCGACCCGCCCCTGAACCAAGTTCAGCGCCGACTTCTTCGCCGGCTCGCTGGCCAGCGCGGGCAAGGAGTGCCGGGAGGAACGCAGCAAGAGCGGCAACGACGGCGGTTTCCATGCGTCGTAGGAAACCATCGTCGTGTCTCTTCGACGTCTCGCGGAAGTCAGCCGTTGCGATCCCCTGATGACTGCGTCGCAACGTCCGACCCAGCTCCCGCGGGAAAACGCTCGGGCTCTTCGTCGTGCCTCGCGCGGGCATCGGGGCCATCCCTGGTCGGGCTGATCGACGCCGCCGAGACGCCAGACCGACGATGGCGTCCTACCTTGGCACCCCCATGGATGATGTCGTCAAGCTCCTGAACGCGGTCAGCGCGTTGATCGGCGCGGTGATCCTGCCGGTCGTCGTCCTCCTCGTCTTCCGGATGTTCCGGATCGAGATCAACGCGTTCATCCATCGAACCAACCGGATCTCCGGGAAGATCGCCGGGGTCGACTTCTCGATCGAGGCCCAGCAGGCGGAGGCGGCGGGCGAGATCGAAAAGGCGTTTGAGAGCATCGAGCAGCGGCATCCCGAAATTCGCGTGCCCGATGCGCCGGCGGCGGCCTCGATCGCCACGAGGACGATCACCCCGACGGTCGTCGAGAACGCGAGCAGATCGACCATCCTCTGGGTCGACGACAACCCCGAGCACAACGTCTACGAGCGCCGGGCGCTGGAGACCATCGGCGCCACGTTCGTCCTGGCCCGCTCGACCGACGACGGGCTGAAGCGGGCCCAAGAGCAGGCATTCGACGTGGTCATCTCGGACATGGCGCGAGGGCGCGACCGGACGGCCGGCTACACGCTCATCGAACGGCTCCGGAAGAGCGGGATCCAGACGCCGGTCGTGATTTACGCCGGCTCGGCGACGGCAGAGCAGCGGGCCGAAGCCAAGAGCAAGGGCGCGCTCGACGCGACGAACCGCCCCGACGAGCTCTTCCAGCTGGTCGTGACCGTGCTGAACAGCCTCAACTGACGCGATCGGGGTGGACCGTCGGCGTACACTCGGGCAGCGCCCGGCCGGAGCCGAGCGAGCGCCCGGAGGGAGCGCCGATGGCGATCGAACGCGCGGACGCGGATCGTGGCCTGGAGCGGCTCCGCGCCGACATGTCGAGCGTCCGCCTCGCGATCGGCCTCGTGGACCTCGCGGACATGACCGTGCGGGCCATCTCGGACGCAGGCTCCGAGGCCCTCGGGCTGCCGGTCGAACGGATCCTCGGGCGGCCGGTCTCGGAGGTCATCGATCCGCGCGACCGTCGGGGCGCCGCCATGGCCCTCGAGGCGTTGCGGAGCGGAGCCGTCGAGTTCTACCGGGCGCACCGCCACGCGATCGGGCAGGCCGCACCGCAGACCGGCTTGTGCGCATGGGTCCGCCGGCTCGATCTCGACGGACGGCCCTTCGCCTTCGTCCGATATGTCGATCCACGCGTGCCACCCGGTCCCTGGCCGACGGGCGCCGACGTCTTCGAGAAGGCCGTCGCGATCGTCGTGACCGACTCGCGCGGCGTCGCGCGGTCGGTGGCGTCGTGTCCGGTCCTCGGCGAGGACTACTCCGTCGACGACCTCGTCGGGGCTGAGCTCGTGCCGTCGCCGAACATCGACAATCTCGTGACGCTGGCCGGTTGGCGAGCCGCCCGGATCGAGGGCGTGTCGGTTGCGTACGCGGCTCCCGTCCGCGACCGCTCGGGCGCGATCGTGGAGCTCGAGGCGATCGCCACCGCCATCACCACGGCCCGCGCCGGCGCGTCCGGCTGGCTCGTCGTCCTCGTGCACATGGACCCCCCGGCGTCCGCTCGCGAGGCGGAGCTCGAACGACACCTCTGGCGGATCGCGGCGGAGCTCGAGGCGAGCGGCATCCTCATGCATGCCGGGACCACGCCCGGCCTGTCGCTCGCGCGGATCCCGGAGGCCGCGGGCCTGACCCCGCGCCAGTGGGAGGTCCTCCGGCGCATCGTGGCCGGCGAGCGCGTGCCGACGATCGCCAGCGAGCTGTACGTCTCGCAGTCGACGGTCCGAAACCACCTCTCGGCGATCTTCGAGCGGTTCGGCGTCCATTCCCAGGCGGCTTTGATCGCGCGACTGACGCCAAGAGACGCTCCGTCCACCCGAACGGACGCTCTGCCTATGGCCTGATCGCCGGGCGCGCTCGACCCTTTGGGCGTGCGCAAACGTCTTCCGCGTCCGACCGGTCCCAGTGACCGGTTCATCGCTGTCACCGACCAGCTCGTCGCTCCCGTCGTCCTGCTGACCAGGACCGGCGCCATCCAATACGTGAATGGGGCGGCGGCTGCGCTCCTCCACCAGGAGCGGGGCCTGCTCGTGGGTCGCGCGTTCACGGAGCTCACCCACCCAGCCGATCAGGCGCGCCTCACGACTCTGATCCGAAACGTCGCCGCGGGGCGACCGACCGGCCGGACCGTCACCGTCCGTGTCCGGGCCCACCCCTCGTTCGAGTGGCGCGTCCTGGACTGCACCGCCGACAACATCCTGGCCGACCCCGATGTGCGGGGCATCCTCCTCTCGATGTACGACGTCACCGACAGTCAGGCCGCGAACGTGGCCCTGGCAGCGATGGCGTTCCGCGACCCCCTGACCGGCCTGCCGAACCGGGCGAAGATCGTTGCCGAGCTCGCCCGACTGCTGTCCGTCGAGGGTGACGTCGCCGTCGGTCTGATCGGCATCGATCGCCTGAGCGTTGCCGAGGACTCGCTCGGGCGGACCGGAGCCGAGCGCGTGATCGAAGCCGTCGGGCAGCGGATTCGCGCGGGTCTGCCCGACGCCGCCCTGCTCGGCCGGCTCGATGGCGGTACCTTCGCGGCGGTCTTCCCGGGCGCGCTGGCGGAGGCCGCCACCCCGACGGCCTGGCGCGTGGTCGAGCGGGTGCGCGGACCGATGTTCGTCGGCTCGCAGGAGCTGAACCCTTCGGTGAGCGTCGGGCTGGCGATTCGGGACGAGAACGCGTCGGTCGAGTCGCTCCTCTGGGACGCGGGCCTCGCGCTCCACCGGGCCGAGGCGCGGAGCGGCGGCCGCGTCGAGACGTTCTCGAACGGGCACCGTCGCGAGGTGATCGCCCGACTGGAGCTCGAAGCCGACCTGCGACGGGCGATCGACGTCGGCGCGATGTCGGTGGCGTTCCAGCCGATCGTCCGCCTGTCCGACCGCACCGCGACCGGAGCCGAGGCGCTCCTCCGCTGGCACCACCCGCGGGGCGATCTCCAGCCGGCCGAGTTCATCCCGGTCGCCGAGGAGACCGGGATGATCGTACCGCTCGGTGAGTGGGTCACCGGGGAGGCCGCACGGCTGGCGCACTTCGTCGGCGGCGGCCGCGTGTCGGTCAACCTCTCGCCGCGCCAGCTCGCGACGCCGGGCCTGCCCCGGATCCTCGACGGACTCGTGACCGCCCGAGCGGATCGGGAGTCGGTCCAGTTCGAGATCACCGAGACCCTGCTCATCGACGAGTGGGACTACACCGCCGGCGTCCTCGCCGAGCTCCGGCGCCTCGGCTACCGGGTGGGCCTCGACGACTTCGGAACCGGCTACTCGTCCCTCGCCTACCTGCGCCGGCTGCCGCTCGACTTCCTGAAGATCGACCGCTCGCTCGTCGCCGACGTCGATCACGATCACCAGGCCCTCGCCGTGGCGGGCGCGATCATCGACGTGGCCGCCGCGCTGGAGCTGGAGGTCATCGCCGAGGGCGTCGAGCGCGAGAGCCAGGCCGACACGCTGCTGGAGCTCGGGGCCGACCAGGCCCAGGGCTTCCTGTTCGGTGCCGCCGAGGAGCTGTTTGACGAGGCGGCGGGCTGAGGCCGGGCGTGCGAGACGAGTGATTGGATCAGTCCGCCACTAGGTGAGGACCACCGCGGTGCCGATGAACGCGGGGATTCCAGCGACGATGACAGTGAGGACAACGCCGACCACAAGCGTCCCGAAGAACCCCCGTCGTCGAGCCGCACGGTCCGAGACCGCGATCGCGACGTAGGTCGCGGCAACGATCAGGACGGCTATCGTCATTTCCCAGGCTCCAGGGACGTCGCCGACGAGGATCGTTCCTCGGCCGTAATGCGGAGACGGGATCCGCCCATACCACAGCAGTGCCATCGTCGGAACGATCGCCAGCGCGGCCAGAATGCCGACCAGGGCCTGCGCGGGCGACCGACGGGAGATCCAGGCGACGATCGGCGGGTATACCAGGTACAGCCCGATCGCGACGGGCAAAGCAACCGTCGCGAGCCGGCCCGGACCGCGGGCAATCAGCATCATGCACCCGACGAATGCGGCCAGCGGCAGGAGCGAGAAGAGGATGGCGCCTTGGAGGCTGAAGACTTGCCGCGCCGCGGCCGCTGGGTTGAGCGTCATCCTGGCTTCCTCTCCTTCTGCCACTCATCCTAGCCATTCGATCAACGCCGAGACCGCTCGTGCAGGGCGGCGTACGGTCCAGAGGTCGAACTCGCGGGTTGGCACGGCACGCGAAGGCTGCGCCCGACACTCAGCCCAGGCGCCGGTAGGTGCTCTCGGAACGGCGTGCAACTTTGAGGACGACCACGAGCCGGGCCGCATCGTCGATCTGGTACACGACGCGAAGATCCGCAACGCGGAGGCGCCAGAGCTCGGTGCCCACGATCCTCGTCGCGCTCGACGGCCGAGGGTCGAGCGCGAGAGCCAGGATCGGCCCGCGCAGTCGCGCGGCGTCACCCGGCGGTAGACGCTGAAGCTGACGCTGGGCAGCCGGCGCCAGGTCGACCCGGTAGCGCCGCCGGCTCACCCGTCGTCGGAGCCGTAGGCCGCCTTCGTCTCGGCCGCGAGCGACGCGAAGAAGGCCTCAGCAGCCGCGCCGCCGTCGCGCTGGTATTCGACAAGTGCGGCCTTTGCGGAGGCCCGGTCCTCGTCATCCTCGCGGGCCGCCAGCCAGGCCTCGAGCGCCTCGTCTACGACTGCCCGCACGCTGCGGTCCGACCTCGCCGCCTCGACCTTCACTGCTCGATAGAGATCGTCCGACAGATCAATCGTGACCTTCATGGACCCAGCATACCAGCATGCTGGATTCCCGGCAACGAGCTCAGCCTCTGACGCTGCGAGAGGCGTTCGCTCGGCGCGCGCATACCGATCGGGCGGTCGAGACGAACGACGAGCGCGCCATCAAGTTTCACTGAGGCGTGCTAGGGCCAGCACGACGCGATCCCGGATCCTCTGTTCTCGCTTGCCGCCAACGCGATCGACCAGCTCGCTTGAGCTGCTACGAAGGCTGCAGCGCCTAGCACGGCCCATATCGCAAGCCCGCACGTCCGCCATTCCGGCGAGGCCTCAAACGATGCGCGCGTAGTCCTCGTAGCGACGCGCGAGGCGGGCCGGATCCGGCAGATGCGCAGCCCGAGTCGGAAGATGAATCGTCTGACCGTGGATCTGCTGGAGACCGACCACGAGCATCGGCCCATCAGACTCGGCGAGGATCGACGGGCGGACCTCAATGGTGTAGTCCGGCTTGACGGCAAAGAAGAAGCTGTCGAATGCAGCGTGGTGCAGCTTGCACAATGCAAGTCCGTTGCTGACAAGAGGCTCCCCTTCGGGATCACTGTCGGGCGTGATGTGAGCGGCATCGAGCAAGGACGGATGATGGAGCCGGCAGAGAGCGCAGCTCTCGCGGTAGGCGCGGATAACCCGCTCGCGGAAGGCCACCTGGTGCAGCCTCCTTCGAAATGTCGACGTGACGTACGCGCGACGAGGTTCGCTTTCATCCTCCGCGATCGCATGGTCCGACTTGCGCGCGGCTAGAGCCGCGCCTAGGTCGTCGACCTGCATGGAAAAGAAGAGCGCTGCCGGATCGTCGTCAACGACGAACACCGGATAGGCTGCGACGTACTGGCCGCGATCTACGGAGTGGAAGTAGACGAGCGGCACGCGCTCGAG
>DATLVO010000143.1:0-5684 GCA_035577485.1 Verrucomicrobiia bacterium
GAGCCCGGTGACCGTGTCCCTGGTCGCCGGCACCTCGACGACTGTCAACAAGACCCTGTCGCTCGACGGCCTCCCGGCCCGGGCCGACATCATCGTCGCGATCGACACCACCGCCAGCATGGGCGTGCCGATCGCCCAGGCACAGGCAGACGCGAGCAATCTCTGCGCGACCGTCCAGGGCTCGATCCCGGGCGCCCGCTTCTCGGTCGAGGCGCTCGGCGACTATCCGGGCATGCCGTTCGGCTCGGCGGGCGACGTCCCCTATGCCCTGCTCACGCCCGGATTCGTGTCGAGCTGCGCCGTCTTCTCGGCCGCGATCGCCACGATGACCGCGCACGACGGCGGGGACCTACCCGAGGCCTACAACCGGACCTTCTTCGAGGCCTACTCGGACGCGGCCTACAGCGCTCCGGTCGCCGCCGGCGGCCGCGATCCGCTCGCGAGCCAGTTCCTCGTCGTCCTCGGCGACGCCGGTCCCCACAGCTCGACCGCGTACGGCTCCTGCCCGGCGGCTCCGCCCGACGACTTCGGACCGGACGGCCTGCCGGGTGGTGGCGACGACCTCGACACCACGACCGCGATCAACGGCCTGATCGCGAACAACATCACCCTGCTGATGATCCGGTACACGACCGGAGGCGTGTCGGTGGCGCTCTCCTGCTACAGCGACATGGCCACGGCAACCGGCGGCACGGCGGTGAATGACAGCGGCGCCGGCACGATCGGCCCGTTCATCATCGCCAATGCCAAGCTCGTCCCGTACACGGCGGACCTCGCCGTCTCGGCCGGCTGCCCGATCGGGTTCGGCTTCAATCCGGCCTTCCCGACCGGCTCGCTGACCGGACCGCAGGTCATCCCCTTCGTCGAGACGATCGCGGCCCCGACCACCGTCGGGCTGTACACGTGCACGATCACCGCCACGACGACCCCTGGCGGGCCGACGAACGCGGTCGAGACGGTCAACGTGACGGTCACACCGGCAGAGCCGGCGACGCTGGATCTCCAGCCGGCGACGGCCACGAACGTCGTCGATGCCCAGCACTGCGTCACGGCGACCGTCAAGGACGCCTTCGGCAACGTCACGCCGGCCATCACCGTGGACTTCTCGGTGAACCCGACGACGTTCCGCACGCCGCCCAGCGGCACCGACGTCACCAACGCTTCCGGCGAGGCGACGTTCTGCTACACCTCGGCGCTGCCGGGCAGCGACGTGATCAGTGCCTTCGCTGACACCGACAAGAGCGGCACCCAGAACGGCAGCGAGCCGGGCGACACCGCGACGAAGACCTGGGTTCTCCCCGGCAGCTCGGCCGGCTGCAAGGTCACCTACGGTGGCCGGATCACCGCGGCCGACGGCGACAAGGCGACCTTCGGCGGCAACGCCAAGGGGGCCGGCCCGTCGGGCCAGGAGGAATACCAGGACCACGGCTCCGCCGTGAACATCAACGTCCACTCGATCGACGTCCAGGCCGTGACGTGCTCGCGCGACGGGACGTCCGCGAGCATCTTCGGGACGGCGACGATCAATGGGAGCGGCTCGGTCCTGTACCGGATCGACGTCGTCGACAACGGCGAGCCCGGCTCGTCCGACACGTATCGGATCCGCCTCGGTAGCGGCTACGACTCCGGCGTGCAGACGCTCACGGGTGGCAACGTCCAGGTCCACAAGTAACGGCTGAGCCGGCGCCGCCGGCTCCGCGAAGCGACGAGGCGGGCCTGGGGGTCCGCCTCGTTCGCTGTTTTCGCGTGTCCGCGTCCCCGCTCCCGCCCCGACTGGCGCGTCTGGCGTTCCGCCGGTCTGCCGTGTCCCGTCGGCCGTGTCCGGTCGGCCGTATCCGGTCGGCCGTATCCGGTCGGCCGTGTCCGATTTCGAACGCCGCGGGAAATCACCTCCGCCGCGCGACCCGGTTGTCCGAACTCGGAGTCCGAAAATCGGCCTGACGAGCCGAGAAAGACGCGTGACCAAGGACAGCGTCCGATTTCGGACCGCGCATAGCGAGACGCATACCAGACAGCTGACCACTACGGTCTCGACACAACCGGAGGGAGGGACCGATGCACATGATCATTCACGCGGTGCGCGAAGCGTTTCGGGGGCCGTGGGCTGCAGTCGGCGCGATCCTTGGAGGCGCGATCGTTGTGATCGCTGGCCTGACGCTCTTCGCCCCGACGAATTGCGGGCCAACCGGGATCGCGGCGGCGACCGACGGCCTCACCTTTCTGTGCGGGAACGTTGTCGCGCCGCCGATCGAGACGGCCGTGGGCACGATCGCCGGCTTCAAGGCCCTCCATACGATCTCGTGGTTGATCATCGGGTTGATCGCCGCCGGTGGTGCCGTCATCGGGGCGAGTCTCAGCCACGAGACCGAGTCCGCAACCTAGCCCGGCGGCGGCTCCGTCCCAGCGCCGCGGCGCAACCGCCGCACCGCCCGAGCCGCCGCGACCCGGGGCTTCGCCGCCGTCTTCGGCCGCTCGACATGAGGCGCAGCGGCGGACCCGGTCGGTTCGGACGGCAGCTTCGCGCCCGCGGCAACCAGGATCTCGTCGAGCCGGCGAGCCGTGACCGACTCGTGGGCGACCAGCTCGGCCGCCAGCGCGTCCAGCGCCGCTCGATTGCGGCTCAGGGTCGCCCGCGCCCGGTCGTGGGCCGCCTCGATCAGCCCCGCCACCTCCGCGTCGATGCGGGCGGCGGTCGCCTCGGCGAACTCCCGCGGGGCCGCGAGCTCGCGGCCGAGGAACGGCTGTTGCTCCCCCACCCCGTACGACACCGGACCCAGCGCCTCGCTCATCCCCCACAGCCCGACCATCCGTCGGGCCAGCTCGGTCGCCTGCTTGAGGTCGCTCTCCGCGCCCGTCGTCGGCTGGCCGAAGGCGATCTCCTCCGCGGCCCGGCCGCCGAGCATGACGCCGAGACGCCCGACGAGGTAGTCGAGCGGGTAGTTGCGACGGTCGTCCATCGGCCGCTGCTCGGTCACCCCGAGCGCCTGGCCGTGCGGCACGATCGTGACCTTGTTGACGGGATCCGCGCCCGGCGTGAGGCGGGCGACGACGGCGTGTCCGCCCTCGTGGTACGCGACGGTGCGGCGCTCTTCGGGGTTCGTGAGCCCGGCCTGGCGGGTCCCGAGGATCAGCGTGTCGAGGGCCTCCTCGAAGTCCTCGGGGCGGACGTTGCTGCGGTTCGCCCGGGCGGCGCGCAGCGCGGCCTCGTTCGCGAGGTTCGCGAGATCCGCGCCGGAGAAGCCTGGCGTCCCCGCGGCAACCACCGCGAGATCGACCTCCGACGCGAGCGGCAGGTTCTTCGTGTGGATCTTGAGGATCGCCTCGCGACCGATCCGATCCGGGAACCCGACGGTCACCTGGCGGTCGAACCGGCCGGGCCGCAAGAGGGCGGGGTCGAGGACGTCGGGGCGGTTCGTCGCCGCGACGACGATGACGTTCGAGTCGGCGTCGAAGCCGTCCATCTCGACAAGCAGCTGGTTGAGCGTCTGCTCCCGCTCGTCGTTGCCGCCGCCGAGCCCGGCGCCGCGTTGCCTGCCGACCGCATCGATCTCGTCCACGAACACGATCGCCGGAGCCGCTGCCTTCGCTTTCGAGAAGAGGTCGCGGACGCGGCTCGCGCCCACGCCGACGAAGAGCTCGACGAACTCCGACGCCGAGATGCTGAAGAACGGGACGTGGGCCTCGCCGGCCACCGCTCGTGCGAGCAGCGTCTTGCCGGTCCCGGGCGGGCCGATGAGCAGGACGCCGCGCGGCAGCCGGGCGCCGAGGCGGCGGTAACGATCGGGCGACTTCAGGAAGTCGACGACCTCGGCGAGCTCCGTCTTCGCCTGGTCCTCGCCGGCGACGTCGGCAAAGGTGACCTTCGGTTGCTCGGCGTCGTACAGGCGCGCCCGGCTGCCCCCGAACCCGAAGATCCCCTGCTGGCTCCGCTGCATCTGGCGGCCGATGTAGAAGATCACGCCGACGAGAAGCACCGTCGGCCCGATGGCGAGGAGCAAGTCGACCAGGAACGAGCTGCCACCGACGTTCTTCGCGCTGACCGTGACCCCGTGCGATTCGAGGAGGGGCAGCAACGCCGGGTCCCCGTCGGGCGGCTCGATCGTCGAGAAGGAGGTGTAGGTGGTCGTGGCGGCGGCGGCCCCGGCGGCCGTGGCTGCCGGGCTTGCGGCCGGCGATCCGGCGGCGTTCGATGCGGCGGCGTTCGGTTGCGGCCATGCGATCTGATGCTTGAACGCCCCGTCGATCGCCTGGCCGTTGAACGTGACCTGGTCGATGTTGTCGGCCTTCGCCTGGGCGATGAACGCGGAGTACGGCAGCTCGACCGTGTTGCTGGGTCCCGAGAAGAGGAGCGTCACCGCGTTCCAGCCGAGGAGGAAGATGAAGACGGCCCACCAGTACCACTTCGGGAGCCCCGGGCGGGGCGGCGTGGTCGATGGCTTCGAGGGCTGCTGGGGTTGGGGCGGCGGCGAGGGCAGCGTCATCGGGCCGCGTCTGGGGCCATCGGCGAATGATAGGCGCGGCCGCCCGCAACGGCCTCCGATGGGTTCGGTTGGCTCAGGAGCGGCTGGTCACCAACTGGCTACCGGTCGAACTCGACCACCTCGTAGCTCGTCGCCGTCGGCGGGAAGCCCGTGTCGAACTTCGCGTTGACGACGGCCAGCCGGTTCCCGACGCGGGCGATCGTCGTCGGCACCTCGAAGGCGGGTTCATCGACCTTCGTGGTCACCTTCTCGACCGTCGCCGATGACAGGTCCGGGCTCAGCCGAAGCTCGGTGACCTGGCTGCTGAGGTTCTGGACCGCCCACAACCGGCCGGCCTCGAAGAGGATCCCGTCGACGTTCGTGAGATCGACGTTCGGGCGGCCGCCGCCGGCGATCGCGGCGCTCGCGCCGGTCGTCGGGTCCACCGTGTAGATGGTCTCGTCGTTCGTGTGAGCGACGATCAACGTCGAGCCATCGGGCGTTGCGGCGATCCCGTTGAGGTTGAAGCCGGGGGCCAGGTCCGCGGCCGGGCCGCTGAGAGTGAGCGTCGAGGGGGCGCCGAGCGAGCCGTCGTCGTGGATCGGGACGCGATACAGGTGCGCCTGCACCGAGTCGGTGAACCAGGCGGCGTCGCCGGCGACGATGACGTCGTTGATGATCGAATTGGGCGGCGTCCCGAGCTGGAACTGGGCGATGTCGGCGCCGGTCTGCAGGTCGTAGACATACGCCTGGCCCGTGAATCCACCGGCGACGAAGAGCAGGCCGTGCTCGAGATCGACCCGGATGCCGAGCGCGTTCCGGCCGGCCGGGGCGTCGATGAACTTCGAGACCGCACCCGAGTGCAGATCGCCCCGGTAGATGTCGCCGGCGAACAAGTCACCCGCGTAGAAGGTCGCTCCCGCCCCCGTGGCGATGCCCTCGGCAGAGGTGGCCCCGGGCAGCGTGATGGTCGCGGGGAAGGGCTGGGCGCTGGCCGCGCCGCCGACGATCAGGGTCGCCAGGAGCGCGCCAATCGAGAGGGCAGAGATCAGTCGGGTCATCAGGACGATCCTCCATCGGCCTCGGTCGCGTCCCCGGCCGGGGCGGGCTGCGGCGATGTCTTGCCTCGCCCGAATCGTAGGACGACCGTGGCCGAGGCGGCAAACGCCGGGCCCGTTCGGCCGTCGACGTCAGTCGTCGGCGAGCGCGGGCTCCGCACGCGCC
>DATLVO010000144.1:0-7766 GCA_035577485.1 Verrucomicrobiia bacterium
GAGAACGATCGCGACCCAGACCGCCGACCACGCGATGAACGCGCCCGGCGGCATCGTTGCCACGAAGAACGGGTTGGCCTGGGCTGCCGGGCCGCCGCGCCCAACGGCCACCAGGACGACCGCCGGCGGCTCGAGCCCGAAGATCGCGCCGCGCCACAGGCCGTCGGTGGGCAGGAGCCAGCGCGAGCCCTCGGCCACCGACACGAGCGGGCCCGCGTCGAAGAACCGCCCGATCCCCGCGAACACGCCGGCCATCCAGCCGAGGCCGAACGCGACGACGCAGATCGCACCGGCAGCGATCGCCGGCAGCCGCGTGCTGAGCACGATGCTCAGCGTCAGGAGCACGACCGCCTGCGCCGAGAGGAAGGCGATTGCGAGGATCGGCTGCGGCGGTGCATAGCCGCTCACGAAGCTCACGGCCGTCACCTCGAGCAGCCCGGAGCCGGCCGCGTAGAGGACCACGACGACGACGAGGCCGAGCCAGCGACCGACGACCAGGTCGGCCCGCCGGATCGGTCGGGCGAGCATGGCATGGGCGACGCCGGATTCGAGGTCCGCGGCGATCGCCGGCGCGCCGAGGAACGCCGCCGTCATCGCGAGGACGAAGCTGAACATGAACGCCACGAGGATCAGGACCTGCGAAACGCCGACGTAGATCTCGAGATCGCTCGTGCCGCCCGCCCGCGCCAGCGAGACGAGGCGCTCGACGCCCCAGGTCGTCAGCGCGACGCTGATCATTGTCAGGCCGGCGAGGACCCAGACGATCCGGCGGCGGACCGCCTCGGCCACGGTCAGGCGGGCGATCACGAGGATGTTGCTCATGCCGACCCCGGCGGGCCGATCAGCTCGAGATAGCGGTCCTCGAGCGTCGCCCGGCCCGGGTCGACAGTATGGACGCGGCCACCGGAGGCGACGATCGCCGCGACGGCGTCGGGGATCGTGGCCGCATCGATCCCGGAGATCGTCAGCCACCCATCGTCGCCGGCGGCGACCCGCCCGAAGCGTCCGAGCGTGGTCATCGCCGCCGGCGTCAGATCGGTCGCCCGGATCCGCACCGCACGCGCCCCGAGGAGGTCGTCGAGCCGGCCGTCGGCGAGGACCCGGCCGCGGTCGACGATCGCGACCCGGTCGCAGACCCGCTCGACCTCGGTCAGCAGGTGCGAGTTCAGGAAGATCGTCGAGCCCGCGTCACGGGCTCGCCGGATGATCGCGCGGACGTCGGCCCGCCCGACCGGATCCAGGGCCGACGTCGGCTCGTCGAGGACGATCAGCGGGGGCGCTCCGAGCAGCGCGACACCGAGGCCGAGCCGCTGCTGCATCCCCTTCGAGAAGCCGCCGACCAGGTCGTCGGCCCGATCGGCGAGTCCGACCTCCTCGAGGATCCGGTCGATCGCCCGCCGGCTCCGGTCGACACCGCCACCGATGAGCCGGGTGTGGAGCTCGAGGACCTCCCGAGCGTGGAGCCACGGCTGGTACCGGAAGAGCTCGGGCAGGTAGCCGATCCGGCCGCGCGTCGCGCGGTCGCCGAGCGGGGCGCCAAGGACCGTCGCACGGCCTCGGGTCGGTCGGGTCAGCCCGAGGAGCAGCTTGACCGCGGTCGTCTTGCCGGCGCCGTTCGGCCCGAGGAAGCCGAAGACCTCCCCGGCATCGACCTGCATCGTCAGGTCGACCAGCGCGTCGGCCCGGCCGTAGCGCTTGGCCAGGCCCTCGGTCTCGATGATCATCGAAGGCGGGACGGGGGGTGAGCGCCGGCTGTGGCGCCGAAGCGCACCCGCGACGCTACCGGTTGTCGTTCGGGCTGAGGGCTTCGAGGACGACCCGGATGACGACGGCGCCGAAGACCGCGACGACGATCGCCGCGATGAACCCCTCGCCCACGCCGAACCCCATCTGGCGAGCGAGCCAGCCGCCGACGAGAGCACCGAGGATGCCGACGACGATGTTCGGCAGGCAGCCCCGGGCGGTCCGCCCGCCGACGAGGAGCCCGGACAGGGCGCCGGCAATGAAGCCGAGGATGATCCAGGTGATCGGACTGAGATCCATGGCGTCAGTCTGCCACGTCCGGATCGGCGAGGAAGGCCTCGATCGCCCCGACGAACGCATCGGCATGGGTGTGGTGGGCGGCGTGTCGCGCGCCGTCGATCCTGACGATCCGCCCGTTCCGGAGCCGCGCGTCGAGGGCCCGGGTCGCCTCCCTGAAGACGGGGGCACTGGCCCCGCCGAGGATCTGCAGGACCGGCTGGCGGACCCGCCCGAGCGCATCGAGTGACGCAGCGGGGCTCACCTCGGCCCGCAGCTCGCGGATCGTCGTCCCGACCGCCGCCGCCCGGCGCGGCCAGATCGGATCCGCCCGGAACGCGGCGAGATCGGCCGCTGGCATGCCGACGATCTCGTCCATGAACGCGGCGAGCGCCGCGTCCCGATCGCCGGCAGCGACCAGTGTCTCGATCCGGTCGAGCGTGCCCTCGTCCTGGTAGCCCCGGCTGACGATCGGCGGTGGGGCGCCTTCGTACACGACGAGCCGGCGCAGGTTCGCGGTCAGCAGCGCGGCGCCGAGGCCGATCCGGCCGCCGTAGGAGTGCCCGACGACGTCGACCGGACGGCCGGTCTCGGCGGCGACCGCGTCGACGACCGCCGCAAGGTCCTCGAACTCGCGCTCGATCGCGTAGTCCGGTGCGTCTCCGGACGCGCCCCGCCCGCGGCGATCGATCGCGTGGATCGCATGGCGGGCGGCCAGCAGCGGCCCGCTGGTCCGCCAGGTCGTGTGATCGGCGGTCGCCCCATGGACGAGCACGATTGGCGAGCCCGCTCCGCTCGAGAAGACGGCGATGTGCGCGGCGTCGGGCGAGATGATCGTGCGGGATGGGGACTCGCCTTGGTCGGTCACGCGCCAGGCGTAACGGACGTCGGGCTGGCCCTCCTCGTTGGCCGACCCGTCGCCGAACCACTCGGCGACGAACCCGTTCCGCTCGTAGAAGCGACGGGCCCGGGCGTTGACCTGGAACGTGTAGAGGCTCAGGCCGTTCGGCGACCGCTCCCGCGCGACGTCGAGGAGCCGCCGGCCGATTCCCCGGCCGAGCCGGTCGGGCGCCACGTAGAGCTGGTCGAGCTCGCCCGGGCCGACGACCATCCACGCGACGACCCGACCAGCCTCGACCGCCACCCACGATTCCGGCGCGGCGGTCATGGCGTCCCGGACCCAGTCGCGGACCTCCTCGTCGGTGTGGGCGAGCGGAAACGCGTAGGTCGCCTTGAACGACGCGAGAAACACCTCGGCGACCGCCGCCGCGTCCCGGGCGGCAGCTCGGCGGATCGTGATGTCGGGCGCGGCAGGGAGCGCGCCGGTCACTGGAGCGCACCGGTCACGGGAGCGCGCCGGTCACAGGAGCGCGGCGGCGGCTCGATCGACGATCCACGTTGCCCCGGGCCGGCGGGCCAGCTGCGCCGGCAACCGCCGCGGCTCGACGGCGCCGTGGAGGACGTCCCGCAGGATCTCGGCCTTGGCTTCGCCGTGGCAGACGACGACGATCTCGTTCGCCGCGCTGACGAGCCTGGGGCTGAGGGTCACCCGGGCGACGTGCGGCTCGACGTGCGTCGGAGCGGGGACGCCGAAGGCCCACTCGTCGCGGTCGAAGGAATCGGAGTCGGGGAAGACCGACAGGATGTGGCCGTCCGGTCCGACGCCGAGCAGGACGAGATCGAATGCCGGGAGCTCGTTGCCGTTCAGGTCCGGGCCGTCGGCCAGGAGCTCGTGGACGTACTGGCCGGCGCACCAGTCCGGGTCGCGACCCTCGCCGATCGCGTCGGCCGTCGGGAAGGGATGGACGTCGGAGGCCCGGATCGGGACGCCGGGCTGATGGCCGAGGAGCACGTCCGCACCGGAGGCGCCCGTACCCGACGCCCCGGAGAACGCGCTCGCGTCCAGCAGGAGGTCGAAGGCGAGCTTCACGTTCGAGAGGGGGTGGTCGTACGGGACGAACCGGTCGTCGGTCCACCACAGGCGGACCTTCCGCCAGTCGAGCTCGTCGCGGAGCGGTCCCGCGAGATGGCGGTAGATCCCGCCCGGCGCCGACCCGCCCGTCGTCGCCCAGTGGGCCTCTCCCCGATCGTCGATCGCCACGTCGAGGATCTCGACGATCCGCTCGGCGGCCGCCAGCGAGCAGGCCTCCGGATCGGCCAGCGTGACGATGGTCGGCTCATCCATCGAGCGCACCACCGGCCAGCTCGGCGGCGAGCTCCAGCGTCCCGACCGCGACCGGGTCGCGGCCGCCGCCCTCGATCGCCTCCGCGAGGAGGTCGACGTCCGTCCGACGGGGCGCGTTGAAGCCGCGCTCGAGGGCGTGCACGCCGTCCTGCCAGACGCGGACGTGGACGGCCTCCTGCTCGGCGGTCACGTCTGCGCGCAGCTCCGAGCCCCGCCAGTCCGCGAGGAGCTCGACCCGGAGCGTCGTCCCGGGCGGCATCTCCGACATCACCGGCCGGATCACGACGGCGATGTCGCTGCGATCCGCCCGGAGCGTGGCGCCCAGACCCGCGCCCGGGTTCGCCAGGGACGGGCCTCGGCCGCCGCGAACGGGTGGCCGCCGGGTTCCGGTGGTCATCGCCTCGAGCGGCCGGACGACCCGCATCCCGAGGCGCGACCCGAGCCAGGCCGCGTGATAGACCGGCTTCACGATGTTCGTCGATTCCGCGCCGCCCTCGTCGCGAACGGCGTACGCGACCGCGATGCGCCGGATGTGGCGGAGGTACGGCAAGAACTCGGCGATGTCGAAGATCGCGGCGATTGCCTCGCGCCAGCGCGATTGGCGGACGAGCGCGAAGTCGGACACCGCGATGGGCAGCCGCTCGGCGATCGCCGCGAGCTGTCGGAGCTGGGTCAGGCCCGTCCCGCGCCAGCCCGAGCCGTCGATCACGAGGCGATCGGTCATCTCGAGGAGGTCGTTCACGGCCTGGCTGCCGAACGGCGGCTCGTCGGGCCACCAGACCGTGACCGGCAGGTCGTGGATTAACAGGGGCGCGACGATCGCGTCGAGGTGGCGGCCCGCCTCGCCGCCGGCGACGAGATGGATCGTCTCCGCGCAGGTCTCGGGGGCGTCCGCCCGGGGCATGATGCAGTGGGCGACGATCTGGGCATCGAGCCACGATGGGCCGTCCGGATCGGCGGGCTGGACGACCATCGTCCGAGAGGGGTGACGGCCGGTCAGGCGCTGGATCGTCGCGGCGCTCCGCTCGCCGACCTCCGGCCGGCGAGCGATGACGACGAGGTTCATCACGCTCGTCCGGGCGGCCACGTGGCGGGCGGTGGTCTGCTCGCCGTCGACGTGGATCGAGAGGTCCGGCTCGGCCCAGATCCGGCTCAGCTCCTGCTCCACCTCCTCGATGCTGTGGGCGCGCGAGCGCCACCGGAGGATCGGCTCGTTCGGCCGGACCGGGGCCGTGGGCGCGACGGCGCCGCCGGTCACGACCGGCTGCCGATCATGTTGCGTCGAGCTAGATCCGCCGAAACCTCGGGCGGATGGCGTCGCGGAGCTCCGCCTCCGACCTCGGTGGGCGATCCGCCGTTCGCGGCTGAGGGTGCCACCTCAGATACGCCTCCATCTCCGGCCTTCGCGAGCCAACAATTCATCAGCGTCTTCTGGGCCCCAGGTGCCGGCCTCATAGTTGGGAAAGGCGGGCGACGGCATCTCGGCCCAGGTGTCGATGATCGGCGTCACGCGGGCCCAGGCCCCCTCGACCTCGTCGGCGCGGGTGAACAGCGACGCGTCGCCGAGCAGCGCGTCGAGGATCAGCGTCTCGTAGGCGTCGGGCGAATCGACCGTGAACGCCGAGCCGTACGTGAAGTCCATCGTCACCGAGCGGACGTCGATCCCGAGACCGGGCACCTTGGCGCCGAACCGCAGCATGATCCCCTCGTCGGGCTGGATCCGGATTGCGAGCAGGTTCGGGTCGGGATCGGAGTGCGAGTCCTGGAACAGCCGATGGGGCACGTCCTTGAACTGGATCGCGATCTCCGTCGCCCGTTTCGGCAGCCGCTTGCCCGCCCGGAGATAGAACGGGACGCCCGACCAGCGCCAGTCGTCGACCTCGAACCGGACGGCGACATACGTTTCGGTCTCCGACTCGGGGTCCACCTCGAGCTCGTGGCGGTAGCCCTGGACCGGCTGCGCAGCGACCCAGCCCGGCCCGTACTGCCCGCGGACGACGTCGGTCCGCATCCGGTCCGGGCTCAGCTCGCCGATCGCCCGGATCACCTTGACCTTCTCGTCGCGCAGGGCGTCGGCCTCGAACGTCGCCGGCGGCTCCATCGCGACCAGGCTCATCAGCTGGAGGAGGTGGTTCTGGAGGATGTCGCGGCTGGCACCGGTCTCCTCGTAGAACGCGCCGCGGTTCTCGACGCCGATCGACTCGGCCACGGTGATCTGGACGTGGTCGATGTGGCGGCGATTCCAGATCGGCTCGAAGATCCCGTTGGCGAACCGGAAGACCAGCAGGTTCCGGACGGTTTCCTTGCCGAGGTAATGATCGATCCGGTAGACCTGCGATTCGCGGAAGACCTTGCCGACCTCGCGGTTGAGCCGGATGGCCGACTGGAGGTCATGGCCGAACGGCTTCTCGATCACGATCCGACGCCAGCCGCCCTCGTGGCGCTCGTGGTCCAGCCCGACACGACCCAGCTGCGCGACGATCTCGGCGAACTGCGAGGGCTGGGTGGCGAGGTAGTAGAGGTGGTTGCCGGCCGAGCGCTGCTCGCGGTCGATGGCCTCGAGCGTCTTCGCCAGCGAGTCGAAGCCCGCGGGGTCCGCGAAGTCGCAGCGCTGGTAGCGGATCCGCGTCGCGAACGACCGCCACGCCGCCTCGTCGAGCGGCAGCACGCGCGAGTACTTCTCGGCCGAGGCGCGGAGGTCCGCCCGGAAGCTCTCGTCGTCGTAATCGCGCCGGCCGATCGCGACGATCGCGAACTCGTGGGGCAGGAGGTTGGTTCGCCAGAGCTGGTACAGGGCCGGGACGACCTTGCGGTGGGCGAGGTCGCCAGTCGCCCCGAACAGCACGAGGACGCTCGGGTCGGGGACCCGCTCGAGGCGGAGGCCCTCCCGAAGCGGGTTGTCGTCCTGTTTCGGCTGTGGCTTCCGTTTGCCCTGGCGGGACAGCCGCAGGTCCTTCATCGTCCGCGGCGCGTCCTTGGCCCGAGGCGACGGGTGGGGCGACTTGTCCGGGGCGGTCTCCGGGGCGATCGACGGCGCGTCGGGCTCGGCCGACGTCTTCCGCCGCTTCGGGACCGCGGTCTCGGTCACGCGCTCGTCGCCGTCATTCGGTCTTCACCGCATGAAACCTCGGGCGAATGGCCTCGCGGAGCTCGGCCATCGACCTCGGTGAGCGGGCGTCGACTCGACGCTGAGGGTGCCATCTCATTCGGTCTTGACTGCATGACCACCGAATTCATTTCTGAGTGCAGCCAATACCTTGGCCGTGTACGAGTCGTCCTGGCGGGAGCGGAACCGTGTCAGCAAGGAGAGGGTGATCACCGGCGCCGGGACGTCGTGGTCGATCGCCTCCTGGATCGTCCAGCGTCCCTCGCCGCTGTCCTCGACGTAGCCGCGGAGATGCTGGAGGTCCTGGCCGTTGGCCTTGAACGCGCGGGCCGCCAGCTCGAGGAGCCACGACCGGACGACGGAGCCGTGCATCCAGAGGTCCGAGATCGCCGCGAGATCGAGGTCGTACGAGGACGCGTGCATGATCTCGAAGCCCTCGGCGTACGCCTGCATCAG
>DATLVO010000145.1:0-2948 GCA_035577485.1 Verrucomicrobiia bacterium
GACCTCGTGTTCCCGGGCGCCTGGTTCGGCGCCACGATCCGCTCGACCGACGCCCACGCCCGGTTCGACGGCTTCGACCTGGACCCGGCGTTCGACTGGTCGCGGATCGCCGTCGTCGATGCGTCGGACATCCCCGGCGACAACATCGTCAGCCTGATCAGCGACGACCAGCCGGTCCTCGTGCCCGTCGGCGGCGAGATCCAGCATCACGCCGAGCCGCTGATCCTGCTGGCGGCGGCTGACCGCGAGACCCTTCGCCGTGCCCGCCGCGCGATCGCGATCCGGACGACGCCCATCGCCCCCGTCTTCGACCCGCTCGCGAGCGACCACGTCTTCGCCCATTACGAGATCGCGACGGGTGATCTCGATGCGGGCTTCGCGGCGGCCGACCTCGTCCTCGAGGGCGAATACCGCGTGGGTCACCAGGAGCAGCTCTACATCGAGAACAACGCGATGATCGCGGTTCCCCGCGAGGACGGCGGGGTGGCCGTCCACGGCTCGCTCCAGTGCCCGTACTACATCCACAAGGCGCTGAAGCGCTCGCTCCGCCTCGACGATGCGCAGGCGCGGGTCGTCCAGGCGGAGACCGGCGGCGGGTTCGGCGGCAAGGAGGAGTACCCCTCGATCGTGGCCCTCCACGCGGCGCTCCTCGCCCGCAAGACCGGCAAGCCGGTCCGGATGATCTACGACCGGCACGAGGACCTGTCGGCGACGACGAAGCGCCATCCCGCGATCGTGACCCACCGGACCGGGGTCACCGCCGACGGTCGCCTCGTCGCCCAGGACATCGAGGTCGTGATGGACGGCGGGGCGTACTGCACGCTCACGCCCGTCGTCCTGAGCCGGGGTGCGATCCACGCCGGCGGGCCGTACCGCTGTCCGAACGTCCGGATCCGGGCCCGGGCGACCCGGACGAACACGCCACCGAACGGGGCGTTTCGCGGCTTCGGCGCGCCGCAGGTCGAGTTCGCCGCCGAGATCCAGCTCGGGCGGATCGCCGAGGCGCTCCGGATCAGCCCCCTCGAGATCCGCCGGCGCAACCTCTATCAGCTCGGCGACACGACGCCGACCGGCCAGGTCCTGCGCGAGAGCGTCGCCGCGGCCGAGGTCCTCGAGCGCGCCGCCGAGGCAGCCGAGTTCGAGGGCGTCCATGCGCGAACGGCGGCGGCTCGGACCCGCCGGGCCGGCTCGGGCGCGCTGCCCGGGTCGCCGCTCCGAACGGGCCGCGACCGGACGGCGTCGGGGATCGGCGTCGCCCTCGCCTGGCACGGGGCCGGGTTCACGGGCTCCGGCGAGGTCAAGCTCGCGAGCGTCGCCTCGATCGAGCTCGGGGCCGACGGCAAGGTCCGGATCCTCACCGGCTCCACCGAGATGGGGCAGGGAACGAAGACGATCTTTCCGCAGCTCGTCGCCGCAGAGCTGGGCCTCGCGTTCGACGACGTCGAGATCGCCCCGCAGGACACCGCGATCGTGCCGGACTCCGGGCCGACCGTTGCGAGCCGGACGGCGATGGTGGTCGGAGGGCTCCTGATCCAGGCGGCCCGCCGGCTGCGGGCGACGGTCGAGGAGCGGAATGGCGGGGCCCCGTTCGCCGACGTTCAGACCGCGGACGCGGCCAGCCACGGCCCGACCCGGGTCGACCAGGAGTTCGAGCCCTACCCGCACGTCGAGTTCGACGACGAGACCTATCGCGGCGACGCCTACCCCGCCTTCGGCTGGGCGGCCTGTGTGGCGACCGTCGACGTCGACCTCGATACGGCCGAGGTCACCGTCCGCGACGTGGTCGCCGCCGACGATGTCGGCCGGGTGATCCATCCCGTGCTGGCCGAGGGCCAGGTCGAGGGCGGGACCCTCCAGGCGATCGGCTACGCGACCATCGAGGAGATCAAGCTTCGCGACGGCCGCTACCTCAACGACCGGCTCGCGACGTACATCATCCCGACCGCGCTCGACGCGCCGCGGATCACCACGCTGCTCGTGGAGGCGCCGTACAGCGGCGCGCCGCACGGCGCCAAGGGGGTCGGCGAGCTGCCGATGGACGTCGGGGCGCCGGCGGTCGTCGCCGCGATCCACGACGCGACCGGCGTCTGGATCCACGAGCTGCCGGCGTCGCCCGAGCGGATCCTGGCCGGGCTCGGCATCACGCGACCGGTCCGTGTCGCGCCGCAACCGGGCGCCGTCGACGCGACGATCGACGACCCGATCGAGCACGGCGCCGACCCCCGGCCGGAGGCCGCCACGGATCCGCAGGTCATCCGCGGGCCGCGCGACCCGGACGAACGCACGTGAGTCGAGCCCGATGACGGCCTGGAGCTTCGCCGTGAACGGCCTGCCGGTCGAGGTCGAGGCGCCGGGGATGCGCCGCCTCCTCGACGTCCTCCGCGAGGACCTCGAGCTGACCGGGACGAAGGAGGGCTGTGGCGAGGGGGAATGCGGCGCCTGCACCGTCCTCCTCGACGGCGCGCCGGTCGACTCCTGTCTCGTGCCGGTCTGCCAGGTCGAGGGGACTCACGTCGCGACCGTCGAGGGGCTTGCCGAGCCGTCGCCGGAGGGCGCCGTGCTCGACCCGCTCCAGCAGGCGTTCCTCGAGGCGGGCGGGGCCCAGTGCGGGATCTGCACCCCGGGCATGCTGATGGCGGCGCGGGCGTATCTCGACGCCGGAGGCGGCCCGGATGATGGGGCGATCCGCGAATCGATCGCGGGCAACCTCTGCCGCTGCACGGGCTACACGAAGATCGTCGAGGCGATCGCGATCGCCGCCGGAGGCCATCGATGACGAAGAAGCGGGTCCCCGTTCCGACGGGGGCCGACCAACCGGTGGACGCAGCCGAACCCGAGGACACCGGGGCCATCGAGGCCACGGGGGCCGCCGTGGCTGCCGAGTCCGCCGCCGACGCCATTGGAGCGAGCAAGACCGCTGAGGATTCGGGCTCGCCTTCGAGCGCCGA
>DATLVO010000146.1:0-34749 GCA_035577485.1 Verrucomicrobiia bacterium
GATGCCGACCGCGTAGGCCGGCCCCCTCGGATCCTTCGGCGGGGCGAGATAGCCGTACGTCGCGAGGTCCCGCGCGTCGTTGGCGGTGCCCGTCTTGACGGCGGCCGGCCGATGCTCGCCATGAGGGCCGTTGCGCAGCTCGAGGACCTTCGACCAGATCGGGTTCTGCTTCGGCAGGGTGTTGCCCTGGAGGATGTCGGTGACCAGGAACGCGGCTTGCGGGCTGACGGCCGCCCTCGTCTTCGGCTTCGCGGCCTGGTAGATGACCTTGCCCGTCGCGTCCCGGATCTCGAGGATCATCCGTGGCGGGACCCGCACGCCGCCGTTCGCGATCGCGCCGTACGCGGATGTGAGGTCCAGCGGACGGACCTCCACGGTGCCGATCGCCCCGGCCAGGCCGGCCTGGAGGAACGCCTTCCGACCACCGGTGAACCGGATCCCGAACTTCGCCGCCCGGTCGGCGACGGCCTCGTTGCCGACCCGCTGGAGGGCCCGGATCGCGGGCACGTTGAGCGAGAACTGGAGGGCCTTCCGGACGAGGACCGGACCCCGATCGAGCTGGTCGGCGTCGCGAGGCGTCCAGCCCTTGCCGAACTCGTTCGCGATGTCGAGGAGCAGGCTGCCCGGCGTCAGCCGCCGCGTGTCGAAGGCGCTGGCGTAGACGATCGGCTTCCACGCCGAGCCGGGCTGGCGGGCGCCGTCGCCGGCGGCGTCGTACTTGGGATCGAACTTCGGGCTCGCGAGGTCCTCCCGGTAGTAGCCCGCGCTGCCGGCGTAGGCAAGGACGTCGCCCGTCCGGTAGTCGAGGGCCACGAGGGACGCGTTGTGGAGGTCCTTGCCCCGCAGGGCGTTGACCCACGACCGGTCGCCGGATCCGATCTTCAGGCCGCGGAGCAGGCTCGCCGACGCCTTCGGCCTGAGGTTCGGGGCGATCACGGCCGCCGCGAGCCACTTCTCGGCCAGCTGCTGGGCCCGCCAGTCGAGGCTCGTGATCACGGTGTAGCCGCCGGTCTCGATCGACGCGTCCGGCCCCAGGATCGACTGCAGCTGGCGCCGGACCTGCCAGGTGAAATGGGGCGCCTTGTACGAGAGCGGCTGCTCGCCTGCGAGCACCACGGGCTCCGCCAGGGCCGCGCTGAGCTGGGCGTCGCTCAGCCGTGTCCAACGGGAGGCGGACAGGTTGCGCAGGATCCAGTCGCGGCGGACGACGGGCGGGGCCGTGTCGGGTACGACGAGCCGGCCCTTGGCGTCCGGTGCCGCGTACCGATATGGGTCGAAGTTCGAGGGCGACTTCGGCAGGCCGGCGAGCAGCGCCGCCTGGGCGATCGTGAGCTTCGAGAGGTCGCCCACCCCGAAGTAGATCTTCGCGGCCGCGGCGATCCCGTAGGCGTCGTGGCCGTAGAAGATCTCGTTGAGATACGCCGTGATGATCTTCTGCTTGCCCCTCTCGCCGGGGTAGGCCGCGGTCAGTCGTGACGCCTGGATCAGCTCCTTCGCCTTCCGGATGTAGCGGTCGGAGCCGGGCGCGATCACGTCTTCGGGCAGGAGGCGGGCTCGCACGAGCTGCTGCGTGATCGTGGACGCGCCGCGCTCGCCGCCGCTCGAGGCGTTGCCGGCGACCGCGGCCAGGATCGCCGCCGGGTCGTAGCCGCCGTTGTCCCAGAACGAGCGGTCCTCCGCGGTGATCGTCGCGTCGAGGACGAGCCTGGGCACCTCGTCGAACGACACGACCCGGCGCTGCTCGCGCTGGAACCGGGCGAGCTGGATCTTGCCCGTCCGGTCGTAGACGAGCGTTGGCTCGGCGAAGGTGAGGGCGCCGAGGTTCGTCGGGTCCGGCAGGCCCTCCGACAGTGCGGCGATCGCCGCCGCCGTCCCGATCGTGGCCGCGCCGACGATCAGGCTCGTGCCGATCGTGAACGTGACGAGGGCCGCGACGAGGATCGTCGTGATCCGGCCACGGCCGCCAGGAGGTGTGGATCGGGGCCGGCCGAGCACCGCCCGATGATGAGCGACGCCACGGGTCACGGTCCGCCCGGCGACGAGCCGGGTCGCGGCCGAGCGACGCGGCGCTCGGCGTCCCGGCACGAAGCGTGGATCGGGGGCTCGCTCGTACACCGTGACAGGATCGAGGCGGCCTCGTCACGGCCTCCCGAGACGCGCCGAGACGTTCGTTGCAGATGAATGTCGGCCGCCTGGGAGGGGGACGCGCCCGGCAGCGGGCGAGGAGGAAGGTCAGGTCCGCCTGTCATGTGGACTCAAGCCCGCTTGACCGGCTCGGATATGGCCCGATACCCTAGCGCTGATCATCAAGGCCGATCCACTCGCCGAGGGATCGGTCCCCATTCCGGCGCCGGGCGCCGCGCAGCGGAGTGAGCACAGCGTGGATCTCGGATCGTTCACCAGCGGCCTCCTGACCGGTCTCCGCGAGGGCGTCGAGGCGGCCCTCATCGTCAGCATCGTCATGGCCTACCTCGTCCGGAGCGGCCGCGGCGATCAGGTGGGTCGGATCTGGGTCGGGACCGGGCTCGCGATCCTCCTGAGCCTCGTCGTCGGCGTCGTGCTCTTCGTGAGCGTCGGCAGCTTCCGGGAGCCGTACGAGCAGATCTTCGAAGGCACGACGTTGCTGGTCGCCGCGGCCGTCGTCACGTGGATGCTCTTCTGGATGCGGCGCCAGGCGAGCTCCGTCAAGGGCCAGCTCCAGGCGGCGGTCGATCGGGTCGTGGCGTCGGGGGCCTCGTGGGGCCTGGCGCTGCTCGCCTTCACGGCCGTGATCCGGGAGGGCCTCGAGACGTCCCTCTTCCTCGTCGGCCAGGCGACCTCCAACCGCCTCGAGGCGGCCTGGGTCCTCGTCGGCGCCCTCGCCGGCCTGCTCATCGCTGCCGGTCTGGGCTATGGCTTCTATCGCGGCAGCCGGCGCCTGAACCTGGGCTCCTTCTTCCGCTGGACGGGGATCGTCCTCGTCTTCATCGCCGCCGGGCTCATCAGCAAGGGACTCCACGAGTTCATCGAGATCGGCGCGCTCGGCAGCGGCCCCTGGACGGCGACCGTCTTCGACATCAGCGGCGTGCTGTCGCAGGACGAGGGGATCGGCGCGTTCCTGCGGGCGCTTTTCGGGTACTCGGCCTCGCCCGAGCTCCTCACGCTGACGGCCCACGTCACCTACGTGGTCGCGATCCTCGCGCTCTACCTCCGGCCGGTCCGACGGCCGGTCCCGCCGAGCCCGACCGCGGCGATCGTCCGGCCCTGATCAGCGCCGGCTGCCGGTGACGCGGAGCAGTGTGCCGGCGGTGAGATCGACCGCGTAGAGCTCCCCCGCCTCGTCCTCGCCGAAGGCGCTGAACGCGTGGTCCGTATCGGCCACGAGGGTCGGCGACCGGGCCCCGTCGACGCTCGGATCGATCGCCCACACCCGCCCCGAACAGTAGTCGGCGAAGAGGTACACGCCGGCGAGCAACGGCTGGGCCGTTCCGCGATCGACGTCGCCGCCGATCACTGTGCAGCCCTGGTCGTGGCCGTACTCGGCGACCGGCAGCGTCAGGTCCGGATCCTGGCAATCGGTGGCGGGCTTGTAGCAGTGGCTCCCCTCCATCCGGTTCCAGCCGAAGTTCGTCCCGCCCGGCGCCCCGGCCCGCTGGACATCGACCTCCTCCCAGGCGTTCTGCCCGACGTCGCCGATCCAGAGGTCGCCCGTGCGTCGGTCGAAGCTCATCCGCCACGGGTTGCGAAGCCCCGTCAGCCAGATCTCGGGCCGGCGACCGTCGGACCCGTCGGCATACGGGTTGCCAGGAGGGATGCCGTACGCGCGATCGCCGGTCGTCGTGTCGACGTCGATCCGGAGGATCTTCGCCAGGAGCGTCTTGAGGGATTGGCCGTTGCCCAGCGGATCACCGCCGCTGCCGCCGTCGCCCAGGGAGATGTACAGGAAGCCGTCCGGCCCGAAGGCGAGCGCCCCACCGTTGTGGTTCGCAAAGGGCTGGGCCACGAAGACGATCCGCTGCTCCGTCGAGGGATCGAGCCGATCGGGGTTCGCCGGATCGACGTGGAACGACGAGACCCGGGTATCACCGTTGGTGTCCGTGTAGTCGACGAAGACGCGCGGGTCCTTCGGGTAGCCCGGGTGGAAGGCGACGCCGAGGAGACCCCGCTCGCCGCCCGTCGTGATCCGGTCCGAGATGTCGAGGAACGGCGGCCCGATGAGATCGCCTCCTCGGACGATCCGGATCTGCCCTCCCTGCTGCGCCACGAACAGGCGTCCGGTGCCGTCGCCGGCGTTGCCGACGGCCAGCGGATTGACGAGGCCGCCGACGACCTGGTCGAAGCCGACCGCGAGGTGCTCGAGGTCGGGCGCGGCAGCGGATCCGCTGGGCGGGACGGACGGCCCGATCGCGGTGCTCGAGCCGGGCGTCGCCACCGGGGCTGTGCCGATCGGCGATGGCGTGGGGGACACCGGCGACGGACCGCAGGCCGTTGCGGTCGCGATCGCCAGGCAGCCGAGCGCCGCGGGGAGCAACCGCCGGCGGATCGGGCGAGGCCGGATCCGACGCTGGCGATGGGTCATCGTCCCATCGTACGGTTGTGCGCCGGCGGCGGTTCCCGGGCTGATACGCTCGCTCGCATGGATGCCTTCGAGCTTGCCGAGGTCGCGTCGGAACGGGAGGCCAGCGGCCGGCCCTACCTCGAGTTCATCACCGCTCCCGACCTGAGCGTCGGGCTGTACGTCCTCGCGGCGGGCCAGCCGGACCTGCAGCAGCCGCACGCCGAGGACGAGGTCTACTACGTGGTCTCGGGTCGCGGTCGGATCACGGTCGGCGACGCGGTCCGGGACGTGCAGCCCGGATCGATCGTGTTCGTCGCGGCCACGGTCCCTCACACGTTCCACGACATCGTCGAGGACCTGACGCTCTTCGTCGCCTTCGGGCCGGCCGAGGGTTCGCGCGCCGCACCTGCCGAATGACGCGCCGCGCTCCCGCGGTCAGCGATCCACGATCGCCGACGCCGGCCAGCGGGCCGACGCCAGCTCGGCCAGCTCCAGCGCCAGCTCCGCACCGCGCCCCACCTCGTCGTGCCGGAAGTACACGTACGCGTCGAGCCCGTCGGCGATGAACGGCTCGAGGCGGTCGAGCCACATGGCGAGCTCGGCCGGCGAGTACTCGTGCCGGCGGAGCCGCAGGTAGAGGAACGGCCCCGTCCGTCGGATGGTCGGCGGCTCGTCGTCTTCGGCGAGCTCGGTCGTGACGAGCGCCGCCCCGACGGTCCGCAGGGCGGCGAACGTCTCGTCAACGTGCCAGCCCTGATCGTGGAACTCCATCGCGAGGGGCAGGTCCGCGGGCCAGTGCTCGAGGAGCCCCGCCAGCCGTTCGTCGTTCCGACCGACGCCCTCCGGGACGCGGAAGAGGATCGTACCGAGCCGGTCGCCGAACCGGCGGAGTGGGGCCGTGAGCCAGGAAACGCTCTCGGCCGGGTCGACCTGGAGAGAGCGGAACGAAGCCCCGCGCTGGGCCTTCACGGAGAAGCGGAAGTCGGCCGGCGTCGCGGCCAGCCAGCCGTCCACGGCGGCCGGGCTCGGCTGGCGGTAGAACGTGTTGTTGAGCTCGACCGTCGTCAACCGGCTCCCGTAGTGACGGAGGAGGTCGGCGCCACGGAGCCCGGGCGGATAGAAGCGGGGGGACCAGGCGGGATAGGAGAAGCCGCTGGTCCCGGTCCGGAGCCGGCCGGCCACTGGGATCAGGCCTC
Source organism: Verrucomicrobiia bacterium (assembly GCA_035577485.1). Taxonomy (GTDB): domain Bacteria; phylum Chloroflexota; class Limnocylindria; order Limnocylindrales; family CSP1-4; genus CF-46. The sequence goes on from DATLVO010000146.1 coordinate 5,734, forward strand.
GGCGGGCGGGCAACCCTCGTGGGTCGGGCGGCTGTCGGGCTCGAGGGCGCCGGCCAGGCGACCGAGGCTGCCTTCGATCGATGCAAGATCGTCCGCGTCGAGACGTTCGAAGAAATAGCGCCGGACGCCTTCGAGATGCGTACCGCCGGCCGACCGCAGGCGCTCGAGCCCGGCCTTCGTGAGGACCGCCTCCTGCCCGCGGGCGTCGGTCGAGCACGCCACGCGTTCGACCGATCCGTCCGACTCGAGCCGGTCGACGAGCCGGGTGATCCCGCTGCGCGAGAGGAGCACCCGGTTGGCGAGCACGTTCATCCGGACGCGGTGGCCCGGGGCATGGGCGATCTGGAGGAGCGCGTCGTACTCGGCGAGCGACAGGCCATGCGCCGCCTGGAGCTCCTCGTCCAGCCGGCGGGTGATCCGCGCGTGCGCCTGGAGGAACGCGCGCCAGGCACCGATCCCGGGCTCGTCCGCGACCGGAGCGGTGGCCCGCGTGGCGGCGACGCGCGAGGAAGTGTTGGTCGGGGCGGGCGTGGTCATGACAGCGCCATGGTACCCGCCGACAACATTGTTGACAAGTCAACGATCCGGCGATATTGTTGCGCAGTCAACAACATTTGTCGGTGGCGTCCCCGCCGCCGGCCACATTCGTTCTCCGGAGGAGCAACGCAACCCGATGACCACAACGACCTGGCGCCTCGACCCCGCGCACACCGATATCGCCTTCTCGGCCAAGCACATGATGATCACGACCGTCCGGGGGTCCTTCGGCGACGTCGACGGGACGCTCGAGATCGACGAGGCCGACGCTCCGAACGCCCGCGGCGAGATCCGCGTCCGGACCGCGAGCATCAACACCGGGTTCGGCGCCCGGGACGAGCATCTCCGCTCCGCCGACTTCTTCGACGCCCCGCAGTGGCCGGAGATCGTCGTCCGCTTCGATGGCGTCCGGCCCGTGGGGGACGATGCCTTCCGCGTCGACGCCGACGTGACGATCCGCGACGTCACGAGGGCCGTGCCGTTCCGGGTCGAGTACGTCGGGACGACGACGAACATGAAGGGCGGTCGCCACATCGCGTTCGCGGCGAAGGCGACGATTGATCGCGAGGATTGGGGACTGACCTGGAACATGGCGCTCGAGCAGGGCGGCTGGCTGGTCGGCAAGGAGATCAAGATCCTGGTCGAGGTCGTCGCCGACGAGGTCGCGGTCCCGGCCCGGCAGCCGGTCGGCAGCGCCGCCTGAGACCGCGGGGCCATCGGCTCCGCCACCGGCTACGATCAACGGCGAGCCCGAACGGGCTCGCCGTTCGTTCTGCCCGCCGAATCCACCTGCGAGGGTCCGATGGTCGCGTTCGATGTCGAGGCGCTGCGTCGCCGCTTCCCGGCCCTGGCCATCGAGGATCGCGGACGTCCCGTCGCCCTGTTCGACGGCCCGGGCGGGACGCAGGTCCCGGAGACCGTCATTGCCGCGATCGGCGACTACTACCGGACCTCGAACGCCAACCACGGCGGCCCGTTCCTGACCAGCCGGCGGAGCGACCAGATCGCCCACGAGGCCCACCAGGCGATGGCCGACATGCTCGGCGCGGCCGATCCGTCGGAGATCAAGTTCGGCGCGAACATGACGACGCTGACGCTCCACGTCAGCCGATCGATCGGGGCGACGATGCGGCCCGGCGATGAGATCGTCGTCACCGCCCTGGATCACGAGGGAAACGTCGGGCCGTGGAAGGCGATCGCCGCGGACCGGGGGCTCATCGTACGGACGGTCGACATCCACGCGGCGGACGTCACGCTGGACCTCGCCAGCCTCGACGCGGTCCTGAACGAGCGGACGAAGCTCGTCGCCGTCGGCTGGGCATCGAACGCGGTCGGCACGATCAACCCCGTTGCGGAGATCGTTCGGCGGGCCCATGCGGCCGGCGCCTGGACGTACCTCGACGCGGTCCATGCCGCGCCGCACCTGCCCCTCGACGTGCGTGCCGTGGGCACCGACTTCCTCGCCTGCTCCACGTACAAGTTCTTCGGGCCGCACGCCGGCGTGCTTTATGGCCGTCGCGAGGTCCTCGATGCGTTGCCGGCCTACAAGCTGCGGCCCGCCGAGGACCACTTCGAGACCGGCACCGGCAACTTCGAGGGCCTTGCCGGGGTCACCGCGGCGGTCGACTACCTGGCGGACGTCGGGACGACGGCGGGCGGCGCCGGCTCGGAAGCGTCGCGACGCGAGCGCGTCCTGGCCGGGATGCGAGCGATCCGCGCCTACGAGCTCGAGCTGTACCGGCACCTGGCCGATGGCCTCGAGGCGATCCCGGGCCTGCGGCTCTACGGCATCACCGACCGCGCCCGGTTCGACGAGCGAACGCCGACCGCGGCCCTGACCCTGGCGGGGATCGCCCCGCGGGCGGTCGCCGAGGCGCTGGCGGACGAGGGCATCGCGGTCTGGGACGGCGACTTCTACGCGACGGGTCTGATCGAGCGCCTGGGGCTTGCCGAGACCGGCGGCGTCGTCCGGATCGGGCTGACCCACTACAACACGGCCGCGGAGGTCGATCGGCTGGTCGAGGCCCTCGCCCGGGTCGCGACGGCGGCGCGGCCCACGAGCACCGCGGGCGCGGCCGGCTGAGGCCGGTCGTGGCGGGGCGGAGCGGCGGGCCGGCGAGCCCGGACGTCGCGATCATCGGCGGCGGAATCGTCGGGGTGTCGGCCGCGGCGTTCCTCGCCGGGGAGGGGGTCCGCGTCCGGTTGTACGAGCGATCGGAGATCGCGGCTGGCGCCTCGGGCCGGAACTCCGGGGTGGTGCAGCAGCCCTTCGACGCGGTGCTCGCGGGTCTCTACCGGACGTCGCTCGACGCCTACGGTGCCCTCGCGGCCGAGGACGGGGCGTTCGCGCTCCCGACCGAGGCGGCGGGCCTGATGCTCGTCGGCCGCGACCCCGAGGTCGCCCGACACGTGGCGACGGCCTGGGCGCAGGCGTGGCCCGACAGCCGTCCCGAGGTGCTGGCCGGCGAGGACCTCCGGCGAGCCGAGCCCGCGCTCGCCGGCGATCTCGTTGCGTGCCGGCTGGCGATCGGCTTCCCGGTGGGACCGGCCGTCGCGACGCACGCGTACGCCCGCCTTGCCACGCGCCGCGGCGCGGTCATCGAGGTTGCCAGCGCAGCTCCGGCGATCGAGGGTGGGCGGGTGGTCGGCGTCCGAGTCGACGGCCGGACCGAGCCCATTGGAGCCGTCCTCGTCACGGCCGGGCCATGGGCGCCCGACCTCGTCGATCCGAGCGGGTCGTGGCGGCCGATCCGGCCGGTCTGGGGCGTCGTGGCGAGCCTGGCGATCGAGGCCGCGCCACGTCATGTCCTCGAAGCCGCCGACATCGTGATCGAGCCCGAGGGTTCCGGTGATCCGTCGGACGCGGGCAGCTCGAACGATCCGGGGCGGGCGCGCGGCGGCCCGCCGCCGAGCGGTGCGGGCCCCGAGACCCCGTCGGACGCCGGCGTCGACTTCAGCCTGATCCCGGCCGCCGGCTCGAGCGCCCTCGGCTCCACCTTCCTCCAGTCCGAGCCGGACCCCGCGGCGTGGCTGCCGGCCCTCCGCCGGGCCGGTGCCCGATATGTCCCGGGCGTCGCGACGGCCCCGCTGGTCGGCCTCCGTCATTGCGCCCGGCCCGTCAGCCTCGACGGCCGGCCCCTGATCGGACGGGTCGCGGGAATCCGCGGGCTGTTCGTCGCCGCCGGGCACGGGCCCTGGGGCATCTCGACCGGACCCGGTACGTCCCGGCTCATCGCGGACCTGATCCTGGAGCGGATCGGCGATGACGACATGCCGCGGGCGGTGGACCCGAACCGGTTCGGCCCGCCGCCGGTGGGAGCGACCTGAGCTCCTGAGCTCAGCGCCAGGATTCGGGGTCGGTCAGGTAGAACGTGAGCTGGGCGAAGCGATTGCGGAACGCGGCCAGCCGATCGACCAGGTGCTCGCGCAGGCCAGGCTGGGGGTCGAGGTCCTCGATCGGCAGCCAGGCCACGCACGGAGCGGCGGCCGCGGCGACCCGCGATCCCGGCCCGCCATCGCGCGACCGCGTCAGCCGCGGCACGACCCGCTCGGCTCGGAACGTCACGACGTTCGTGCCCATCGCCGGGCAGCGTAGTCCTCGCGACGCTCGCTGGGAACCACCGCGGCCGTCGTATCCTGCCCCGGTGACGATCACCGAGCGACGCTTCGGCGCCCGCAGCTCCACGGCCGCCCTCCGCGACGTCCTCGTCAAGCAGCCCGGGCCGGCGTTCGGACGGGCCTTCGACGATCCGGCGCACGGCTTCCTCCGACCGGTCGATCTCGACGCGGCGAGGCGCGAGCACGCCGGTCTCGTCGAGACGCTGGACCAGCTCGGCGTCCGGGTCCACGTCCTCGACCATGAGCCCCCCGACGACCCCGATCTCGTCTACGTCTTCGACCCGCTCCTCGTCACCGATGCCGGGGCGATCCCGCTCCGGCCGGGCAAGGCGAACCGGAGCGGGGAGCCGGCCATCCTCGAGTCCCGGCTCGGCGAGCTGGGCATCCCGACCGCCGGCCGCATCGAGGCGCCCGGAACGGTCGAGGCGGGCGACACCGTCTGGCTTCGCGACGGCCTCTTCGTCATCGGTCGGACGCTGCGGACCAACGACGCGGGGGCGAACCAGCTCGCCGCGATCGTCGGCGGTGACGCGCGGATCGTCGACGTCCCGTACTGGAAGGGCCCGGCCGAGCTCGTTCACCTGATGTCCGTCATCTCGCCGGTGTCGGACGATCTCGCGGTCGTCTTCCTGCCGCTCCTGCCCGCCGGCCTGCACGAGTGGCTGGCCGAGCTCGGGATCCGGCTCGTCGAGGTGCCCGAGGACGAGTACCCGACGCTCGGCTGCAACGTGCTCGCGGTCCGTCCCGGGGTCGTGATCGTCGCCGACGGCAATCCGGGCACGCGACGCGGGCTCGAGGCCGCCGGGGTCGAGGTCCACGCGATCCCGCTGCGCGAGGTTGGCGAGAACGGCTCGGGCGGCGTGACGTGCCTGACTCGGCCCATCCTGCGCGGGTGACGGGCGCCGCGTCACGGACGGGCGAGGCGACTGGCGCGGGCGTGGCGACTCGCGCCGCATCCGCCGTCGACCGGACGGCGCTGATCGAGGACCTGCAGGCCCTCGTCCGGATCCCGAGCGTGACCGGATCCGAGGAGCTCGCCCAGGCCGACGTCGCGCGGCGGTTGGCCGCGGCGGGCATGGAGGTCGAGACACTGACGCCGGATCCGGGCGCGATCCGGGCCGATCCCGCCTGGCCGGGCGAGGAGACGACGCGGACGGCGCTGCCGATCGTCATCGGGCGATTGGGCCGGCCCGGCGGACGGCGGCTCGTCCTGTCGGGCCACGTCGACGTCGTGCCGCCCGGCGACCCCGGCACCTGGAGCTCCGACCCGTGGAGCGCCGCGATCCGCGACGGCCGGCTGTACGGGCGCGGCGCCTGCGACATGAAGGGTGGCGTGGCCGCGATCCTCGGGGCCGTCCGGGCGCTCGTGGCGACCGGCATCGTCGAGCGGCTTGCGGGCGAGCTCGTCGTCGCGTTCGTTCCCGGCGAGGAAGACGGCGGCCAGGGGACGCTCGCGGCGATCCGGGCCGGCGTGACGGGCGACATGGCGATCATCACCGAGCCGTCGAACCTCGACATCGTCGTCGCCCACGCCGGCGCGATCACCTTCCGCCTGACGGTCCCGGGCCGGGCCGCCCATGCCTCGCAGCGCCAGGAGGGCGTGTCCGCCCTCGACAACCTGTTCACGATCCTCGGGGCGCTGCAGGAGGACGAGACGCGGCGCAACGCCGAGGAGACGGATCCCCTGATGACCGCTCTCGGCCTGCCGTATCCGACGATCGTCGGGATCGTGTCGGGCGGGGAGTGGGCGTCGACCGTGCTGGATCGCGTCGCGGCCGATGGCCGGTACGGCGTCCGGCTCGGGCAATCCCCGGCGGACGCGGCCGCGGACCTGCGGGCGGCGATCGACGCGGCCAACGCCAGCGACCCGTTCCTGCGCGACCACCCGGCGACCGTCGAGATCGTCGGCGGCCAGTTCGGATCGGGCCGGGTGCCGGCCGATCATCCACTGCCCGCCGGTCTCGCCCTGGCCGTCGAGACGATCACCGGCCACCCGCCGGCCCTCCTCGGCGAGCCGTACGGGGCCGACATGCGGCTCTTCATCAACGACGGCGACACGCCGTGCGTGATCTTCGGCCCGGGCGACGTCCGGGTGGCCCATAGCGCCGATGAGCACGTCCCCCTCGACGAGGTCGAGACCTGCGCCAGGGTGTTGGCCGCCTGGGTCGCCGCCGAGCTGACTCGCGACTAGCGGGCCGGCGCGCTCCTCAGACAGCCGCCCCGCCGGCAAGGCCGGCGAAGCGACCGTCTCAGAGCCCGAGCGTCAGCACCAGGGTCTGGCCCTCGTCGGTCGCGGCAACGGCCTCCTCGGCGGTGTCGATGCTCCTCGCCAGCTCGGCAAGCCGGCACAGGGCATTGGCGAGGCGCATCTGCTCGGGATTCCGGGCACGAACCCGCAGGAGCTCCGGCGACAGGACGACGACGGCAACGCACCGGGCCCGCGACGTCGCGACATTGAGCCGATGTCGGCTGTACAGGAAATCGAGGCCGCGCGGGGCCAGGTCGGGCGATGACGAGGTCATCGAGTAGATGCTGATCGGCGCCTCCTGGCCCTGGAACTTATCGACGGTGCCGACCCGCGCGGCCGCAGGCAGGAGTCGCTGGATCGTCCCGACCTGGGCGTTGTACGGGGCGACGATGAGGACGTCCTCCCATCCCACGGGTCGCTCGACGCCGTCGGCGCCGATCCAGCTCGTGGGTCCTCCGACGAGCGACGTCACCAACGCCGCGACGGCGGCCGCTTCGTCAGGCGACTCGTTGTCGGCGCCCGTCGTCGGGATCTCGACCAGCCGAGGCCCGGTCCCGTCTGCGACGGTCGTCGGAGCCCGCGAGCGCTGCCGAGCGAGCTCGGGCTCGGCCGTCAGCCGGCCGTCGTAGAACACCTCGGAGGTGTACGCACAGAGGTCAGGATGGAGGCGCCAGGTCATCTCGAGGAACAGGCCTCGATCCGGGGGCATCGTCGCTCGGCCATCGAGGATGTGCCCGAGCGCCGAGCGTTCCGCGCCGGGCGGATGCGTGCCGCGCAAGGGCTGGTCGAGCTGCTGGGGATCGCCGAGGAGCACGAGGCTCTCGGTCGCCCGCGAGACGGCCAGGACATTCGCGAGGGAGATCTGGCCGGCCTCATCGACGAACAGGACATCGACCGCACCGACCATCTTCGACGAGGCCCACAGCCAGCTCGTGCCAGCGGCGAGATTCGACCGGCCGTCGTCGAGGCGCGCCCGGACGTCGCCGGGATCCTTTGCCCGGACGACCGCAGGGTCGTCGAGGACCTGCCCGGGCTCACCTCGCTGGACGATCCGGACGTCGATCTCCGGCGTATCGGCCGCCGCCTTCTGGACCGCCCGGATCAGGTTGCCGATCACCTTGTGGCTCGTGCCCGTGATCCCGACCTTCTTGCCGGCCGCGAGCAGGGCCAGGATCATCCGGGCGCCACTGAACGTCTTGCCGGATCCCGGTGGCCCCTGGATGGCCAGCGTCGTCCGATCGAGCGCCAGGCCGAGCCGGACCGCCGCTTCGAGGTCCGTCTCGTCCGACCTGCGGAGGACGGCGCCGTCTGCCTGCCCGGCGCGCGGTGGTCGTCCGAGCAGCAGGTCGCGTGCCGCCTGCCAGGGCCCCGCTCCGTCGAGGCCCTGGTCGAGCACCCAGGTCCCCAGCTCGATCAGCGCGGCCTGATGGTCGCGTGTCGCGACCCAGTTGAGCGGGACGATCGCCCGAGGGTGGGGTTCGTCGGCCGGCCGCTTCAGGTTCAGGGTGCCGGCAGCGATGTCGAGCGCGCTGACTTCACCGGCGCCCCAGCTGAACGGTGAATCGTTCGGCGCCGCCTGCGCCTTCGCGGGATCGTACACACCGTTCCGACCGAGGTCGAGCTCCTGGTCGGGAAATCGATAGCGCCAGATCTGCTTGCCGTTCGGCAGCTCCTCGACCAGCTCGACGGGCTCGAGTCGACCGATCGGCTCCGGCTCGTCGACGAGCTCCTCGGGCGTCATCTCCTGCATCCAGCGGAAGAAGGACCACCACATCGACTTGTCCTCACGTCGGTGCCACCCGAGCAGCTGGGCCAGCAGCCAGCGACCGTGCTGTTCGTCGTTGCGGTCGGCGCGATCCGCCGGGACGCCCAGCACCAGCCGGTCGACGAGGTCCTGGACGCGAGCCTGCGCCTCGGTCAGCTCTGGCGGCAGCTGTCCTTCCCGAATCGCCGGACGGGGCACCGGCGCCCCGGTCAACTCGGCGAGCTCGACCCGGAGACCTTCCAGCCAGTCCCGCAGCCGATGGTTGCTGACGACGTCGTCGCGGTTGTACCGCTCGATCCGTTCGAGCTGGTCGGACGCGGGTCGATCGCCGTCCCCGAGCTCGAGCCACTGCTCGAACGCAACGATGCTGGAACCGGCGTCGCGAAGGTCCACCTCGCGCTCGAACCCGTAGAACGCCTCCATCTTCTTGATCGAATAGCTCTCGACCGATGCTCGGAGCGACTGGCGGACCGCGCGCAGCAGGTCCACGAGGACGCCGCCGCGCAGGAGCCGGTCGACTTCGTCCTCGCGTGTCCCGTAGCGGCCCATCAGCCGCTTCAGGGCCGTCGGCTCGTACGCGGCGTAGTGGTAGACGTGGAGGGTCGGGTCGGCCGCGTGCCGCTCCATGATGAAATCGATCAGCCGCTCGAACGCTCGTCGCTCGCCGTCCAGGCTGAACTCGCCGCGATCGTCGCGCGACCAGAACGCGTGGAAGGTCCCATCCGATTCGAGGACGCCGAAGAGATAGTCGAGACCGTCCTCCAGGGCGTATGGATCGCCCTCGATGTCGAAGAACAGGTCGTTCGGGGAGGGCGGCGGCAGCGTCGCCAGACCGCGCTCGGGATCGACGGTGGCGCCCGGTCCAGGCAGGAGCAGCTCGTACCGGTGGTCGTGCGCCACGCGGCCCTCGAGCTGGATCCGGGCCTGCTCGCGGACTCGTGTGAGTGCGCCTTCACTTGTCCCCTCGAGGGGCGGCCGCATCGGCAGGCCCAGGCGGCCGAGGCCCGCCAGCGTGCCGACGCCGCGGGCCGCCAGCTCGCGACGCTGGCGAGCGGAGATTCCGGCCACGAGGCTCAGGTGATCGTCGGCCCGGCGACGGACTGCGCATTCGGCGGCCCAGCGGCAGACGTCGCAGTGCTCCACCGGGTCCGGGTACGTGTCGACGGGTGGAAATCGCGGAGGATCGTCCGATGCCATCGTGGCCAGGAATCGGGACCGGACGCTGCGGTAGTAGGCCATGAAATCGTCGACTCGAAGTCGTTCGACGGTCTGCGCGCTACCGCCGAGGGCGACGTGCATCCATTCCGGCCGAACGCCCTGGACCGCCTCGAGAAGATCGACGTACGTGCAGATCTGGAGAACGGCGCTTGCCTTGACGTGACGGGCGAGCTTCGTGTCGGCGACCTCGTAATGCCACGCTCCGAAGACCGACGGTCGCGCAGGATCGTCCACGCGCAGCAGGAAATCGGCGTGGCCTCGCCACGTTCCGTCAAAGAACGTTGCCTGGTAGACGACGTCGGCTCCGGCGAGCATCGCGGCGATCGTCTCGGCCCTGGCGGCCCGCAGGCGCTCCCCGTCGTCCTCGATCGAACCGTCGAGGCGGATCGTGACGGCGTTCCGACCTTCGGCCGTCAGGTCGGCGAGGTAGCGCCGCTCGTGCTCGAAGCCGCGCTTCCGGATCACGTCGAGCTCCGGATCGTCGCGCATCGGCCGCTTCACCAGCCCGGCGAGCGCGGCGCGCTCGAGTTGTGTCAGGTGTTCGCAGGCGAGGTAGGCAACGAGATCGGTGGCCGCAAAGACGGTTCGACCGTCGATGGTCTGCACCGCCAAACCTTAGCGGGCGCCTCTGCCACCTCGCCTGTCACGGCTTCGCGTCGGCCGCCAAAGCGCGACAGCCGTCAAACCGGGCGCAGGTCCCGCCAGGTGTCGAGCGCCCACTTCCAGTCCTGCGGGTCGGCGATCACGATCCGGATCGCCGCGCCGCGGCCAAGGACCGCCGCGTAGCCGTCGACCGTCGCCACCTCCACCCCGGAGCTGATGTCGGTCGACAGCCGGGCCCGACCGCGGACCGGACCGTCCTCGTGCTCGAGCGCATCGGGACCGAGGTGCCCGGCGACCTCGGCGAGGAAGTCATCCGCGGTCATCGGCGCGCCGTCGCGGCCCGTCTCGGTCGCGGCGAGCGTCACGGTCCGTCGCGCGTCGCCGCCCGTCCATTCGTCCGGGCTGCGCTGATCGGTGAAGCTGCCTGGGACCTCCAGGGCCCACCCGCCGTGGACGATCGTGACGGGCGCCCGACGGTACCCGAGCTCGGGCTCGTCCTCGACCTTCGACACCATCCGGTCGACCAGCTGGCGGGTCGCGGGGTCGGCCTGGTCACGGAGCACGAGGACCTCGCGCCACGCAGCCCACGGGTAGGGGAGGGACGGATCGAGCGGGTAGCCCCGTCGGAGGAGGGTGAGCACTTCGTCGAGCACGAGCTCCTCCTCGGCGTTCGGGGGCCGCCAGCGGACCTCGAGCCACAGGAGCGACAGCGCCCGACCGAGCAGGTAGCGCGCGTCCATCGCGTCGGCGACCCAGGGCCAGACGTCCGCCGCGACGCGCGGGTCGGCGATCGCGCGGTCGAGCCAGTCCTCGCTCCGTGGACCGAGGACGGTCGCAAGCGCACCCGGGAACGTGAACCGGACCCCCGGCGGCGTCTCGAGGTGGAGGCCGGCGGCACCGCGGCTTCGGGCGTCCTGGGCCGCGAGCAACGCCCGATGCAGCCAGGCGAGGTGGCCATTCTCCGCGTCCGCTCGATTGGCGCTGCCGAAGAAGCCGGTCGCGTCGTACGAGGCCGTCGGGTCCTCGATCGGGCCGGCCGCGGCCCACACGATCCCGAGCTCGTCGCCGAGTCGCCGGATCAGCCCCCAGAGGTAGGTGTGGTACCCGGGCCCGACCGGGGACGTCTCCGCGGTCACGGTCAACCGGCCGGCCTCGCCGGCCTCGACGCGGACGGTCCGCGCCGCCGGGTGGAGCTGGAACTCGCTGACGCGGGCCGTGCTGGCGGGTGAATCGACGGGCCGAACGCGGAGCGTGTCCGAGGCAGCGGTCGCCAGCCACTCGTTGACGTCCGCGATGAGGCGCTCGTCGCTCGGAAGCCGCGGGATCATGCCCCGCTTCGATGCCTGGCCGACGGCACGGATCGCGACGGGCACGGGCTGGAACCTCCTACACGGCTGGGTCCGTCCGCCGGACGATAGCGCGCCGCGTCGAGTCTGTGGTGCACCGCGTCATCGCCGATCGTCCCGCCGCGAGTCCGCTGACGGTCGTGGGTGTCCCGCTCAGCCGACGAGCGCCGCGACCACCTCGTCGAACACGGCGGTGTGGCGATCGACGTCCGTCGCGGTCGTCGCGGGGCTCATCAGGGCCATGTTGTGGAACGGCGTCATCAGGACGCCGCGGTTCATCGCGGCGAGATGGAGATACCGGGCGAGTGGCGGGTCCGCGTCGGCCATCTGCTCGGCGCCGTTGCGCGGCGGCGTCGGCCGGAAGTGGTACTCGGCGCGGGCACCGAGACGGGTGACGTGCCACGGCACGCCGTGCGAGCGGATGACGTCGTTGACGCCCGCCTCCCAGCGCTCGGCGAGCGGGATCATCCGATCGAAGGCCTCCGCGGTGAGGACCTCACCGAGGGTCGCCCGGATCGCGGCCAGCGAGAGGGCGTAGCCCGCGAGGGTCCCGCCGATCCCGCCGACGTCGGCACGTGGCGGCAGCGACGCCCGGACCCGCGCGGCGATCGCCTCGGTCATGCCGTACGTCCCGGCCGGGATCCCTCCGCCGATCGTTTTCCCGATGACGAGCATGTCCGGCTCCAGCCCGTCGCGGGCGGTCATCCCGCCGGGGCCGGCGCAGATCGTGTGGGTCTCGTCGATGATCAGGACCGTCCCGGTCCGGCGGGTCAGGTCGCGGAGCACCCGGTGATAGCCGGGCTCCGGCAGGACGATCCCGACGTTGGTCAGGGCCGGCTCGACGAGAACCGCGGCGACGTCCTCATCCGCGAGCGCCCGCTCGAGCGCATCGACGTCGTTGAAGGGGACGACGCGGGTCGTCAGGGCCGGATCGACCGGTGGCCCGATGTTGAGATCGGTGGCGATCACCCGGCCGTCGGCGTCCAGCGTCGCGAGCGTCTCGTCGACCGAGCCGTGATAGCACTCGTCGTGGACGAGGATCTTCGACCGGCCGGTGATCCGCCGGGCGAGCCGGACCGAGAAGCGGTTGGCGTCGGTCGCGGTCAGCGTGAACTGCCAGAGCGGCAACCCGAACCGGCGGCCAAGCTCCTCGCCGGCGGCGATCGCGTCCTCCGTCGGAAGCATGTGGGTGATGCCGCGATGCATCTGGCGTTCGACGGCGGCGAGCGTCGGGGCCGGGCCGTGGCCGGCCATCGCCCCGGTGTCGCCGAGGCAGAAATCGACGTAGTCGTGGCCGTCGACGCAGCGGAACGACGCTCCGGAGGCCTCCGCGACGAAGAGGGGAAACGGCGAGGCCCACTCGCTCATCCAGTTCATTGGCACACCGTCGAGCAGCGACGCCTTCGCCTGCTCGTGGAGCTTGCCGGACCGCGGGTGGGCCCGGGCGAAGCGATCGAGCTCGGCTGCGGTCAGCCGGGCGAGCTTGTCGCGCTCGACAGTGTTCATTGCCGCCGACGATAGCGGTCCAGCCTGGCGGACCATCGCGGCGTTGCCGCCTGCGGGCGTGGCTTGCGCCCTCGGCGGCGCATCGCGCTCGCCTCGCCAGCCCGGACGAGCGCGGTTCACACGGCCGTGATTACCTCACGAGCATTTCTGGGGCTGGCGCACAACAAGGGTCGAAGCGCCGGGCAAGTTGGGCCGACATCGGGGCCTTCGCGGGATCGATGCGCGCCCCATGAGCACGAACGGCCCAAAGGCTGGATCCCGACGAGGCTTGGGCGGCCGATGTCCCCAGAATGCTCATGGGGCGTGCACGGCCGGCGTCAGCGAGCCGCGGACAACGGGCTCAGTGAAGCTGCCGCGTGTAGCCGCAGATGGGGCAGCTGGCGATCTCGGTCGTCGGGTCGACGACGAGGAAGCTGGTGCAGCCATTGGTGCTGCAATAGGGTCGGGTCGCGGTATGGCTCCGGCGGCGCATGCGGCGCATCGCCACGGATCGACCGGCGACCGAGGTGGTCGTGGTACGGGTCATCATTCCTGGTTCGGTAATTCCCTCTGGCTCGCGTGTCTCGCGGGCGCATTCCGGCGCTCGTCGCGGCATCGCGGCCGTGATCCCGCTCTCGGACGGCTCGGTGTCGGGAGCCGGAGCGGTTGTTGTGATTTCCTGGCCCGGGGCGTCAGGGGAGCGGTGTTGGTGCTCGACCAAGGTGACGCCGCGACGGGTTGACAACGGGAATCATGCGTGATTTCCCCGATTCCGTCAAATACCCATTCGGGTGAGGACCATCGGCGGGCGTGCCGGGCGGGGCGTCGCGGGCGTGCCGGGCGTGCCGGGCGGGGCGTCGCGGCGCGTCTCGGAAGCGTCGCGGCCGCGGCACGACGGGGAACCGGCACTCCCGCGGGATCGTACCGATGGACGTCGGGGATACGATTCTGACGGCGCGAGGAGGCAAGACGGAGGTGATCCGATGCCGATGATCCTGATCGTCGCCAACCAGACCCTGCCGAGCGCGGCGCTCGCGGCGGAGGTCGCGCGACGGATCGGCTCGGGTGCGTCCGAGTTCCACGTGGTCGTGCCCGCGACGCCGCCGCCCGGCGGCGGGTTCACCTGGGACGAGGAGGCGGCGCGGCACGAGGCCGAGGGTCGGCTGGCCGCGTTCCTCGACGGGCTCCGCCGGCAAGGCGCCACGGCCGACGGCGAGATCGGCGACCGCGATCCGGTCGCGGCGGTCCGCGACGCGAGCCGCAATCGGGACATCGCCGAGGTGATCCTCTCGACGCTACCCGTGGGCCGTTCGCGCTGGCTCCGCCAGGATGTGCCGAGCCGGCTCCGCGGCGCGGTCACGGTGTCGGTGACCGTCGTCGAGGAGGAGGCGGAGACCGCCGCGCAGAGCTGAGCCGTGCTTGGGTTGCGGAATATCAACCTTGGCCGAATCGAACCTCAGTTGCGCGAAACCCCATTCTCTTGTCAGACTCCGGCGGTCCGAATGCAAACCGACTGACGGAGGGGTCCCTTGCCGACGTCCCTGACCGCGCGTCTCCGACGCCCTGCGGTCATCCTCGCCGCTGCTGCCGTATTCCTCGGGGGTCTCGCGCCCGCGGCGATCGCCGCCGACGCCCTGAAGGTCACGACTCCCTATCCATCCGTCGCGGTCGCGCCCGGCTCGAAGGTGAGCTTCGACGTGTCGGTCTCATCCGGGGTCGAAGGCACGGTCGCCCTCTCGCTCAGCGGAACCCCGAGCGGCTGGAAAGCCACGATCAACGGTGGCGGAAACGTGGTCTCGGGTGTGACCGTTGCCTCGGGCAAGCCAGGAACGGTGCGTCTCGACGTCACCGTGCCCGGCGACACGACGGTCACAAGCGGCAATCTCCGTCTCACCGCGACCCAGGGCAGTGCGACCGATGTGCTGGCGATCACCGTCCAGGTGAATGCCGCCGTTGCCGGGAACATCACCCTGACGACGCCGAACCCGACCCTGACCGGGGCAAGCGACAGTCCGTTCACATTCGACCTGACGCTCGCCAACGGGACGGCCCAGGACCAGACCGTCTCGGCCACCGCGACCGGCCCGACCGGCTGGAGCATCGACACGAAGCTGGCGTCCGCCCAGGCGGCCAGCACCGTGGTCAAGGCCGGGGACTCGACGACGATCACCGTCACCGCGACGCCACCCACCGACGCGCCGGCCGGCCACACCGACATCACCGTGACGGCCACGGCCGGCTCGCAGACGATCAACGGCACGCTCGGCATCGACATCACGGGAACGTTCAAGCTCACGCTCGGGACGCCGAACGACCTGATCTCGGCGCACGGACCGGCCGGCAGCGCGACGACCCAGCAGATCGTCGTGAAGAACACCGGGACGGGCCCGTTGACCAACGTGAAGATGACCGCCAGCCAACCCACCAAGTGGACCGTGACGTTCGATCAGGACACCATCCCGACGATCGCCCCCGGCGATCAGGCGACGGTCAACGCGAAGATCTCACCAACCGGTGAGGCCGTCACGGGCGACTACCAGATCACGATCAACGCCGACGCAACCGGCGACAACGGGGCGAGCGCCGCCCGGGACAGCCTGGCGATGACGTTCACGGTCGAGACGTCGCCGGTCTGGCTCCTCGCGGGCTTCGCGCTCATCGTCGTGATCATCGCGGCGCTGTTCTACGTGTTCCGGACCTACGGCCGCCGATGACCGCACCCTCGACTCGGCCGGTCCGGAAGCGCACGGGCAGGCGGTCTGCCGGATCCGCCTCGGACCGCAGGGACCGGGACGCTTCCCGACACGGCGGGGGTGACGACCGTCCGCGCGCTCCGATCCGGACGCGCAGCCTGACGAAGCGTTACGGCGAGCTCGTCGCGGTCGATCACCTGAGCCTCGAGGTCCAGGCCGGGGAGATCTTCGGCCTGCTGGGCCAGAACGGCGCCGGCAAGACGACGACGATCCTGATGCTGCTCGGGCTCACCGAGCCGACGGAGGGGCAGGCGCGGGTCGTCGGTCTCGATCCCGCGCGCCGCCCGCTCGAGGTCAAACGACGGGTGGGCTATCTGCCGGACAGTGTCGGGTTCTACGGCGACCTGTCCGGCCGCGAGAACCTGCGGTACACCGCGAGGCTGAATCGGATCTCCCGCGACCTCGCCCATCGGACGATCGACGAGGTGCTCGAACAGGTCGGCCTCTCGGCCCGGGCCGACGATCCGACCGAGACGTACTCGCGGGGCATGCTCCAGCGCCTCGGCATCGCCGACGCGTTGGTCAAGGACCCCGACGTGCTGATCCTCGACGAGCCGACCGCGGCGATCGACCCGCTCGGCGTGGCCGAGATCCTCGACCTCCTGCGGACCCTGGTCCGCGATCGCGGTATGGCGATCCTGCTCTCGAGCCACCTCCTCAACCAGGTCCAATCAGTCTGCGATCGGATCGGGATCTTCGCCGCCGGGCGCCTGATCGGGCAGGGGACCATGAGCGAGCTCGCCCACCGCTTCGGGGACGACACGGCGCACGTGGAGGCCGGGTTCCCGACCGACAGTGCGGCCGGCGCCGAGCGTGTGCGCGAGGTCCTCGCGGCCATCCCGGGCGTCGTCGACGTGACCGCGCCCCGCCGCCCGCAGGATCCGTGGGTCGTCGGCGTCCGGCCGGCCGGCGATGAGACACGAGTGCGCCGGTCGATCCTCGCCGCAGCCGCGTCGACGGGGCTCGACCTCACCTCGGTCCGGCCGTTGCCGCCCTCGCTCGAGGAGATCTATCGGAGGGCGGTCGAGAAGGCCGCCCACGGCCACGCCCGAGACGTCCGATGACCGCCGATTCGCCCGCGGTCGGCGAGGGCCGCCGCCACGCCGAGGGGGAGACTCCATCCAGTCGGGAGCGGTCGGTTCCGCACGCGGGTTGGATGGTCGTCGCCGGCAAGGAGTTCGCCGACCATCTGTGGTCGGCCCGGTTCGTCGTCCTGCTCTTCGTCCTCGGTGTCGCGGCGCTGATCCCGATGTACTTCGCCGCCGATACGATCCGCTCCGCGGCCTCCCAGGCGAGCGCCGTCTCGTCCGTCTTCCTGTACCTGTTCACGCTCGCCCCGAACGTCGGCACGAGCGGCGTCCAGCTCCCGGGCGCCTGGTCATTCGTCGCGATCGTCGCGCCGCTCCTCGGGATCGCCTTCGCCTTCGACTCTGTCAACGGCGAGCGGGCGAACGGGACGCTGCCGAGGCTCCTCTCCCAGCCGATCTACCGCGACGACGTGATCAACGGGAAGTTCGCGGCCGGGCTCGCTGTCATCGGGCTCGTGCTGACGTTCGTCGTCGGGGTCATCGCGGCCTTCGGGGTCATCCGCCTCGGTATCGTCCCCGGAGCGGAGGAGCTGCTCCGGATCACGATCTGGCTCCTGCTCACATTCCTGTACGTCTCCCTCTGGCTCGCGTTCGGACTCCTGCTGTCGGTCCTGATCCGACGGGCGGCCACATCGGCCCTCGTCGCGTTCGGGACCTGGCTCCTCCTCACCTTCTTCGGCGGATTGATCACCCAGCTCATCGGCGGCTTCGTCGCCCCGCAGGTCGGCACGCCCGACCAGCAGGCCTCGGCCCTGTCGCTGCAGCAGACGATCACCCGGCTGCTGCCGGACACCCTGTATCGCGAGGCGTCGGCCGCGATCCTCAGCCCGCAGGTCGCCTCGGTCTCGACGCCGGCAACGCTCGGCGGCTACGAGCAGCTGGCCCAGCGGATCCCGTCCCTGCAGTCGCTCGACCAGAGCGTCCTGCTCATCTGGCCGCACGTGATCACGATGCTCGCCCTGACGGCCGCGTGCTTCGCGATCGCCTACATCCGCTTCATGCGACAGGAAGTCCGCGCCTGACGATGGACGGGGCGCCCGGGGACGGTTTGGAAGACGACCCTCGGCCTGCCTGCGGCCCCGGCTGCGCGTGCACGATCGGCAACGAGTTCAACGAGCGCCAGGCCAGGCGCGAGCTCGCGACCTATCGACGCCGCGGCCCGGACCAGACGACGTCATGGCTCATCGATGGCCTGGTCGCCCGTGGCGTGACCGGGCTGACCGTCCTCGACATCGGCGCCGGGGTCGGGGCCGTCCACCTGCAGCTCCTGAAGGATGGCGCGGCGAGCGCAACGGACGTCGACGGCTCGCCGGCGTACGTGGTGGCGGCCCGCGAAGAGTCGGCGCTGCAAGGGCTCGGGGATCGGGTTTCGTACCTGGTCGGCGATTTCGTGACCCTGGCCCGGGAGATCCCGCCGGCCGATGTCGTCGTCCTGGATCGCGTGGTCTGCTGCTATCCGGACATGGCGGCGCTCGTCAAGCAATCGGTCGCCCGCGCGCGGCAGTCGTACGGTCTCGTCTATCCGCGCGACACCTGGTGGATCCGCGCCGGGGCAGGCGCGTTGAACGGGTTCGCCCGACTGACCCGGCAGCGCGTCCGCGCGTACATCCATCGCACGATCGACGTCGATGGGATCGTTCGGGCGGCCGGCTTCGAGCCCCGGTTCCGACGGACGACGCTCTTCTGGCAGGTCGCCGTCTACGCACGCGCCTGACGGTCGGCCGGCGCCGCCCGCTCAGCTCGGTGGGTAGCCGGTGATCTTCATGATGTCCTCGTACAGCGGCTTCAGGCGGTCGTACATCCGGCGGTAGACCTTCCGGTACAGCTCGTCGTAGAGGCGATGGCGGGCGGGATCGGGATCGATCGTCTCGGAGAGCCGGGTCATGTCGCCGACCGCAGCCTCCACCGATCGATGGAGCCCGAGCCCCACGGCGCCGTCGATCGCGGCACCGAGCCCCGATGTCTCGTGGGTGTGGGGTCGTCCGGCCGGCAGCCCGAAGATGTCCGCGGTCAGCTGGACCGCGGCCGGTGACTGCGCCCCGCCGCCCGATACGCGCAGCTCGCGGAGCGGCGTCTTCGCCCGGCCCGCGGCGCGCTCGCCGCCCTCGCGCAGGGCGTAGGCGAGCCCCTCGAGGATCGCCCGGTACAGGTGGGCCCGGGTGTGGACATCGCCGAAGCCGATCATCGCGCCTTTCGCCTCGGGTCCCGGGATCCGGACGCCGGGCGTCCAGGTCGGCTGGATCAGGAGGCCCATCGAGCCCGGCTCGGTGGCCCGGACGAGATCGTCGAACAGCGCCTCCGGGGCGATCCCGAGCTCGTTGGCCTGGGCCACCTCGCGCGCTCCGAACTGGCGCTTGAACCAGTCGACAAGCCAGTAGCCGCGGTAGACCTGGATCTCGAGGCTGTAGGCACCTGGCACGGCCGCTGGGTATGGCGGGACCAGCGGTACGGCCTCGACGTAGCGGCGCTGGGTCGTGTTGATCGTCGCTGCCGTCCCGTACGAGAGCGACCCGATGTGCGGCTCGAGGGCCCCCGAGCCGAGCACCTCGCACGCCTTGTCCGCGGCGGCGGCGATCAGCGGGGTGCCGGCACGCAGTCCGAGGACCGCCGCCGCCTCCGCTGTCAACGCACCCAGGTGTTGCGTCGGCGGCACGAGCTCCGGCAGCCAGCCCGGGTCGATCGGAGCGGCCGTCCACCGCCAGTCGCCGCGCTTCGCCCAGGAGAGGTGCTTGTAGTCGAACGGGATGTAGCCGACCTGGCTGGCGACCGAATCGACGAACCGGCCCGTCAGGCGCCGGGTCAGGAACCCGCTCAGGAGCAGGTAGTGACGGATCTCCCGCCAGACCGCCGGCTCGTTGGCCCGGATCCAGTTCGCCTCGCAGTCCGCCTGGAACGCGGCCACCGTCCCGCGGACCCCGACGGCCCGGAACGCGAGGCCGTTGATCCCGCCGATCGGCGGGACGCCCTCGGCCCGGCGCTGGTCGAGCCAGACGACGGCCGGGCGCAGAGGCCGGCCGGCCCCGTCGGTCACGACGACCGTCCCCCGTTGCGTCGTGAGTGCGACGCCAGCGATCTCGTCGGGCCGGGCGATGCCGCCTGCCCAGAGACCGGCGCAGGCGTCGCCGATCGCCCGCCAGTACACCTCCGGGTCCTGCTCTGCCCAGCCCGGTTGCGGCGACACGTACGGCTCGATCGGGATCCGGGCGTGGGCGACGAGGGTGCCGCGCGGGTCGAACACGAGGGCCCGGACGCTCTGTGTCCCGACGTCGAGGGCCAGCACGCGATCGCCGCTCACGACCGATCCGCCTCCAGCAGGATGCCCGGGTTCAGGCGGCGATCCGGATCGAACCGGCGAGCGACGTCCTCGAGCACCGCGACGCCCAGCGGGCCCTTCTCCGCGAGGAGGTACGGCGCGTGGTCGCGTCCGACGCCGTGTTGGTGGCTGATCGTCCCGCCGCCGGCCACGATCGCCTCGCTCGCGGCGGTCTTCAAGCGCCGCCACCGGTCGAGGGTCGCGTCCGGGTCGTCGGCGAGCCGGAAGACGTAGGTCACGTACAGGCTCGAACCGCTCGGGTAGAGATGCGAGAGATGGCTGAACACGTGGACCCGCTCGCCGTCGCTCTCGAGACCCGTGGCGAGCGCTTTCTCGACCGCTGCGAGGAGGTCGCCGACCCGCGCCCAGTCGGTCGCGGTCTCGAGCGTATCGGTGGCGTAGCCCGCATCCCACAGGGCATCGCGGAGATCCGGCGTCCGGTATCGTCTCCGAAGCCATTGGCGGCCGAGCGACCCGCCGACGCCGGTGCCGCCGTTGGCGCGGACGATGCTGCCCACCTCGCGTACGGCCAGCTCGACGAGCTTCTCCGGCCCGCTCGCCGCGACGATGAGGAGCGCCGGCTCGGGGCCGATCCCGCGGACCCGGAGCCAGGCGCGGAGGGCGCGGACCGACCCCCGACGCGTGCTCAAAGCCAGCAGGCTCTCCGTCTCGGCCGGCGTGGAGAGGCGGGCCATCGAGAGCGGCAGGACGGCCCTGCCGATCGCCCGAGCCGCCTCCAGGGCGCGCGGCCAGTCCGGCAGGATCCATGCCGGGAATGCCTCGCGAGGCGGCCGCGGCACGGAGCGCAGCGTCGCCCGGGTCACGACCCCGAATCGTCCCTCCGAGCCCAGGACGAGCTGCCGCAGGTCGGGCCCGGCCGCCGATGCCGGGAACGGCAGCATGTCGAGAATCCCGGCCGGCGAGACGAGACGGCCTCCGGCGAACAGGTCCTCGATCCGGCCGAACCCGGTCGATTGCTGGCCAGCCGACCGCGCCGCCACCCAGCCGCCGACCGTCGACCGTTCCCACGACTGCGGGAAGTGGCCGAACGTCAGGCCGTGGGGCGCGAGGGCGGCCTCGAGGTCCGGACCCAGCGTCCCGGCGCCGAACGTGGCGAGACCGCTCTGGTCGTCGAGGTCGAGCAGGCCACCGAGGGCCTCCGTCGATAGCGTCATCACCGGGCGCGGATCGTCGGGCGCGGGGGTCACGCCCCCGACGACGCTCGTGCCGCCGCCGTACGGGATGACCGCGGCATCGGCCCGCTGGGCGATCGCGAAGACCGCGCGGACGTCGTCGTCGGTCGCCGGGCGAGCGACGGCGTCCGGCACCCGCGCGATCCGGCCGCTCCGCAGCGCGATCCAATCCGGCAGGCTCTGGCCGCGAGCATGTCGGACGCGATCCGCGGCCTCGGTCGAGAGACCGGTCTCACCGGCCAGGCGCGACTCCGGGACGGCAGCCACGACGTCCTCGAACGCGGCGTCCGGTCGTGGCAGGCTGGATCCGATGCGAGTCGCGAGCAGCGCCAACGCGTCCTCGGGAACCAAAGGTGTCGTGCCCACCTCGGACCACCCGTTCCAGCGCCGCATCCGCCCTCCTCGGCCGCAATGGTGCGGCATTGGAAACGGCCGCGAAGACCACGTCGGGGCGCATGCCGGCGGTGCTACTGTGCGGACATGCGAGGCGATCGGGTCGAGGTCGTGGTCGACACGGGCCAGGGTGTCCAGACGTTCGACATCGAGGCGACGAAGAACGGCCGCCGGCTCGAGGTCACGACCGCGCGTGGCGTCGTCGAGGTCACCGAGGTCACCCGCGGCGGAACGCCGGTCCGAACGGGGCGGTTCATGGCGAGCCGCCTGATCGCCCTCGTCGAGCATCCTGCCCAGGAGGGATCGGACGGCCGGGTCGACGTGACGACCCGTCGCCGGATGCGGCCGCCGACGGCCGACTGACGGCTCGGGCCGCGGGCGGGGTCAGCGCTTCTTCGAGGTCTTGGTCTCGCCGTGCTCCGCCCGCTCCTTGTTCACCGTTCGGGCGGCCCGCTCCTCGGCCTCGTCGGTGCTCACACCACGTTCCTCGTAGGACTCCTTGATGTGCTCGTACTGACGCTCGCGCTTGGGGCTCGAACCTCGGGGCATCGTCGGTGGCCTCCGCTACGTGGCGCCATCGTCGGGCCGCGCTGGGGAAGCGCGCCACCGCATCGCCAGCCGCAGGGATTGCGATGCCGTGACGGTCGACCCGACCGGAACCTCCTCCACGGCGGCGGTGTAGGACGGACGTGCAGCCGATTCGCATCGGACCAGACGTCGATCCCAGCCGTCGCGTCCGATTTCGCCCGACGCTCGTGCGAAGTGTCGCCGCCGTCGGCATGCTCATCGTCGCGGTCGCAGCCCTGGCGCTCGCCGGTCGGGCCGGGTCCGCCCGAGTGCCTGTCGCAGGACTCCCGTCGCGCGCGACCTCGAACGCGGTGCACGCATCGCCGGCGCCGGCAGCGAGTCTCCGCTCCTGCGCCGTGACCCGGCCGGAGCCCGTCTTCCTGCCGCCCCAGCCGTTCCTCCCGACGCCGCCCGTCGCCTACCGAGGCTCGTGGTACGGCACGGCCCATCTCTGGACGATGCTCAGTCCCCAGGGCGAGATCTGGGGACCGTGGGTGCGCCAGGATTCGGGCCTGCCACAGAAGACGTTCTGGTGGAGCGCCGAGTGGGTGCCCCAGGACGAGCTCCAACCGTCGATCACCGTCAGCGGCCGGCGACTCGACGCCTCGGGCTCATTCCGGTTCGGCGACCCGGGAACGAACGCGACCGCGGACTTCGGGACGGCGATGCTCGTCGGGATCGACATCCCCGACTACGGCTGCTGGCGGATCACCGCTCGCTACCGGGATGCGAGCCTCTCGTACGTCGTGTCCGTCGTCGACCATTGACCTCAGAACGGCGGCCAGGGGATCGCCGGCCAGTCCGGGCGCGGCAGCGGGAACCGTCGCGTCTCGAGGAGCCCGTCGACCCGCCGGCGCGTTGCGGCGATCTCGCCCCGTGACAGCAGCCCGGCGAGATCCCGGGCGAGGTCGCCGCGGAGCGCCTCGGCCAGGCGGGCCAGCCCGTCGAGCTCGTCCGGTGCCAATGACTGGCCGCGCCAGCCCCAGAGGAGCGTCCGGAGCTTCGGCACCGTCGAGAACGTCACGCCGTGGTCGACCCCGTAGACGTGCCCCCCGGTCACCGGCAGCAGGTGGCCGCCCTTGCGGTCGGTGTTGTTGACGGCGGCGTCGAAGACCGCGATGCGGCGGAGCCGCGGGTCGTCGCCGAGGACCATCGCCACGACATCGACCGACGCGTCGGTGTCGATCCAGAGCTGGAGCGCGCCGTCCCCGAACGGCCCATCGCGGAGGACCGTCGGCGGCACGATCGACCAGGCCATTGCCTCGCTGGCAAGGAACGCCGCGACCTCGCGCCGGGCGAGGGTCTCGTCGGGGAAGTCGTCGAGCGGACGCTCGCCGGCGATCGGCTTGTAGATCGCGTTGACGACGACGGGCGCCTCCGGTGGCGGGCAGGCGCGGCTCACGCGCACGAACATCGCGTGGTTCGTCGATCCCAGGATCCGCCCGGCGATCTCGATGTCGCCCTCGCGCAGGGTCTCGAGCGCCGTCGCGTCGTCGATCATCGCCTGTGTCCGGGGTCGGGCCGGCTCAGTTGACGTAATGGCCGTTGCGGCGGGGGCAGATGTGCCCCTGGGGATCGAGCGGCTGGCCGCAGAGCGGGCACGGTAACCGGCCGGCAGCCACGACCTCGACCGCCCGGTTGACAAAGCCGCGCGCGGCCTCGGCCGTGAGGCGCACGCGCAGGGTGTCGGGGCCCTCCGGGTCGTCGTCGGCGCCCTCGAACGCGGCGAGCAGCTCGCCGGCGGCCGATCCGGCCAGCCCCTCGACCGCGGAGAGGTCGATCACCGGCTCGTCGTCGTCTTCCTCGTCGGCATCCTCTTCTTCCTCGTCGTCATCGTCGTCCTCGTCCGTCTCGGCCCGCGCCTCGACGAGGATCTGCTCCGTGTCGCCGTCCCAGCCGAGCGTCAGCGTCGTGGCCCGGAACGCCTCGGTGATCGGCTCGTCGAGCGGCTGCTCGTCGGCCAGCGGCTCGCCCGGCGTGGTGATGCCGCGCGACTCCAGCTCGTCGAGTAGGACCCCGAGGCGCTCGGCGAGCACGGCGACCTGGACCTTCTCGAGCACGACCGAGATGACCTGGCCGGCGCGACGTGCCTGGATGAAGAACGTCCGGCTGCCGGGCTGGCCGACGGTGCCGGCGACGAATCGATCGGGCGGGTCAAAGACGAACATGCGACGGGTCATGACTGGAGAGTACCTGCTCGGCCGCGAAGGCACCCTTAGCCGACGCTCACCTGGATCGTGTGGTGGCCCCGCGCCCCGTCCGGTGCCGGCGGCGTCTGGTCGGCCGTCTGGACCTGCCCCGTGCCGTCGGTCGCGCGGACCGAGATCGTGTGGCCGCCCGCGCCCGATGCTGCCGCGTCCCACGCGTACAGCCACTGGACCCAGGTGGTCTTCGAGATCGGCGTCGAGAGCTGGGCGTCGTGCCACGTCCCGTCGATCGCCACCTCGACGCGGCTCACGCCGCGATCCGGCGCCCAGGCGACGCCGGCGATCGCGACCCGACCTGCCGGCACGCTCTGACCGCTGTGCGGGACGTCGATACGGGACTGGGTGAGGATCGGTGCCTCCTTGGCCCAGCCACGCGGGACCCAGAAGCCGTCGAACGCCTCGAGCGTCGTCAGCTCCAGGTCGGCGAGCCACTTCGTCGCCGAGACGTAGCCGTAGAGGCCGGGCACGATCAGGCGGGCCGGGTAGCCGTGGTTCCGCGGCAGGGGAGCGTCGTTCATCTTCAGCGCGATCATCGGCTCACGGGCCGGATCCATGACCCACGCGGTCGGCATCCCGGCCGTGAAGCCGTCGACCGACCGGCCGACGAGCTGTGTCGCGCCCGGCTGGACCCCCGCCATCGCGAGGACCTCGCGGAGGTGGACGCCCGTCCACTTCGCGTTGCCGACGAGGTTCCCACCGACCTCGTTGCTGACGCAGGCGATCGTCACGTACTGCTCGAAGAGCGGCATCTGGGAGAGGTCGGCGTAGGTCAGCGTGACCTCGTGGTCGACCATCCCGTGGACCCGGAGCTGCCAGCTCGCGACGTCGACGGTCGGCACGATCAGGGCGGTGTCGATCCGGTAGAAGCGGTCGTCCGGAACGACCAGCGGCGTCACGCCTTCGACCGCCAGCTCGGCGCCGGCTGGCAGGGTTGCCGTGACCGCCGCGCCGGGGATCGTCGGGGCACCCGCCTGCGTGCCGCCACCCTCGAGGAGGCGCCGGCCGACGAGCCCGGCGACCGTCGAGGCCACCGCGATCCCGCCGGCCTGGACGAGGAAGCCCCGGCGCGACCAGTTGGCCATCACCACCGGGATCGGGGCGCCAGTGGACGTCCTCCCCGCGCCGCCGGCGCGCAGCAGGAGTGACATCACCTGGACGCCCGCCACGGCGGCGACGATCGCCACGATCATCGCCGTCGTCGCTGTCGCGTCCGCCATCTGCAGGCTCGCGAGGAAGCCGGCGAGGGCGAACGCGCCGAACCCGGTGGCGGCGAGGGCGAACGAACGCAGCGCGAGAATCCCGAGGCCGCCGCCGATGATCGCGGCGACCACGACGATCAGGGTCTCCAGGGCGAGCTTGTCGTTCGTCCCGAACAGGCCGACGACGACGTCCTTGGCTCCGGGCGGCTGGTTGTCGATGACGAACCCGCCGATCGCCGCGAGGAGGGAGGGCGCCCCGAGGAGGCCCGCCACGAGCTCGGAGAAGCCGATGCCGGCGAGCGCTCCGACCGCGCCTGCCGCCGCCGGCCGGAGGCGTGCCAGCGGGTCGGTCGCCGCGACCGTGGCTCCGGGCCGACGCCGGGCGCGCCGGGGCAAGGTCGTGTCGCTCATGTCAGTCATTGTTCGTCGGCCGCGTGACGATCGGATGTCGGGAGAGGCGCTCCGTCCAGCCATGCCCGGTACCGGCCGTCGCGCCGGTCGATCCGAAGCGGGACGCCGAACGCGGCCGCGGGCGCGGGACCGCCGAGGACGTCGTCGATCGATCCCGCGCCGGCGATCCGCCCCGCGCCGAGCACCAGGGCATGGCCGAAGCCGGCCGGGATCTCCTCGACGTGATGGGTCACGAGGACGATCGCGGTGGGTCGGGCCATCGCGGCGAGGCGCCCGAGATCGGCCACCAGCGTCTCGCGGGCACCCACGTCCAGGCCGGCGGCCGGCTCGTCGAGGATCAACAGCTCGGGGTCCGGCATCAGGGCGCGGGCGATCTGGACTCGCCGTCGCTCGCCAGTCGACAGGAGCCCGACCGGGCGATCGGACAGCGGGCCGACGCCGAGCCGATCAAGCAGGCTCTGGGCCCGCGTCCGATCCGCTTCGTCGAATGCGTGCCACCACGGGGCGAGCGCCCCGTGCCGAGCGGTCATGACGACGTCGCGGGCGCTGAGGGCCGGATCGAAGGTCGCTTCCTGGATGGCGCTCGCATAGCCGATCCGGCGACGAAGCTCGCGGGCATCGATCCGCCCGATGATCGAGCCGAGCACCTCGACGGTGCCGGTCGACGGCCAGAGGTTCGTGCTGGCGACCTGGGCGAGGGTCGTCTTGCCGGAGCCGTTCGGCCCGATCACGACCCACCGCTCGCCGGTTCCCACGGTCCAGTCGATGGGCCCGAGGATCGTCCGGCCGGCGCGCCGGACCGAGACACCCGCGAGCGCGATCACGGGCCCGGCAGCACCGTCCGTGGACACCGGTTCGCCGCCCGGCTGGCTCGCCGGCCCGCGCCCGCTCATCCGCCGGCGGACCGGGCGAGCTCGTCCCAGCGGAGGGTCTCGCGCATGGTCGCCGCGCCGGCCGTCAGCTCCGCCTCTCGGTCGCGCAGCGCGGCGACTGCCTCGTCCCGGCCGACGATCCGCAGCTCGATCCCGGCACCAGGCCGGAGCTGGCCGAGGATCGGCCGGTCGGCCGAGATGACGACGCCGACGACGGGATAGCCGCCGGTCGTCTGGTGGTCCGGTCCGAGGATGATCGGCCGGCCGTCTGGTGGCACCTGGATCGCGCCCCACGTCACGCCGTGGCTCACGGCCTCGCCGCCGATGCCGTCCGCCAGGACCTCGCCGTCGAGCCGGATGCCGACGCGATCGGCCTCGCTCCCGACACGCCATGGCTGTTCCGCGATCCGCTCGAGCCCGGGCGCCGGCCCCGGCAGCACCCGCAGGACGGTCGGGTCGCTCGGGACTGGGAGCCACGGATCGGCGGGCCAGGTCCGCTCGCCCGCGGCCGCGTCCTGGCCGGGTCCGTCGTCTTGCTGCCCAGCGTGCAGGACGTCGCCGGCCCGGATCGGCCGCCCCTCGTATCCGCCGAATCCGGCGGCGAGACAGGTCGAGCGCGAGCCGAGGACGGCCGCGACGTCGACACCACCGGGGAGCGCGAGATAGGCCCGCGCCCGGGGGTCCGGTCCGTCGCCCGGAAATGCGATGGTCTCGCCCGCCTCGATGCGATGGCTCCGCCCGGGCGCCAGCCGCCGGCCACCGACCACGCGACCGCCGAGATCGGCACCGGCGAGCCCGACGACCGTCCGCCGGCGGGCGACGAGGGTCGGGCCGACCAGGGTCATCTCGACGGCCGCGCCGCCCCGAGCACTGCCGGCGAGCAGGTTCGCTACCGCGAGACTCCACGGGTCGCAGGGCCCCGACGGCGGCACGCCCACGTGCGCCCAATCCGACCGGCCGGCGTCCTGGATCGTGCTGGCCAGCCCGCCGTCGACGACCTCGAAGCTCATCGCGCCGGCACGAACCGGACGCGATCGCCGGGGCGGAGCAGGGCAGGGGAGGCTCGACCGGAGTCCCACAGCCGAGCGTCGGTCCGGCCGATCAGCTGCCAGCCGCCCGGCATCGAGAGCGGATAGACGCCCGTCTGCTCCCCGGCGATGCCGACGCTCCCCGCGGGGACCCGCGCCCGGGGCGTCGCCTTGCGCGGCGTGGCGAGGGCCGCCGGCAGCCCACCGAGGTACGCGAAGCCCGGGGCGAACCCGAGGAACAGGACGCGATACCGCGCGCCGGCATGGAGCTCGACGACATCGGCCGGCCGGAGGTCGTGGCGATCGGCGACCTCGTCGAGGTCCGGCCCGTCGGCGCCGCCGTATCGGACCGCGATCTCGACCGGCGACCCCTCGGTCGAGGCGGCGTCGTCACCCGCCTGGCGCGCCCGAGCGGGTCGCCCTCGGGCGTGCGCCGAGACGATCGCCGTAACGGCCGCGAGTTCGATGACCAGCGGGTCGAACGGGACGAGGACGCTGGCATGGGCCGGGACCGGGCGACCGAGCCCGGGCGTGTCCCCCCGGATCCCGTCGATCGCGGTCGCGATGTCCTGGGCCCGCTCGGCGAGCACGCGATCCACGCGATCCCCGAGCTCGACGAAGACCGCCGCATCTCCGAACGGCACGATGCGCGCGGCCGAACCGGACGGCGGGGCAGAAGCCGCGGTGCTCATGGGGCGCGGACGTCGATGCCGGCCTCGGCCAGGGCGGCCCGGACGGCCGTCGCCGTCGCGACGGCGGCGGGCGTGTCACCGTGTACGCAGATCGTCTCGGCGGCAATCGCGACGGCTGAACCGTCCGCGGCCGCCCGCCCATCCCGGGCGATCGTCACGGCCTGGGCCCCGGCGGCCGCAGGCTCGAGGACGGCACCGTCCCGGCGCCGGTCGCGGAGGGAGCCGTCGGGCTCATAGGCGCGGTCGGCGAAGCCTTCGGCCCGGACGTCGAGGCCGGCTGCCCGGCCCGCCGCGAGCAGCGCCGACCCGGCCAACCCGACGAGGACGAGCCGGCGATCCAGCCGCGCGATCGCACCGGCGATCGTCGCCGCGAGGGTCGCGTCCCGGGCGGCGCCGTTGTAGAGCGCGCCGTGTGGCTTGACGTGGCGGAGCGCCGCGCCCTGGCTCCGGGCGATCGCCTCGAGCGCGCCGATCTGCGCG
>DATLVO010000147.1:0-2024 GCA_035577485.1 Verrucomicrobiia bacterium
GATCGCCTACGTCTCGTTCTCGACCGGCCAGTTCGACTCGCGGACCGAGCGGATGGCCCGGTCGGTCATCGCCGCGGGGGATTCAGTCGTCGCCTACGCCCGCTGGGAGCCCGGTCTCTCCCTCGTCGAGGAGCGCGAGGGCTATCGCCTGGTCCGGGTCCCGGTGGACACCTTCATGGCGATCCCCGGCATGGGCGCGAGCGGGCGTCGACGCCTGGAGCGGCGCCAGGCCCGGGCGCTCGCCGCCGCGACCGGGGAAGCCGCCCCGACGACGCCGACCGCGAGCCCGGCCGCCGATCCCCGAGCGGTCGGACCGCTCGCGGCAGTGCCGGCGACGGGAGGCCTGACGGGTCGGGTCCGGCGAGCCGTCAGCGGGACACCGCTGTTCCGGCCGCTCCGGGCCGTTCGCGATCTCGCCCGGCTGCCGCGGCGCTGGCTCCTCTTCCCGGCATCGCTTCGGGCGTTCGCGGTCGCCCTCGACGACGTCGCCGAGCCGGCCGACCTGTGGCACGGGATGTCGATCGGGGCGCTGCCGGCGGTCGTCCGCCAGAAGCGGCGGATGCGGTCGGTCGCCGTCTACGACAGCCGCGACATCTACATGCATGCCCGGGAGCTGGCCCGGGTCGGCGGCCTCCGGCGGCGTCTGTTCGAGGGAGCGGAGCGCCGCTGGGCGCATGCCTGCGACGCGGTCCTGACCGTCAACGACGAGTACGCGACGATCCTCGAGCGGCAGCTCGGCGTGCCCCGGCCGACGGTGGTGATGAACTGCCCAGAACGCTGGAGCCCGGGCGACCCGCCGCCGGACCTGATCCGCGAACGGCTCAAGCTGCCCGCGAGCACGTCGATCGTCCTCTACCAGGGCGGCCTCCTCAGCGAGCGCGGGATCGAACAGTCGATGGACGCGATCCTCGAGCTCCCCGATGCCGTCCTCGTCCTCCTCGGCTATGGGCGGCTCCGGGACAACCTCGCGACGATCGTCGGTCGGGAGCCGTACGCCGGGCGCGTGTTTCTCCTCGAAGCCGTCCCACCATCCGAGCTGCTGTCGTGGACCGCGTCGGCCGACGTGATGGTGATGGCGATCCAGCCGAGCTCCCTCAACCACCAGCACACCACGCCGAACAAGCTGTTCGAGGCGATGGCGGCCGGCGTCCCGGTCGTCGCGAGCGACCTGCCGGGCATGGCGACGATCGTCCGCGCGACCGGTTGCGGCGTGCTGTGCGATCCGACGTCGCCGGCCGCGATCGCGGCCGCGATCCGGAGCGTCCTCGGGGCGCCGGCCCCCGAACGCGCCGCGATGCGATCGCGGGCCCTCGCGGCCGCTTACGACCGGTACAACTGGGAGTCGCAGGTCGGCAACCTCCTCCGCCTCTACGACCGGCTGCTCCCCCTGGGGCCGGCGCGGTCGTCATGAGGTCGGTCGTGCTGGTCGGCAACCCGGCGCGACCCTATTCCCGGGCGCTCCGGGTCGCCCGGACCCTCCAGGAGCTCGGCGGCGACGTCGAGATCGCCGCCGTCGCAGGCGACGACGCACCGCTCGTGGAGACGGACGGGGGAGTGGCCGTTCGCCGCTACGTGGCGAGCGGGCCGTACGCGCGGCTCGGCGCCTCGTCCGCGACCGGCAGCATGGCGCCGGCCGGGACGCGCGGCCCGCGATCGGTCCGGATCGCGACGAAGGCCGCGGCCACGCTCCGCCGCTGGATGCTCTGGCCGCACACCGTCCGCGGCTGGTGGGCGACGCT
The DNA here is from genome assembly GCA_035577485.1 of Verrucomicrobiia bacterium. GTDB lineage: Bacteria > Chloroflexota > Limnocylindria > Limnocylindrales > CSP1-4 > CF-46. The sequence goes on from DATLVO010000147.1 coordinate 1,740, forward strand.
CGAGCGCGAGCTCGTCCCCGCGGACCTGTACCACGCCTGCGGCTCGCTGACGATCGCGGCGGCGCTCGCGGCCCGGCGCCGGGATCAAGCGGCCGGTCGGCGATCCGTGGTCGTCTACGACGCGATCGACGACGTGATCGGGAGCAACAACGTCCTCGGGATGCCACGGCTCGTCCGGTGGTGGCTCGGCCGTCGAGAGCGCGGCTGGGCGCGTGCCGCGGACGTCCGCATCACCGTCAACGACGAGCTCGCGGCTCGGCTTGCCCGACGCTGGGGGATCGACGA
>DATLVO010000148.1:0-15510 GCA_035577485.1 Verrucomicrobiia bacterium
CGATGGCGTCGTCCCGCTCGGCTGCCTCGACCGCGGCGGCCGATGCCTCGCGGATCACGGTCAGGATCGTGCCCTCGACGGGCTTGCTGACCGCCCCATACGCGGTCTTCGTGCCGAGCGACAGCGCATTGGCGAAATCGAGGCCCGAGAACCGCTTCTTGCCGGCGAGTCCCTCGGCGAGCCCGCGCAGGATCTGGCTCGTGATGACGCCGGAGTTGCCGCGCGCCCCCATCAACGCCCCGTGACTGGCCGCGGCGGCGACCCGCTCGGCCGGCGCGTCCCGGCCCGCGGCTTCCGCCTCGTCGAGCGCGGCGCGGACGGTTGCCAGCATGTTCGTGCCCGTGTCGCCGTCCGGGACCGGGAACACGTTCAGGGCATTGATCTCTTCCACGGTCAGCTCGAGGTTGGCGACGGCGCTCCGCATCGCATCGAGGAGGCCGGCGCCGTCGCACTTCGCTCGAGCCATCAGGCGACGTCCGTGCCGCTGCCGGCGAGGTCGTCCGGCCGGACGCGCGGCGGCCCGCCGGCGGACCCGCTGGACCCGGCACCCCGATCGTCGAGGGTCTCGAAGGGGACGACCCGCAGCCCGTCGACGTGGATCGTCAGGTGCCCGACCTCGCGATCGAGCGCCCGCCCGACCGCGTAGCGAACGGCCGAGTCGACCTGGCGGGCGACCTCGGCGATCGGGAGTCCGTGACCGACAACCAGGTCCAGCTCGACCCCGATCTCGTCGGCGAGCGTGACGCGGACGCCCCGAGGCTCGATCCCGAGATGTTCGGCGACCCAGCCGCGCGGACCGCCCCCGGCGAAGCCAACGACGCCGTAGGAGCCGAGCGTCGCGGCGCGCACGATGTCGACCACGGCCCTCCGCGTGACGAGCGATCGACCGGGGGTCGAGTTCGTCGGATTGCTGGGCACGCCGCGGGCATCCTCCCTCGTGTCGTCGGATCGGCCGGGCCCGCTCTGGCGTGGCGCGCGACGCGTGCTATCATACCGCCCCGCTCGCGCCTTCCAGCCGAGCCTGCCCGCGCTCGCGAGCACGGGCTCCGATCCGAACCACCACCCAACGACCGTTTCGAGGACCAGCATGGCCCGCTCCTGTGCGATCTGCGGCAAGGTGTCGATGGGCGGCTTCAACCCGCAGTCGTCGGGGATGAACCGTGTCCGCGCCCACCGCCGCTACCAGCCGAACCTCCAGCCGTTCACGATCCGCGAGAACGGCGTCGAGACGAAGGCGCTCGTCTGCACGCGCTGCCGCCGCACCAGCCTGAAGACGACCAAGTAGCGCCCGCGTTTCACCGTCCGACGCCCGGCCCAGCGCCGGGCGTGCGTCTGTCCAGCGCCTCCGATATCCCGCATCACCAGCATCACAGCGTCCCGCTGACCCGTCGAGCTGGATCAGTGCGTATTGCAACCTCGAGTTGCACAATCTCGGATCCGCCGCCCTCATTCGGCCCGACAAGGCCGGCGACGGCCCTCGATTAGCCGCCGCCGGCTCATTCCGCCCGCAGATCGGGCGAACCGGCTGCGTCGCCATTGATAGCGCCACCGCGGGTTGCATTACGCCGTAATCTCGGGCGACGCGCCGACCCGCCGGGGAGCCAATCGCTCGATATCGAACGCTCTCGACACGCACGTCCGTTTGGCCGCGATCTGCTCCGATTTCGGACTCCGATTTCGGACGACCGGCCACCCGGCTGCAATGTGCTCGCAACCAGCGCTCGACTTCGGACTACCTCGGTCGCCCCGCCCTTCGCTCGACGCGAGCCTCCCATACGCGTTAGGCGCTCCTGGTTGGCGTAGGGCAATTCCGATCGTGGGCCGAGGCCGGCGCTCGAGGCGCCGGAGCGGCCCTTCAGCGATCGGCCGTGTCGAGCCAGATCGTGAACGGGCCGTCGTTGACCAGCTCGACCTCCATCACCGCACCGAACCGGCCGGTGGCAACCTCGATCCCGAGGTCGCGGAGGGCACCCACGAACCCCAGGTAGAGCCGCTCCGCGAGGTCCGGGGCCGCCGCGCCGGTGAAACCCGGCCGGCGACCCCGCCGGGTGTCGGCGTAGAGGGTGAACTGGCTCACGGCGAGGACCGCGCCAGAGACATCGACCAGTGAGCGATTCGTCCGGCCGGCCTCGTCGTCGAAGATCCGGAGCTCGGTCACCCGTCGCGCAAGCGCCTCGGCGGTGGCCTCGTCATCGTCCGGGCCGACGCCCAGGAACACGACCAGTCCCGCGCCGATCTCACCCACGACCTCCGCGCCGACGCGGACCCGCGCGCCGGTCGTCCGCTGGAGGAGGGCCCGCACCTAGTGGCTCGGAGGCGGTGGCGCTCCGTCGGAGGAGCCGTCCGCTGATCCCATCGCCCGCGCCGGGCGGAGCGAATCGGGTTCGGCCCAGCCGTGCTCGGCGGCGTACGCCTCGCGCCACCGCTCGGCCTCGTCGAGGTAGCGGTCCCGCTCGGCCGCGTGACGCTCGATCGTCAGCTGCTCGGCCGAGGCCGGCACGAGGAGGTCGTAGTCGCGGACACCGTCGGGATTGAAGCGGCCCGAGCCGCGTAGCGGGATGACCGGGATCCCGCCCGCCTCGATCTCGCGGAGGAAGCGCCAGGCGAGCTCCTTCGGGAGCTGGGTGAACGTCACCATCTTGTCCCGCGGGATCGGTGGGTCGCCGTGGTTCAGGCGGTACTGGTAGCCCTCGTCGGCGAGCGCCCGCACGAGACGGATCTCGCGACCCATGTTCCGGCCGGGGATCCAGAGGACCGAGCCGACGACGAGGATGTCGACCCCGAGGCCGCCCACGAACTCGGCCGTCTCGCGGTTGATCCCGCCGTCGACGTGGACCTCCGCCCCGACCGGCCTGTGGCTCAGGTACTCGCGCGCCGCGAGCAGCTTCTCGGCCGCGACGTCGCGCATGAAGTCCTGGCCGCCGAACCCGGGCTCGACGGTCATCACGAGCACGATGTCGAGCAGCTTCCGATACGGCTCGAGCGCGGTCAGGGGCGTCTTTGGCTTGACGGCCAGCCCAGCCGCCCGGCCGGCCTTCCGGATCGCGACGAGCGCCGGCTCGATCTGCTCCGCGTCGACCTCCACGTGGAAGGTGATCGAATCGCAGCCCGCGTCGAGGAATTCGTCCACGTACTTCAGCGGGTCGCTGATCATCAAGTGGGCGTCGAGGGGGAGCTCGGTCCGTTTCCGGATCCCCTTGATCATCCGCGGCCCGAAGGTGAGATTCGGGACGAAGTGGCCGTCCATGACGTCGATGTGGAGGCGATCGGCGCCCTCCCGCTCGGCGCGCCGGACGCCATAGGCCATGTTCGAATGGTCGGCGTCGAGGATGCTGACGGCGACGCGCGCCCGACCGCCGGCCACGGCTAGTCCCCCACTCCCGCCGGAGCCGGCTCGTGGCTCCGCTCGCCGCGGAGGGCCTGGGCACTCTCGTCGACGAGCCGGGCCCGGCGCCGGGCGACGACCGCCGGCGCTGGCTCACCGGCTCGCTCGGCGGCGAGCTGGCCGCACGCCGCGCCGATCTCCTGGCCCCGGTTGCGACGGACCGTGGCGGTGATCCCGGCCTCTTCGAGGATCGCGGCGAAGCGCTCGATGACGGCGTCGGACGACGCCGTCCACGGCGTGTGCGCGACGGGGTTCATCGGGATCAGGTTGACGTGGGCGTGGTCGCCGCGGAGGAGCTCGGCCATCGCCCGGGCGTCGATCTCGGTGTCATTGATGCCAGCGATCATCGTCGCCTCGTAGGTGGCCCGCCGGCCGGTCGCGGCCGCGTGCTCGCGGGCGGCAGCGGTCACCTCCGCGACGGGCCAGCGACGGTTCAACGGGACGAGGACGTCGCGCAGCGCGTCCCGCGCCGCGTGCAGCGACACCGCCAGCGTGAACTGGGGCCCGAGCGCCGTCAGCCGCCGGATGCCGGGGACGACCCCCGACGTGGACACCGTGATGTGGCGCGCGCCGAGGCCGAACCGCCGCGGGTCGTTGAGGGCATCGACCGCGGCCAGGACACGATCCAGGTTGAGGAGCGGCTCGCCCATGCCCATGAACACGACGTTGGTCAGTCGCCTGCCGTCCTTCGCCAGCCGGCGCGCCGTGTGGCGGACCTGGTCGACGATCTCCGCGGTGTCCAGGTCCCGCCCGAACCCGAGCTCGCCGGTCGCACAGAACGGGCAGCCGACCGCGCACCCGGCCTGGCTCGAGATGCAGAGCGTGTGTCGCTCGCGCTGCCCGGGCCGCGCCGGGTAGTGCATCAGGACCGATTCGATCAGCGCCCCGTCCGCCAGGCGATGGAGGCCCTTCTCGGTGAGCCCGCCGTCCGAGATCCGGAGCTCCGTGTCGGCGACCGTGTCGAACCGGAACTCCGCGTCGAGGGCCTCGCGAAGCGGCGCCGGGAGGGTCCGGATCTCCTCGGCCGTGGACGCGCCTCCCCGCCAGACCGCGTCGCCGACCTGTCGAGCACGGTAGGTCGGCTCGCCCCGCGCGGCGAGCCAGGCGACCAGCTGCTCGACGGGCACGCCCGAGATGCCGGGGCGCGGATCGCCGCCGCCGATCACGGTCAGGGCGGTACCGGCCGGGCTCGTCGACATCGATCGAGTCTACGCGCGGTTCGGCGGGAGCCCGCCGGGCGCCGGGACCACTGCTGGCGTCCCACGCCCGTTGCGGCCGACCGGCACCGATACCGGCGGCAGGCCGTGCTCCGGTGGCACGCGGATCAATCGCCCGAGGATCCGGGGCCGGCCGCGGAGGAACTCCTCGCCAGTCATCGGCTGGCCGCCGGCGGGCTGGACGTCATCGAGGACGAGCCGGCCGTGACCGGTCGCGAGGGCGAGACCGGCGAGGTCCGGGACGAAGCGACCCGGATCGTCGTCTGGATCGGAATCGGCGACGCGCGCAGCGAGGACGACGAGCCGGTCGCCGTCGGTCTCGGCGAAGGATCCGGGCCATGGCAGGTAGGCCCGGACCTGACGCTCGAGCTCCACGGCCGGTAGCCGGGGATCGAGGCGGCCGTCGGCGCGCCGCAGCGGTCGGGTCATCGAGGCACCGTCGTCGGGCTGCGGCGTCGTCTCGAGCTCACCCGCCAGCCACGGGTCGAGCGACCGGGCGAGGATCCCCGCCGCGGCGATGGCCAGACGAGCCTCGAGCGCCGGGGCCGTCTCGTCTCCGGACAGGATCGCCCGCTCCGAGGCGACGATCGGTCCCGTGTCGAGCCCGGCGTCCATCTGCATCAAGGTCACGCCGGTCTCGCGGTCGCCGGCGAGGATCGCGGCCGGGATCGGGGCGGCGCCGCGATGGCGGGGCAGGAGCGACGGGTGCAGGTTCAGCGCCCCGTACCGCCGGTCGAGCAGCTCCCCGGGCACGATCTGGCCGTAGTCGGCGAGCACGACGAGATCGGCGGCGAGCTCGAGGATCGACGCCATCGCCGCATGGCTTCGCAGCCGGCTCGGGGTCAGGACCGTCAGGCCGAGCTCGCGGGCCTGGGTGTCGATCGGCGTTGCGGTCTCCACCTGGCGTCGGCCGACGGGCCGCGGCGGCGCCGTCACGACGCCGACGAGGTCGATCGACGGGTGGCCGGCGAGCCGGCCGAGGATCGGCTGGGCGAACCGGCCACTGCCGAGGAAGAGCGTCCGGACGGGCGTTCGGGGAGCGGATCCGCCGCCCGGATCGGCCGCGGAGCCGTCGGTCACGCGAGGACCTTCGCCGCCTCTCGGGTATGCCTCCACTCCCCGTCCTCCGCGCCGTCCGACTCGTCGTCGTCGGCGCCTACGGGGATCAGCTCGTCCATCGAGTCGAGATAGTCGATGAAGAGCTTGCCGTCGAGGTGGTCGAGCTCGTGCTGGAGGGCCCGCCCGAGCAGGCCCGAGCCCGCGACCTTGATCTTCTTGCCGACCCGGTTCTGGGCGACCACCCAGACTTTCTCGCGGCGGGTCACGTAAGCGTAGTAGCCCGGCAGGGAGAGGCACCCTTCGAGATCGCGGTCGTCGCCGCTCGACCGGACGATCCGCGGATTCATCAGCTCGTAGAGGTGGTTCTCGACCTCGATGACGCAGGCCTGGAGCGCCTCGCCGACCTGAGGCGCCGCCAGCCCGACGCCGGGGGCCTTTCGCATCGTCTCGGTCATGTCGTCGAGCAGCCCGTGAAGGGGCTTTCCAAAGCTGTCGACCGGCAGGCCCTTCAAACGGAGGCGCGGGTCACCGAGGAGCACGATGGGGCGGACGCTCATCGCGGGAGTATAGCGGCGAGGTTGGAGCCGGCCGGGTGCCGGCGTCCCGCTGCCGATCGCTTGGCGACCGAGCCGAACGTGAACTACTCGCGCGGACCCTCGGCCGGGTCGTCCTTCGTGGGCTGCTCGACGGGTTCATCGCCGCCCTCGAGGACGGCGGTCGACGCAGCCGACGACGCCCCGTTGCCGTTCGCAGCCTCGGCGGCCTTGCTGCGGAGCTCGGCGGCCCAGGTGCGCGACCGCTCGGCGAGCTTGCCGCCCGCGTCGGCCGTTGCGTCGGCGGCACGATGGGCGATCGGACCGGCGCGGTCCGCGGCGACGGCGGCAAGCTCGGCGGCCTTCGCGCCGACCTGGCGAACGACCGGGGCCGCCTGGGTGGCGAGCGAGTCGATCATCGATTGCAGCTGGGCGATCATCCGCTCCGCGGTCGCCCGCGCCTCGCCGCCCATGCCCTGCTCGGTTTCGGCGCCGGGCTCCGTCCAACCGAACGACTCGTCCGCCCGGTTCGGCTCGCCCGCCGTGCCCTCGCCGGCCTTGCTGCCGGTCGATGGGTCGCGCATCTCGTCCATGCTGAACCTCCGCTTCCCTGTGGGCCGTTCATTCTCCCCCCGATGGACCGATGGCGCAGCAGGACGTTCGTCACGGGCCAGCGATGTCGCCCAGGTCGTCGTCCAGGTCGGGGTCGTCCATCGGATAGCGATCGAGGCTGAACCCGAACTCGCTCCCGCCCTCCGGTCGTGGCCGCGCCCACATCCGGCCACCCATCTCGCCGGCCAGCCGGCGGGACACGAACAGGCCGATCCCCGCTCCGGACGCCATCCCGACCGTCGACGGCGATCGGTAGAAGAGCGAGAAGAGATCCTCGATCTCGTCGGGCGCGATCCCCGCCCCCTGGTCGATGACCCGGACGACGATCTCGGCCTCGGCGGTCTCGTCGATCTCGATCGTCACCGTCGTGCCGGCGGGCGAGTACTTGGCCGCGTTCGAGGCGAGGTTGCGGACGATCTGCTCGATGTAGGTCTCGTCGCCGCGGACGAGGTGGGTGCCGCGGGTCTGGGGCCGCACGAAGTGGTGGTCCGGCCATCGCCTCGCCTCCGAGTCCACGATCCGGCCGAGGAGGTGGCCGAGCTGGACGGGGTCGTCGCCGAGGGCGAGGTGGCGTCGCTCGAGGCGGGTCAGCACGAGGAGGTCGTCGACGATCCGGCTCAGGCGTTCCGCCTCCGCCTCGATGTCCTCGCTGAGCTCGGCGGTCCGGACGTCGTCGCCGAGGCGTCGCCGGAGCAGACGTGAGCCGGCGAGGATCGTGGTGATCGGCGTCCGAAGCTCGTGGGAGACGACGCCGACGAACGCCTCCTGGAGCCGCCGCGCGTCCTCGTCCTGGGCGTGGAGCATCGCCCGCTCGAGGGCCTGGGCCGCCTGGTCGATGGCGGGCGCGAGGAGATCGCGTTGCGGGGCGGACGCGTTGAGGGACGTGCGCCAGCCGATCACGATGACGCCGCGCAGCTCCCCGCCCGTTTGCATCGGGACGGCGCTGATCGCCGGACACCCGGTCATCGCCGGGACGTTCGAGCTCGCCGGGAACAGGCGACGCCAGTCCCCCTCGCTCGCGACGTCCACCGGGGCTCGCTCGGTCGCGGCGACGGTCAGCGGCGAACGTGCGGAGGTCGGGACGGTCGCCTCGCGCAGCAGGAGGCCCGCTGGATAGCCTCGGGCGTGCACGAGGCGATGGCCCGCTCCACCGGGTTCCGGAACGTAGACGAGAGCGAACCCGGCGCCCAGGTCGTCGATGACGAGATCGACCAGGGTCCGCGCGACCTCGTCGATCGTGGCCGTGCCGGCGAGATCCGCAGCGAGCCGGGACAGGCTCGAGAGCCGGCCGGCCGCCGACCCCGCGTCGCTCGACGCGCTCCGGCTCGCCGCCCGGAGCCGAAGACGCTCGAGCGCGTCGCCGGCCATCCCCAGGATCAGCTCGAGCGGAGCGCCCAGCCCGCCATCGGCCCGACCACCGCCGCGGATCACGAGGATCCCGACGCTCCGGTCGCCGTCGAGAATCGGGATGGCAAGATCGTCCCGGGATGGCTCGTCCCCGTCCTCCGTCTCCGGAACGACCCGGGCGATCGCCGCGCGCGGATCGGCCGGCAGGCGCTCGGGAAGGCCGCTTGCGTCGCCCTGACGAGCCTGGATCGTCATGCCCGCGCCGTCGGCGGTCGCGAGGTAGACCGCGGCCCCATCCGCACCGGTCACGGCCGCCGCACGGCGGGCGAGCGTGTCGGCGACCTGGGTCGGGGTCCGGGCGGCGGCAAACGCGACGTGGGCCGCTCGGACCGATGCAAGGGCGCGGGCCGTGAGGTCCGGGTCGGCCGCGCGCCCGCTCGGCGGCGCATCGGCCGCATCGGGGCGCAGGCCGCCGCCCGCCAGCCTGATCAACCGGCCGGAGAACGGCAGTCGTGCGATGGGGCCACCTCGGACGCGATGCGAGATCGGATGGGCATTGTGCCGTGGAACCGGGCACCGGATCGGCCTGGGCGGGCCGTCGGTCGCGGCGATACCCGCGTGTCGATCCTAGAGGAGGCTGTCGGGATCGACGTCGACCGACCAGGGCGGCTCGAGCCCGCCGTCGAGGAGCCGACGCGGGTCGCTGCCCCGCAGGATCAGGTTCCAGCGCCAGCGGTCGGCGCGACGCGCGACGTACGCGGGCGCCGGCCCGACGACCACGGTGTCCGCTCCCCGTTCGCGGGCGCGGTCCCGCAGGAGCACCGCCATCGCCTCGGCCTCCCGCACGACGGCGTCGCGATCGGCGATGCCGACCGTGAGCTTCACGAGGCGCCCGAACGGCGGCGATCCGAACCGGCGACGGAGTTCGAGCTCGGCATCGTAGAAGGCGGCCGCGTCGTCCTCGACCACCGCCCGGATCGCCGGATGCTCTGGCTGATAGGACTGGATGATCGCCCGCCCCGGCCGATCGCCCCGGCCGGCCCGACCGACCGCCTGGCTGAGCAGCTGGTAGGTCCGCTCCGTCGCCCGCTCGTCGGGCAGGTTCAGCGCGACGTCGGCCGAGACGACCCCGACGAGCGTCACCGCGGGGATGTCGAGGCCCTTCGTCACGAGGCTCGTCCCGACGAGCACATCGAGTCGGCCGCTCGAGAAGGCGTCGATGACCCGCTCGGCGGCACCTCGACGCTCGACGACGTCGCGGTCGAGGCGTCCGACGCGGAATGACGGGAACCCTCGCCGGACCTCCTCCTCCACCCGCTGGGTGCCGCCGCCGAGATAGCGGATCCGGGGCGAGTGACAATTCGGGCAGCGGGTCGCGATCGGGGTCGCCCGGCCGCAGTGGTGGCAACGGAGGCTCGTCCCGGCCTGGTGGTAGACGAGCGGGCGTTCGCACTCCGGGCACGTCTGGACATGACCGCAATCGCGACAGAGGACGACCGACGCCGATCCCCGCCGGTTGATCGCGAGGATCGCCTGATCGCCGGCGGTGGTGTCGAGCGCCGTCAGCGCCGCCACCAGTCGCTCCGACAGGAGTCCCCGGTTGCCGCCCTTCAGCTCCTCGCGCAGATCGACGATCTCGACGAGCGGCCGCTCGCCGCTCGGCCGGCTCGGCAGGACGACCCGCCGGTAACGGCCCTCGCGGACCCGCCCGATGGTCTCGACCGCGGGCGTCGCGCTTCCGAGGACCACCGCGGCCCCCGCCTCGACGGCCAGCTGCACGGCGACGTCGCGGGCCTGGATTCGCGGCGTCCGGTCGCTCTTGTAGGCGCCCTCGTGCTCCTCGTCGACGACGATGAGCCCGACGTCCCGGAGCGGCGCCAGGACCGCGAGCCGGGTCCCGACGACGATGTCGACGTCGCCGGCCCGGATCCGTCGCCATTCGTCGGCCCGTTCACCGTCGCCGAGCCCGGAATGGACGAGAGCGACTCGGGCCTGGAGGTCCGCCCGCAGCCGGTCGACGAGCGGCAGCGCCAGGGCGATCTCGGGGACGAGGACGAGCGCCGGCCGGCCCAGCTCCAGCGAGGCGACGATCGCCTCGACGTAGATCGCGGTCTTGCCGCCACCGGTGACACCGTCGAGGACGAGCGGCGTCGGATCGCCCGCCGCGATCGCCGCGCCGGCGAGGGCGACGGCCTCCGCCTGCGGCCCCGTCAGCTCCGCCCCGGGCGGCCGACCCCCGCGCAGTCCGACGGGCCGGCTGGCGAGCGGCCGGCGGGGTCGCTCCCGGACGTCCACGGCCACGAGGCCGCGACGGGCGAGGCCTGCGACCGCGCCCGTTCCGTGGCGATCCGACAGCTCGGTGCCGGGCAGCCCATCCGGCGGCCCGCCGATGAGCTCCGCCAGTGCTCCCGCCTGGCGGGGGCCGAGCGGCCGGCCGGCGGGCCGCTCCCCGGCGGCGAGCGCCCGGGCCGCGAGGGCACCAGCGTCCGTGAGCCCGATCCAGCGCTCGAACCGCGGCCCGGCGCCGGCCGCCTGGAGCGTCCAGTCGAGCGTGACCAGACCCCGGGTCTCGAGCGTCCGCAGCCGCCGGACGAGCGCGGCCCGACCATCCGCCAGGACCAGGTCCCGGATTGGTCGCGGGCCGCGCCCGAGCTGGTCGAGCAGGTCGCGCTCGATCGCCCCGAGGTCCGGCGGTGGCTCGCCGGGCCGGCGCTCGGCGATCAGCTCGAGTCGCTCGAGGAGGCCCGGCGGGAGCATCGCCCGCAGGACGAGCGACGGCGGGGCGAGATAGTGATCCGCGATCCAACGGGCGAGACGGAGGGCGAGGGGCGGCAGCAGCGGGCCGTCGGCGCGGACCCGGCCGGCGATCGGCTTCGCGGCGACGCCCGCGGGCGGCTCGCCCGGACCGAGGACGATGCCGAGGGCCTGTCGCCGGCCGAACTCGACAAGGACGGCCTCGCCGTCGGCGAGATCCGCGAGCTCGGGCGGAACGACGTAGGTGTACGTGCGGTTGCCACCGCCTCCGGCGGCGTCGATCGCGACCTCGACGTACCGGCCGGTTGCCTCGGTCGGATCGGCGACGCCGAGCGTCTCCGTCTCCTAGATCCGGACCCGGCGGTCGGGATGACGGGCGTGTTCGTCGGCGATGATCGCGTCGATCTCCTCGGCCGTCCGCTCGACCTGGCCCGTCTCGTTCGGCACGACGTGGTCGTAGTCGTTCTGCCGCGCGAGCTCGATCGCCGCGTCCCGCTGGCGCACCTCGAGCTGCTCGGCCGTCTCGGTCGCCCGCGTCCGGAGCCGCTCGAAGAGCTCTTCGAGCGAAGGTGGGACCACGAAGATCAGGAGCGCCTCGGAGACCTGCTCCTTGACGACCTGGGCACCCTGCACGTCGATCTTCAGGATCACGTCGCGGCCGGCGACGAGCGCGTCGCGGACCTCGTCGCGCGGCGAGCCGTACCAATTGCCGTGGACCTCGTTCGCCTCGAGGAACCCGCGGGCGGCGTGGAGGCGGAGGAACGCGTCGCGGTCGATGAAGTGGTAATCGACGCCGTCCCGCTCGCCGTTCCGGGGCGCCCGGGTCGTGCAGGTCACGACGTAATGGCGCTCCCCGTCCCGTCCGGTCTCGCGCTCGCGCCGGCGGAGGGCGTCGATGATCGTGTCCTTGCCGACCCCGGACGGCCCCGAGATGATGATCAGCATCGCCCCCGGCGCGCCGTCGACGACGTAGTCGGGCCGGCCGGGGTCCTTCGAGATGTCGTATGGAGGGGCGACCGCCGAGGCGTCGGCACCCGATACGGCCGAGCCCGCCCGGCGGTCGGCCGCGTCAGTCATCGCCGGCCCTCGGGTCCCGCCAGGTCGCTCGCGGCGCCCCGCAGGCCCTCGAGGACGCCCTCGAGCTCCGGCGGAAGCGGTGCCTCGGCGCGGATCAGGTGACCGCCGCTCGGCGAAGTGAGCTGGATCCGCCAGGCGTGCAGGAACAGTCGCTCGAGCGGAGGCCAGTCGCCTGCCGGCTGCGGGCCCTTCCGGGACGTCCCCGTCCCGTAGACCGGGTCGCCCGCGACCGGATGGCCGATCGCCTCGAGGTGGACCCGGATCTGGTGGGTGCGGCCGGTCACGAGGTCGAGCTCGAGGAGCGTCCAGCCGCCGAACCGCTCGCGGACGCGGTAGCCCGTCGTCGAGGCGCGCCCGTCGGGGACGACGGCCATCCGCGTCCGGTGCTTCGGGTCGCGGCCGATCGGGGCCTCGATCCGGCCGACTTCGGCCGAGACGTCGCCCAGGACGAGGGCCAGGTAGGTCTTCTTGACGCGGCGCGCCTTCAGCTGGGCCATCAGCGAGTGCTGGGCGGCGTCCGATCGGGCGACCATGAGGAGCCCGCTCGTGTCGCGATCGAGGCGATGGACGATGCCCGGCCGCTGGACGCCCGCGATCCCGCCGAACCCGCCACCCGCGTCGGCGTCGAGCGCCAGAAGCGCGTTGACGAGGGTCCCGCTGCCGTGACCCGGTGACGGGTGGACGACGAGGCCGGCCGGCTTGTCGACGATCAGCAGGTCCGCGTCTTCGTACACGATCGCGACCGGGATCTCGGGCGCGGGCGCCATGTCGAGCGCCTCCGGTTCCGGGACGACGAGCCGGAGAGCGGTGCCCGGCCCGATCACGCTGTTCGCCCGGAGGGCGATGCCCTCGGACGTCAGGTTGCCGGCCGAGATCAGCTTCTGGACGTGGCTCCGCGACAGGCCCGTCACGTCGGCGACGTAGCGATCGACCCGCTGGGCCGCGGCGTCGGGCGGGACCTGCAGCGCGTGCGTGCCGGGTCCGGTCATCGGTCGCCGCCCGGGGCAGCCGGCGAGGCGGGCGAGGCCTCGGTCGGCGGATGCTCGACCGCGCCGGGTTCGGCCGTCTCCGTGGGCGGCGCGGGCCTGGTCCGGGCCCGCGCTTCGCCCAGAGAGGGCCGAAGGGCGACCGCAAAGAGCAGGACGATCGAAAGGCTGATCGCCGCATCGGCGACGTTGAACGTGTACCAGCGGACGTTGCCGAAACCGCTGTCGACGAAGTCGACGACGTAGCCGAGCCGCAGCCGGTCGAGCATGTTGCCGATCGCCCCGCCCAGCAGCAGGCCGAGGGTGATCGTCATGTAGGAGCTGCCGCCGGCCCGGCCGTGGTAGAACACGATCAGGCCGATCACCCCGAGCGACACGACCCCGAACATCGCGGCGTTGTCCTTGAACAGCCCGAAGAGCGCGCCACTGTTCTGGCTGAAGACGATCCGGAGCACGTCGTCGAGGATGGGCCGCGCCTCTCCCGGTCGGAGTGCGCCCGTGACGATTGCCTTCGTCACCTGGTCGGCGACGACGACCGCGGCCGCGAGCGCGAAGAAGACGGCCCAGCGCGGCCGGCGCGTCACGCGTCGCCCGCCGGCGCCCGCCGCCGAAGCCCGATCGCGACAGGCCCGTCCGAGAGCTCGATCGTACCGCGCGTCACGGCCGGGTCGGGTGGCGCGGGCGAGCACTCGACCGAACCGGCCAGGGTCTCCTCGGCGACCTCGGACAGGTGCGGCGCGACGGCGTCGGAGAGCCCGTCGACCCAGAGGTCGATGCGGTCGTCGAGCGCGAGGCCCGCGTCCTTGCGGAGGTCCTGGATGGCCCGCTGGAGCTCGCGCGCGTCGCCCTCGGCCCGGAGCTCCGGGCTGATCTCGGTGTCGATGACGACGACGAGACCCTCGTCGTGAGCGACCGCGGTACCCGGGAGCGGCGTCGCGAGGATCTCGACCTCATCCGGGGCCAGCGTCACGCCGGCGAGCGTCACGGAGCCGTCGGGGTGGTACTTGACGGCATTCTCGCGAGCGGCCGTCATGATCGCCGGGACCGACGCCCCGTGCTTCTTGCCGATCTTCGGCAGGAGTGGCTTGACCCGCCGTTCGACCAACGCCGACTCGTCGCCGATGAGCTCCACGCTCCGGACGTTGACCTCGGCACGGATCAGGGCCAGCAGCGCGTCTCGGTTCGGAAGGTCGCCGCCGGGCAGGGCCAGCCAGAGCCGGGCGAGCGGCTGACGCGTCCGGATCCCGGCCGTTCCCCGCAGGGTCCGGGCGAGCTCGACGGCGGTCCGGGTCGTCGCCATCGCCCGCTCGAGGGTCTCGTCCCGGCCGCCGGACAGCTCGTCGGCCGGCCAGGCCGTCAGGTGCACCGAGTCCGGGAGCCCCGCACCGTCCGCGACCAAGTTGCCGTAGATCGAGTCGGTCAGGAACGGCATGATCGGCGCCGCGATCCGGCTGACCGCAAGGAGCGCACCGTGGAGGGTTGCGAATGCGGCGTCGCGATCCGCCGCGTCGTCGTTCCGCGAGAACCGCTTCCGGGACAGGCGGAGATACCAGGTCGAGAGGTCGTCGATCAAGGTGGCGATCGCGCGGGTCGCGCCGACCGCGTCGACGTCGGCCAGCCGCTCGCGGACCGCGGCCGCGGTGCCGGCCGTTCGCGACCGGATCCAGCGATCGAGGACCGCGCTCGGACGCGTGCCCTCGCCGCGGTCGGCCGCACCGACGGCCGTCCCGCTCGCCGGAGTCCACCGGGCGAGCCGGGCATAGGTCACGAGGAAGGCGTACACGTTCCAGAGGACGAGCAGCTCGCGACGCGCCTCGTCGGCGGCGTGCCAGCCGAAGAGGATGTTCTCCTCCGGCCGGGCCTTCGCGAACATCCAGCGCATGACGTCGACGCCCATCCGCTCGGCGGCCTCGTCGAACTCGATCGCGTTGCCCCAGCTCTTGTGCATCGGCCGGCCGTCCTCGCCGAAGACGAGGGCGTAGCCGAAGATCGTCATGAACGGCGGCTCGCGACGGAGGACCGTGGACATCGCAAGCATCGAGTAGAACCAGTTGCGGAACTGGCCGGGAAAGCTCTCGGTGATGAAGTCGGCCGGGAACCACTCGCGCCAGTAATCCGGATCCTCGCGGAAGTGGAGCGTCGAAAACGGCACGATCCCGGCGTCGAGCCAGGGATTGCCGACGTCCCGGATCCGCTCGACCGGTCCTCCGCACGACGGGCAGGCGATCTTCACGGCGTCGACGAACGGCCGGTGCGGCGTATGGCCCTCCAGCGCGTCCCAACCCTCGACGGCTCGCTCGCGAAGCTCCTCGCGCCCGCCGACGACGTCGAACGTCCCACATGCCGGACAGTCGTAGATCGGCAGCGCCAGTCCCCAGTAGCGCTTCTTGCTGATCATCCAGTCGTGCATGTTCATCAGCCAGTCGAGCTCGCGCTCGTAGCCGAACGACGGGATCCATCGGATCTGGTCGACCACCTCCATGATCTGGTAGCGGAGGCTGGCGTCGACCTGCTCCTTCGTCAGCGTCGAGCGCGGCTGG
>DATLVO010000149.1:0-3619 GCA_035577485.1 Verrucomicrobiia bacterium
AACGTCGTCGCCCAGACGCTCGCGGAGTTCGGGCTCCTCGGGATCGCGGCCGGTGGGTTCGCCGCCATCCTCGTCGGCGGCCTCGTCCTGCGGGCGATTCGGTCCGGCGATCCGCGGCGCCGCCTGCTCGGCTGGGGCACGGTCCTAGCGGGCATCTATTTTGCGACGCACAACCTGCTCGACTTCTATCCGAGCCTCCCGCCGGCCCTATTTGCCTTCGCCATCCCGATCGCCTGGCTCGATGCGAGCGACCCCGGCGACGCGACCCGCATCCGAAACGGGCGAGCGCGATGGGCGATCCCCGCCGTCGGAGCGGTGGCGATCGCGGTCTCTACCGGCTGGCTCCTCTGGAGCGAGTCGCAGGCGGCGATCCACGATCGAGCGGTGGTCGCGATCAACGCCGGCCGGTACGACGACGCCCTCCCCGACGCCCGCGCCGCGGTCGCGGCGGACCCCGGCATCGCCGCCTACCACCTGACCCTCGGCCTGGCGGCCGAGAACGCCGGGCACGCGGATGAGGCCGCCGACGCCTTCCGTCAGGCCGCCGCCCTCGACGACCTGCCGGACGCCTGGCTCGGCCTGGCCGACGCCGAGATCCGTCTCGGCGACCAGGGCGCGGCGCGCGATGCCGTCCACGAGGCGCTCCGCGTCGGCTTCCAGCAGCCGGCGATCATCGTCCCCGCGGCGGGTCTCCTCAACAGCCTCGGCGAGAAGGCCCTGGCGAACGACGCCCTGGAGGAGGCCCTCGTCCTGGCCCCGAGCCTGGGCAGCGACCCCACGTTCCGCGCTCTGATCGACGGCGATCCCGCCGTCGTCATCGACCGGGCGATCGCCGACCTTGGCGGGTCGACTTCGGCGGTGGAGCTCGCCCTCCGGACCGGCGAGACCGACAAGGCCCGGCAGCTCGCTGCGCAGCTCGGCGGCAATGACCGCGAGGTCATGGCCCTCGTCATCAAGGCATGGGACCGCGACGCCACGGCGAAGGCGAGCCTGGAAACGTTCGCCCACGCCCACCCGTTCGATGACCTCTCCCTCGGCTGGACCGCCCGCTTCGCTCGTCGCGACGGAGATGTCGCGGCCGCCGATGGGTTCGAGCGCTGGGCGAACCTCACGGAGGTCTACTCCGGCTCGGGCTTCCGCGACATGGCGATCAACACCGGCCCGCCGGACCCGAGCAGCACCGTTGGATCCTCGGCCGGGTTCTACGGCCACTACACGTACCGCCGGCCGACGCCATGGAACCTGATCCCGATCGACCTGCCGCAGCTCACCTGGCGGTGAACGCGTGGCGATGAGCAACACCTAGCACGTCGGTACCCTTGCGTGCCAGGACCACGCGCGCCTAGGCTGCCCAGCACATGATCAGACGACACGCGACCGGCTTCCGCCTCCTCCTCATGGCCGTCGACGCGCTGCAAGCGTCAGCGCTGCTGGTCGTCTTGTCCGTGTGGCGGTTCGGGTCGGATTGGGCGGTCTGGTGGCGGGAGATCGTGCCCATTCCCCAAGCCTTTCTGGCGCTGTACGTCGTGACCTGGGTCCTGACCCTGACCGCGAACGGCCTGTACAGACCCCGAGCACGTTGGTCGATCCGGTCGGAAGCGCTCGACATCCTTCGGGCGACGGCCCTGATGACCCTCCTGACACTGAGCGTGCTCTTCCTCTTCAAGTTGCCCGATGTCAGCCGGCTGTTCCTTCTCGCCCTGTTCCCGCTCCAGGCACTCACCACGCTCACTTCGAGGGTGATCTTGCGGGTTGCGCTCGAGGACTACCGGCGACGTGGTCGCAACATCCGTTTTGTGCTGATCCTGGGCGCCGGCCAGCGAGCCCAGCATTTCGCGGCGAAGCTGGAGGACCACCGCGAGCTCGGCCTCCGCATCGCGGGGTTCCTCCACGACAAGCCGTTCGAGGCCCTTCGCTCACCCTGGCGGCGGCTCGGCCGTCTCGACGACCTCGAGACGGTGCTCCACAGTCAGGTCATCGACGAGGTTGCGATCTGCCTGCCGTTCTCCCAGTGGAACCTGATCGACGCGATCAGCCGGATCTGCGAGGAGGAGGGCAAGATCGTCCGGATCCCAATGGATGTGCTCGACCGGGCGATCTCCGTCGGGCGGGTCGAGGACCTCGACGGCACGCCGGTGTTTTCCCTGATTTCAGGCCCTGACCGCGCGCTCGGACTCGCCGCGAAGCGCTTGATCGACATCGGGGTCGCGACGCTCGGCCTGATCGTGCTCAGCCCGCTCCTCGCGCTGATGGCGATCCTCGTTCGCCTCGGATCGCCCGGCCCGATCCTGTTCCGACAGCGGCGGATCGGCCTGCACGGTCGGCCGTTCGAGGTCGTGAAGTTCCGCTCGATGTCGGCCGACGCCGAAGCCCGCCTGCCCGACCTCCGCTCGCGGAACGAGATCGCCGGCCACGCGTTCAAGCTCTCGGCCGACCCGCGGGTGACCAGGACCGGCCGATTCCTCCGCCGGACCAGCCTCGACGAGCTGCCCCAGCTCTGGAACGTGCTCCGCGGGGAGATGTCGCTCGTCGGGCCGCGGCCGCCGCTCCCAACCGAGGTCGCTGACTACGACCTCTGGCACCGGCGCCGGCTGTCGATGAAGCCCGGGATCACCGGCCTGTGGCAGGTCCGCGATCGTCGCGCCCCGCGCTTCGACCAGTGGGTGACCGCCGACCTCGAGTACATCGATCGCTGGTCGCTCTGGCTCGACCTGAAGATCCTGCTCCGGACGATCCCCGCGGCCCTGGAGGGCCGATGACCGCGCCGAAAGCCCTGATCACCGGGATCACGGGGCAGGATGGCTCGTACCTCGCCGAGCTGCTCCTCGACAAGGGCTACGAGGTCCACGGCCTGATCCGCCGCTCCAGCTCGTTCTCGACCGGCCGGATCGACCACCTCTACCACGACCCCCACGAGGCCGGTCCGCGACTGTTCCTGCACTACGCCGACCTGACCGACTCGTCATCGCTCATCGGCCATCTCCATCGGATCAAGCCCGCGGAGGTCTACAACCTCGGCGCCCAGAGCCACGTCAAGGTCAGCTTCGAGATGCCCGAGTTCACCGCCGAGACCGCCGGGATGGGCACGCTCCGGATGCTGGAGGCCGTCCGGACCGCCGCCTGGCCGATCCGCTTCTACCAGGCCGGCTCGAGCGAGATGTTCGGCCAGGCGACGGAGACGCCGCAGCGCGAGACGACGCCGTTCCACCCGCGGAGCCCGTACGCGATCTCGAAGGTCTTCGCCCACTGGATGACCGTCCAGTACCGCGACGCCTACGGCCTCCACGCGTCAAACGGGCTGCTCTTCAACCACGAGTCCCCTCGGCGCGGCGGCACGTTCGTGACGAAGAAAATCACCAGTGCCATCGCTCAGATCGTTGCCGGTGCCACGGACCATGTCTACCTCGGCAACCTCGACGCGCGGCGCGATTGGGGCTACGCCAAGGAGTACGTCGAGGCGATGTGGCTGATGCTCCAGCAGCCCAAGCCCGACGACTACGTCGTGGCGACCGGCGAGATGCACTCGGTCCGCGAGCTGTGCGACGTGGCGTTCGGGATGGTCGGCCGCGACTGGCAGGCCCACGTGCGGATCGACGAGAACTACTTCCGCCCGACCGAG
>DATLVO010000150.1:0-9497 GCA_035577485.1 Verrucomicrobiia bacterium
TCCCGCTCTCCGGGGGATCCTCTCGAGATGTTCATCCGTCACGGCCGTCCCCAAGGCGCCCGGACCCAGCGACCCGGCACCCGTCGGCGCGGCCAGGGCCTCGTCGAGTTCGCGCTGATCCTGCCGGTGATCATGTTGCTGATGCTGATCACGATCGACTTCGGCCGCGCGCTGTACGGCTGGGTCGTCCTCCAGAACTCGGCCCGGATTGCAGCCAACTTCGCCGGGCTGAACCCCGATGGCTGGCGCGGCGCCGGCAACCCGCTCGTCGTGTCGCGTTATGGCGTCGAGGTCCTGAACGACCTGACGGCGGCGAACTGCGATCACGCCAGCGCGGCCACGGTCCCGGCGCCCGTCTTCTCCGACGGCCCGGACATCGCCGATCCGGACGGCCCTCCCGACACCGCCTACGACGTCGGTGACAGCGTCAAGGTCTCCCTCGTCTGCACCTTCCACCCGATCACCCCGATCATCTCGGCGATCCTCGGCAACAACATCCAGCTCGGCGCGTCCTCGGAGTTCCGGATCCGGACGGGCGACGTCGTCGGGCTGGCCAACGCAACGGCCATCCCGCCACCGACACCGAGTGCGAGCGCGAGCGCCTCCGCGAGCGCCTCGGCGAGTGCGAGCGCGACCGCGAGCGCGAGCGCGACGCCGCCGCCCCCATGCGTCGTGACGGCTGTGATCAAGACGCCACCCGGCAACGGCAAGGTCGGTGTGCCCGACACGTTCGACGGGACGACCTCGACGGCGACCGGCTGCTCGATCGCGAGCTACACGTGGAGCTTCACCAGCGGGACCCCGTCGACCTCGACCAACGCGTCGGAGGCCGTCTCGTGGACGGCGAAAGGCACCTACGCCATCACGCTATTCGTCACGTCGGACACGGGCGTGAACAGCGCGACCGTGACGACGACGTGGAGAGTCAACTGATGCGCCGTCGCCGGGCCGGGCAGGGCCTTGTCGAGTTCGCCCTGCTCCTGCCGGTCCTCCTGCTGATCATCATGGGAATCATCGACTTCGGCCGGGCGATCTACGCCTTCAACAGCGTCTCGAACGCCGCCCGTGAAGGCGCCCGGACGGCCATCGTCGACCAGCGGACGCGGACGGCGACCGGTGCCTACCTCGCCGCCGAGGAGGCGGCAAACCAGGCAACGGCTCTCGGCCTGAGCCCGACCGATCCCGCCCAGGTCCTCGTCACGTTCCCCGACCCGGACAACAACTGCCCGACCGTCGCCATCGGCTGCCTCGTCAGCGTCCGCGTCCAATACCAGTTCACCGCGATCACGCCGATCATCGGCCGGATCATCGGCCCCTTCACGGTCGGTTCGACGACCGTCCTCCCGATCGAAGCGACCCAGTCCGGCAGCACACCCTAGGAGTGAAGAGCATGTCCAGAATTTCGGGCCGCGAGGGGCGGCGGGGCCAGACCCTGGTCCTGTTCGCAGGCGGCATCATCGCGTTCATCGGGATGGTCGGCCTGGTGATCGACGGCGGCAACGCCTTCGCCCAGCAGCGACGGACGCAGAACGGCGCGGACGCATCCGCCGAGGCCGGTGCCACCCAGCTCGCCCGCAAGGCACTCGGGGTCCCGCCGACTGCCAACGACGCGACCTGGGACCAGCGCGTGCTCGACGCCGTCAACGCGACTGCGGCCGCGAACGACCTCACGATCGTCGGGGCGTCCCAGTACACCGACGTCTCCGGGGTGGTCCTCGGTCCGGTCGGGACCGGCACGATCCCGGCCAACAGCGCCGGTGTCCAGGTCAACGGGAACCGCAACTTCCGGACCTACGTCGCGGGCGCCATCGGCCTGACGAACTTCACGGCCTCGGCCGGGGCGACGGCCGTCACCGGGTACCTGAAGTCGATCTCGCGGGGCAACCTCCTGCCGGTGACGTTCCCGATCCTCCTCACCCAGTGCGATACGGGCGGCGGCAGCAACCGCCTCGAGAACCCGACCTACGGGTCGCCCCCGACCCATGAGTGGCCGTACGGTCCGAACAACATGGTGGCGCTACCGTTCTGCTCGAACGGTCCGGGCAACGTCGGCTGGATCGACTGGACGCCGACCGCCGGCGGCGCATCGGAGCTGTCCGGCCAGATCATCACGCCATCGGGCCCGGCCGTCACCACGCCGAAGTGGTACTACATCACGGCCACCGGGACGGTCTCGTCGGCCGACGCCGCGATGGACACCTGGGAAGGCCGCGACATCGAGATCCCGATCTTCGACGTCGTCCCGGACGACCCGGCGACGCCAGTTGACGAGTCCCTCCTGGGAACCTGCGACACGACGCCGACGGGGACGCAGACCGCGCTGACCGATTGCCCGCCCGGGCACAACGGCGGCTCCGGCTCCAATCAGTGGTACTACCTCGTCACCTTCGGCGACTTCCACCTCGTCCATTCTTACATCCAGGGCATGCACCAGGCCGAGTGCAACGCGCCGCCGCCGGCGCTCGTCTCGACCGCGACCTTCAACGCCGGATCGATCACCGGCGGGGCACTGATCGACAACTGCCTGATCGGCTACTTCAACTCAGGCGTGATCGCCGGCCCAGGCGAAGTAACCGGGACACCGACCGATCCGCGATTCACCCAGCGGGGCGTGCAGCTGATCAAGTAAGGACGCCGGGCCTCGCGGCTCTCGCCCAATACGGAGCCGCGTTCCACCAGGGACGCGGCTCCTCGATTCCCGGCAGACGACGCCGGATGACGCAAGCCGCGGCAGGACCATCGGCCGGGCCGGACACCCCGCTCGGGCTATGCAGCCGCGCACCGATTCAAGGGATCGTGAAAGGCACGTCATCGAACCTTCGGTGACCTTCTCCTCACATCGGGGTTCCGAATGCTCACGATCCTGCGCAGCCCACGAGCGGCGCTCATCCGCCACTTCCGGAGCCGCAGCCGCGGCCAGAGCCTGGTGGAGTTCGCCCTGCTCCTGCCGATCTTCATGCTCTTCTTCGCGGCCGTCCTCGACCTCGGGCGGATCGCGAGCGCGCAGATCGCCGTCTCCAACGCCGCCCGTGAGGGCGTCTTCCAAGCGGCGCAGACGCCGACCGCCTTCGACTCCTCCAAGCCGTGTCCTGCCGACCCGACCGACAAGTCGAACCTCATCTGGTGCCGGATCAAGCTGGAGTCGAGCGGCGGCGTCGCGATCGCGGCGACCGACGTCAACGTGAGCTGCAGCCCGGTCGACTGCTCGACCGGCATCGGCAACACCGTCACGGTCCGCGTCACCGGTCACTTCCAGCTCTTCACCCCCCTGATGGCCGTCTTCTTCGGCGGCAACCAGAACATCGCCTTCACGACATCGGCGACCGCGAACCGGGAGACCCTGCCGGTCACCGGCCTGAGCACGCCGCCCCCGTCGGCGACCCCATCGCCCTCGCCTTCGCCGTCGCCGAGCTCGTCCGCTTCGGCCAGCCCGAGCCCGAGTCCGTCGCCGACGCCGCTGGTGTGCAACCTGCCGAGCGCCGGGTTCACGTACACCGCCAGTCCGGCCAACCACCAGTCGCCGGTGACGGTCAACGTCACGGATACCTCGACGTCGATCAACTGTGGAATCACCAGCTGGCTCTGGACCTGGGGCGACGGCACGACCACCCTCAGCCAGGTGCCCGGGCCGCACACCTACGTCGTGAAGAACCCCGACAAGTCGGGCGGCTACATCATCACCCTGAAGGTGACGAATGCCGCCGGATCGACGACCAGCGGCGGCGTCCTGGTCTCGGTGAAGTGATGACCATGCTTCACCGCTCCAAGGCCCGCAACGCCGACGGCCGGCGTGGCCAGGCGCTCGTCGAGTTCTCCCTCGCGCTCATCCCCTTCGTCCTGATCCTGCTCGGGATCTTCGACCTCGGGCGAGGGATTTACATGAACAACGGCGTGTCCGAGGCGGCACGCGAGATCGCCCGGGTCACCGCGGTCCATCCCTGCGACGCGGGCGGCTGCGCGCTCGGCAACAGCCCCGAGACGCTCGCCGTGATCGCGACCCAGAAGGGCCTGATCCCGGGGCTGGGCTCGGCTGCGAGCTCCGTCACGTTCGACTGCACAACCGTCGCGGATGTCGTCGTCCCGACGAGCGCCACGAACCCGTGCGACAGCGGCAACTACGTCCGCGTCACCGTCACGGTTCCGTTCGGCGTGATCACCCCCGTCCTGTCGATGGTCGCACCGTCGACGCTCGCCTCCACCGCCCACATCCAGGTCCCATGAGGTACGCCGCCATGCGCAGATTCGCTTCGGACGAGCGCCGCGACCGCGGCCAGATCCTCGTCGTGTTCGCCCTCGCCCTGACCGCCATCGTCGCGATGACCGGTCTCGTCCTCGACGGAGGCGCCGCCTTCGTCCAGCGCCGCGACATGCAGAACGTCGCCGACAACTCCGCGTTGTCGGCTGCGTACGCCTACGGCATGGGGGGTGGGGTCTCGGGGGCCCTCGTCGCTGCCCGGAGCACCGCCGCGTCCAACGGCTACACCGACGGGTCCGGCGGGGTCAGCGTCAACATGCAAACGAACGCCGCCGGCGGGGCCGGACGGACCTTCGAAGTGACCGTGGACGCGCCGCACCGCAACAACTTCGCCGGAATCGTGGGAATGCCGACCTGGCAGATCTCGACGACCGCGATGACCAAGGCCGGCTGGCCGAACGCGGTGCGCGGCGCGATGCCGATCATCTTCAACCAGTCTGCCTTCGACGTGAACGGTGCGGGCATCGGCCACGAGGTGACCTACACCGAGCCGCCCCCGGGCTCGGCGGACGTCCCGATCGGCGCGAGTGAGTTCAACTGGACGATGTACTGCGACCAGTGCAACGGCGACTCGAACGTGATCTCCGACCTGATCGAATACGGCGGGCTGTCCACGACCACGAGCCTGGACGACAAGATCTCGCCGCTCAACGCAGGCTCGCACACGACCCTGTATTCGTCCTTGGCGCTGTACGGAATCGGCAGCGACTTCCCGGTCCCGATCGTGGACGACAACGGCAACATGGTCGGGTGGGCGATGTTTCACGTGACCGGGTCGAGCGGCGGCGGCACGAAGTACATCAGCGGCTACTTCGTCTCCCCGATCAACGCGAACAACTTCCTGATCGATGACTCGGCGCCGGCCGGTGGGCAATTCGGCGACTACCTGGTCAAGCTGATCAACTGAGCGGCGCCGTGGGAAGCACGGCCTCATGGACCTGAACGAGACTCGGCCGCGGCGGATGCCGCGGCCGAGTCATGTCGGTCAGCGGATGCCGGTGTCGTAGGCGATCTGGACGATCTCGAACGTTCCGCCGACGGTCACGTCGACGACCTTGGCGGTGCCCATCAGGCCCGCCACCGGCTGCGGCTCCAGCCGGTAGTTGCCAGGCGGCATGACGACCCAGAACCGTCCCGTGCTGTCCGTCTCCAGCTGGGCGACGACAGTCCCGTGGTCGTCGCGGATGAGGATCTCGGCACCGGCGACCGGCCGGCCGTCGCAGGCAGAGTCGCCCGGCTTGACCACGGGACAGGTCGGACCCGCCAGCGCCTGACCGGCGATGCCGGGGCCGGCCGGAAGGTCGTCGAAACCGCTCGGCGTGGCCGCTCCGCCACCCGTGCCGGCCGGAACCGCCGGACCGCTCTCCTGCGCGAGGGCGACCGTGCCGTCCGACCCGACCGTGTACAGCCAGTCGTGCTTGCTCGTGCAGCCGGCCGGGCAATCGCCCCAGCCGATCTCGATCGCGACCTGGAAGCTGCCGTTGCCCAGGGCAACCGCCGAGTACCAACAGCAACCGTCGATCATGTTCGGATCCCGCGGGCCGATCCCCGCGAACCGGGCATCCGAGGCGATCACGAGGGCGGCGGCCGCGTCCGGCGTCGTGATCGGCAGCGTGAGCGATGGAGCCGGCGAGGAGGGCGCGGACGGCGGGGCGGAAGGGCTCCCCGTTGGAGCTGCCGGCGGCGTCGCGGCGGCCCCTGAGGCGCACGCGCTGACGATGACGAGAACGGTGGACAACAGGATCGCGGGAGCGAAGGGTCGGTTCATGGCCGTGCGACGATCATCGCACCGCCGCAGTTCCGAGATGCGAAGGGCGCGGGAGACCCGGACCGGGACGATCGAGGGATGGTTCCGCCGCGGGCCCCCATGGCCTACTCTCACGACATGGCTTCGAACCCGCCGAATGCCCCGACCGATCCCTTCGTCGATGGCGATGCATCCGCGCATCTCGAGGAGCTGATCACCGGCGCCCTGCCGGCCGTCGAGGCGCCTGCCGAGCTCGGAACGACGATCGACGTCGAGCTCGTCGGACCGCACCTCCGCCTGTCGGGCTCGATCGCCCTCGGCCGGTTCCGGCGACTGTCGGATCTCCTCAACCACCACGAGGGCCTGATTGCGCTCCGCAATGCGACGATCCTTCGTCGGAACGGCACGGCGACTCGGGTCACGACGCCGTGGATCTGGGTCAGCCCGGCCGAGGTGACCCTGATCGGCGAGGCAGGAAGCGCCGTGGCCGCGGATCCGTCGATCGAGCTGCGGGTTCCCAAGGAGCCGCACGACCTGGTCTTCGTCACCCCGGGCCACACGATCACGGGGACGGTCCACATCGTGACCGGTGGGCAGCTGGCGTCCTTCATCGAATCCAGCGACCCGCCCTTCCTCGCACTGACCGACGCGCGAACGCGGTCCCTGGCCGATCGCCGGATCATCGCCCGGTACGGCTTCGCCCTGCTCAATCGTCGCCACATCGTCGCCACGACCGAGCTCGCTCCCGAGATGATCCGCGGTCGCTCGGTGATCTGAGCCGCGGGCACTGGGCGGCCGCGGGCGCGTCCGCCTGCCTGGACCCCGGGGCCGTCAGCGACCCCGCGGCCACACGAGCCCGGCCGGCTCGTCGGGCGTGCCGACGGTCGGTCGGTCGTCCCAGTCGTCGCGGGCCGGGGCGAAGACGTCCACGAGGACGGCTCCCCCCGGACCGGTCACGACCGAATGGGGCGTGCCGCCCAGGATCCGCCACGTCCCGCCGGGACCGAGCACCCGCTCTTCGTCGTCGATCCGGAACGTGACCTCGCCCTCGATCACGAGGCCGCACTGCTCGTTCGGGTGGCGATGCTCGGGGACGACCGAGTCGGGCGAGAGCTCGACGACCGCGAGTGTCAGTCGCTCGCCCTGGACCCGCCGCCCGACGACGCCGTCCCAGATCTGGAGGGGAAGGAGCTCGGCGAGATCGACCAGGTTCGACATTCGGTCCTCCGGCGGGTCGGCAGATCCGGCCGTTGGCCGGCTCGAGCCAGCCTACCCGACCGGCCGACCCGAACGCCGATGTCGACCGCCCGGGAACTCGGCGGGAAGGACCCCTGCGCAGGTTGCAACGCCGATGACACGCCGATGAGAGGCCTCGGGCCGGACCGCGCCGTAGCATGAAACCGGGCTCGAGGGTCCCGGCCCACCCTCGCCCGGATGCCCTTCTGCGGGCCGGTTCAACGGAGGTGCCGACCCCATGCCGACGTCGGTCCGACGTGCCCTCGCCCTATTCGGCGCCGCGGCGATCGCGGGCTGCCTTCTCGTCGCCGCGCCTGCGGCGATCGCGGGTGAGAGCCAGACCTATCTCGTCCTCTACAAGGGACTCGCCGTGCCCAGCGACGCCGCGGCCAGGATCCAGGCCGCCGGTGGAACCCTGGTGGCTCGCTACGACGCGATCGGCGTCGCCGTTGCCCGTTCGGGGAGCTCCACGTTCCGATCGACTATTCGGGCCGACGGCCGGGTGAGCGAGGCGGCGCTGACCTCGAAGGTCGTCGTCGGAGTGGATGGCGCCGTCGACAACACGGCCGACGCGGCACCGAACATCCCGGCGACGGACTCCGACAGCCTGTCGGGCCTGCAATGGGACATGGTCCAGATCCATACGCCGGAGGCGCACGCGATCACTGGCGGTAGCCCGTCGGTGGTCGTCGCCGACCTCGACACGGGCCTCGACTTCACCCATCCGGACCTCGCACCGAACTATGACGCGGCCGACAGCGCCGACTGCTCGAGCGGGACGGCGACGCCGCTCCTGCCCGGCAACGACCAGTTCGGCCACGGCACGCACACCGCCGGGACGATCGCCGCGGCGGCCAACGGCATCGGGATCGTCGGGGTCGCCCCGAACGTGAAGATCGCCGGCATCAAGACGAGCAACGACAGCGGCTTCTTCTTCCCCGAGATGGTCGTATGTGCGTTCATGTGGGCCGGGACCCACGGGATCGACGTGACGAACAACAGCTACTTCGCCGATCCGTGGCTCTTCAACTGCAAGAACGACTCCGAGCAGCGGGCGATCTTCGCGGCCGAGCAGCGCGCGATCAAGTTCGCGATATCGAAGGGCACCGCGGTCGTGGCCGCCGAAGGCAACTTCGAGGACGACCTCGCCCACGTGACCCAGGACGTGATCAGCCCGGACACCGGTCCCGGCACGGTTCGCGACATCAGCAACGCGTGCGCGATCGTTCCGGTCGAGGTTCCTGGCGTCATCGGTGTGACGGCCAACGGCAACCTCGGCATCAAGTCCTTCTACTCGAACTACGGCGTCGGGGTGACCCAGGTCGTGGCGCCCGGCGGCGACTCGATCCTCCAGCGCACCGCGGCGGCACCGAACGGCCGCGTGCTCTCGACCTATCCGTCGTATCTGCCTTGCGCCCGCAAGGTCGTCGACCCGAGCGGCGCAACCTATTGCTACCTCCAGGGCACCTCGATGGCGTCGCCTCACGTGACGGGCTTGGTGGCCTTGATCGAGAGCGCCTTCCCCGGGATCTCGGTGGGCGCCGCGACCGCTCGACTGACATCCACGGCCGACCCGATGGCCTGCCCCGACATCTCGCTGTACGCCCCGTTCCCCTCGACGTCGAACGGCTCGCCGCAGGTCTGCCAGGGCTCGACCGGCTACAACTCGTTCAACGGCCACGGCCAGGTCAACGCGCTGAGCGCCGTCTCGCCGTAGGTCCAAAAGCCTCCCATCAGGGGGGACGGCCTCCGCGACGAACGTCGCGGAGGCCTTTTCCATGACGCCTGGCGCCGCGACGCCCATTGATCCGCAGATTCGCACCCGCCGGGGGGTTGACAAGGCCGCGTCGATGCCTATAGTTCGGTCGACCGACCGATATCGGTCACACGACCGATCGGCGACGACGAAGGATGGTGTGACGTGGGATACGAGATCGAGGGACGGCTGCTGGAGGTCTGCACCTGCAACGTCCTGTGCCCGTGCTGGGTCGGCGAAGACCCGGACTACAAGACGTGCGACACGACCATCGCCTGGGGGATCGAGAAGGGCGCGATCGAGGGGGTCGACGTCAGCGGTCTGACGCTGGCGGTGTCGGCGCACATCCCCGGGAACATCCTCACTCCGAAGTCCTGGAAGGCCGTCGTCTTCGTCGACGAGCGAGCGACCGCCGAGCAGGAAGGCGTCATGCTCAAGCTGTTCACCGGGCAGCTCGGTGGAGCGGTCGCGGACCTCGCCGGCCTGATTGGCGAAGTCGTCGC
>DATLVO010000151.1:0-13688 GCA_035577485.1 Verrucomicrobiia bacterium
GTCGTCGTCATCAACACCTGCGCGATCCGCGAGGCGGCCGAGGCGAAGGTCATCGGGCGCCAGGGCCACCTCAACCGGCTCAAGGCCGCGAACCCCTCGCTGCGGGTCGTGATGACCGGCTGCTCGGTCCGGGAGTCGAACCGGGCGGGCCTCAAGCGGCGCTACCCGGCCGTGGACGTCTTCCTCCGCCCCGACGAGGAGCCGGAGCTCGTCGACCGGCTCGGGCTGGCGTCCGCCCAGGGCCCGGTCGGGCTGGCGAGTGCCGCGACCACGGTCGTCGGTCGAGCGACCGTCGGGGCGGCCGACCACCTGCCGGGGACGCGGGCCGGCGCGGTGGCGACCGGCGCGGTCCGCCGCGAGTCGACGATCAGCGCCTGGCTGCCGATCGTCTACGGCTGCGACAAGACCTGCACCTATTGCATCGTCCCGTTCAGCCGCGGTCCCGAGCGGAGCCGGCCGTTCGACGAGATCGTCGACGAGGCTCGAAGCCTGGCCGCGGCCGGCTATCGCGAGGTGACGCTCCTCGGCCAGAACGTGAACTCGTACGGGCACGACCTGGCTCCGGATGCGCGCTTCGCGGCCGTCGACACCGAGCGCTGGGCCGGCCGTCGGCTCGACCTCCATGGCAAGCCCGACCTCGCGGCGCTGATCCGGGCGATCGACGCGATCCGGACCGCCGACGGCGTCCCGGCCATCCCGCGGTTGCGGTTCGTGACGTCGCACCCCTGGGACCTGAGCGACCGGCTGATCGCGGCGATGGCCGACTGCCCGTCGATCTGCGCCCATCTCCACCTGCCCGTCCAGTCCGGCAACGACGCCGTCCTCCGGCGGATGGGGCGGCAGTACACGATCGAGCACTACCGGGAGCGGCTCGACCGGATCCGCGATGCGGTGCCGGGGATCGCGATCTCGACCGACGTGATCGTCGGCTTCTGCGGCGAGACCGACGCCCAGTTCCGCGCGACCCTCGCCCTGCTCGACGAGGTCCGCTACGACCAGGTGTTCGCGGCCGCCTACTCCGAGCGCCCCGGCACCCCGGCCACGCATCTCGCCGACGACGTCCCGGCCGAGGTCAAGCGGGCCCGCCTGAACGAGCTGCTCGCTCGGCAAGAAGCGATCGGGCTGGAGCGCAACCGAGCGTGGCTTGGTCGCGAGGTCGAGGTGCTCGTCGACGCCGTGACGCCGCCACGGAGCCACGGCCATGACGAGGCGGGCGGGGAACGGGAGGAACGTCCCCCTGCTTCCCGCGTGTCCGGCCGGAGTCGCCAGAACAAGCTGGTGCATCTCGCGGGTGGCCGGGAGCTCGTCGGCCGGCTCGTCGCCGCCCGGATCGAACATGCGGGCCCATACGCGCTGCGTGGCGCCGTCATCGGGGAGTGACGCCGACCCCGCCCCTGCTGGTCATCGCCGGCGCGACGGCGACCGGCAAGACCGGACTCGCGATCCGCGTCGCCGGGCACCTCATCGACGAGGGCATCCCGACCGAGATCATCTCGGCCGATTCGCGACAGGTCTATCGCGGGCTCGACATCGGCACGGCCAAGGCGACCGTGGAGGAGCGCAAGGGCATCCCGCATCACGGCCTGGACCTGGTCGACCCGGACGCCCCGTTCAGCCTGGCCGACTTCGTGGACCACGCAACCAGGGCACTCGCGGGCGTCGGCACCCGGGGCGGTCTCGCGATCCTCGTCGGCGGGACCGGCCTGTACCTGCGGGCCGTCGCCCGGGGGATCGATACGACGGCGCTGCCGGCCGACCCCGCCCTCCGCACGCGACTCGAACAGGAGCTTGCGACCGAGGGCCTCGACCTGCTCGTGGCGAGGCTCCTGGAACTGGCCCCCGGCCGCGCGGCACGCGTCGATGCGCACAACCCGAGGCGGGTCGTTCGGGCCCTCGAGATCGCCGAGCTCGAGGGCGATGCGCCGCCGCCGCGTCCGCGCGGCTACGACGGTCCCGTCGCCTGGATCGGCCTCACCCTCGATCGGGCGACGCATCGCGCCTGGATCGCGACCCGGGCCCGGGCCCAGTTCGACGCCGGGCTGATCGACGAGGCGAAGGCGCTTCGGGAGCGATACGACCCGGCCCTACCTGCCTTCTCCGCGATCGGCTACCGCGAAGCCTGGAGCGTGCTCGATGCACGCCGGAGCCGCGACGAGGCGATCGAGGAGGACGCCCGACGGAACGCGGCGTTCGCCAAGCGGCAGGGCACGTGGTTCCGGGCCGAGCCGGACGTCGAATGGCTCGATGCGGCCGGCTCGCCGGAGGAGACCGCCCTGGCCACCGCCCGGCGGCTCCTCGAGAGCCGTCTCGCCTGACGCTCAGCCCAGCCCCGCGACCTCGGTCTCGTCGCGGACCTCGTCGATCCCCTCGACCTGCTCGACCGCGGCGACCAGGTCGTCGCCGTCGGTCAGATCGTCGACGAAGCCCCGGAGGATGACCGTCGAGCCGATGACCGCGATCTCGATGCGATCTGCGAGGGCGCTGGTTGCTCCATCGGCGCGGATCGCTTCCCGGATGCGGGCATTGATGTCGGACTCGGCGCCGTCTGTGTCCGCGCTGCCGGGAATGTCGACGCCTTCCGGATCGTCACTCGGGACCACGGGTGGATCGCTCGGAGCGACATACGTCATGCCCTCTTCGATCGCGATCAGCGGGTTGTCCGTCTCGCCCTCGCGCAGGTCGTCGTCGACAAGGGCATCGAGCGAGACGACGTCGCCCGATCCAGCCCGCTCGTCCCAGGCCGCCGGGTCGGCGGTGACGCCGGTTCCGTAGTCGAGCTCGCCCGCGGTCGGCTCGGGTGGGGTTGCGACCTCGTCGAGTTCGAGGGCGCCGTCCTGCTCATCGGCCGGCTCCTCTCCCTCGATCGCCCGCAGCTCGTCCTCGAATGGCGTGGAGCCCACGTTCGGGCGATCGTCTGGTACGGATCGGGGATCGGACATGGGTTCCTCCAGCTGCTCCCAGCAGTCTGGACCGATCCGTCTGAGCACGCGTCGAAGGGCTCGTCGAGCCGCGCGTTTCACCCGACACGAGACAGGCCTCGGCCGCGGCGATCAGCCCGTCATCTGGCTGGGCGTGACCAGCCCGGACTCGTAGGCGAACACCACCAGCTGGGCGCGGTCGCGCGCTTCCAACTTTCCCATGATCCGGCTGACATGCGTCTTCGCCGTCGCCTTGCTGATCGTGAGACGGTCCGCGATCTCGTCGTTGGACATCGCCGAGCCGACGAGCCCGAGGATCTCCCGCTCGCGCGGCGTCAGCTCTCCGATCCCGGCAGCGCGTTCCGGTCGCGGCGCCCGCGCGACGACGTCGGCGATCAGGCGCCGCGTCACGCTCGGAGCCAGGAGGGCATCGCCGTCCGCGACGACCCGGACCGCCCGGAGCAACTCGGTCGGTGACGTGTCCTTGACGAGGAAGCCGCTGGCCCCGGCGCGGAGTCCCTCGAAGACGTACTCGTCGGTCTCGTACGTCGTGAGGATCACGATCCGGACGTCGCCCAGCCGGGGGTCGGCGCCGATGCGACGTGTCGCCTCGATCCCGTCGAGCTCCGGCATCCGGACGTCCATCAACACCACGTCCGGAACCTGTTCCACGGCGAGCCTCACGGCGGCCAGGCCGTCCGCTGCCTCGGCGATCACCTCGATGTCCTCCTCGGCATCGAGGAGCGCTCGGAAGCCCGCTCGGACGAGGGCCTGGTCGTCGGCGATCAGGACCCGGATCACGTTCTTCCTTCGAGAGGCAATCGTGCCCGCACGCGGAAGCCGCCGGCTGCGTTCGGCCCCGCCTCGAGATCGCCGCCAAGGGCGGTGGTGCGCTCGCGCATCCCGAGCAGCCCGTTGCCACCGCCCGCCGGCGGTCCCTGGACGTCGAGCCCGCGCCCGTCATCGTCGATCTGGATGACCACGTCCGAGCGTTGATAGGCGATCGCGATCCGAACGGCCGCCGCTCGCGCATGGCGGATCACGTTCGTCAGCGACTCCTGGATGATCCGGTAGGCCGCGAGGTCGACACCGGTCGGGAGGTCGCGAGGCTGACCGCTGACCTCGAGCCGGACGTCGACGCCCGCCGCGGTCGTGCTCGCCACGATCCGCTCGAGCTGGGCGAGCCCGGGTGCCGGTGATCGCGACTCGGGCCCGTCAACCTGCCGCAGGAGGCCGAGCGTCGCCCGGAGCTCCTGCAGGGCTTCCTTGCTGGCCTGATTGACCGCGATCAGGGCGCGCCGTGCCTGGTCCGGATCACGATCCAGGAGGTGGGCACCGACGCCGGACTGGACACTGATCATCGAGATCCGGTGGGCGAGGACGTCGTGGAGCTCGCGCGCGATTCGGATGCGCTCCTCGCTGGCCCTCCGCCGCGCCTCATCCTCGCGGCCCCGCTCTGCCTCTTGCGCTCGTTGCTCGACTTCCTCGAGATAGGCCCGACGGCCGCGTGTGGTCTCCCCGAGGATCAGGCTGGCGACGAGCCACCCCGCGAACCAGAGCGCTGTGATCAGGTCGATCACGTGGCCTCGTCCCAAGAGGATGCCGATCGCCAGGAATCCCCCGACGACCGCGAGGATCGCTCCGACCGCGGCGCGCCGATGCCCGGCATCCGCGACCGAGAAGAGCGCGACCCCGACCGCGATCGTGCAGAGCCCGCCCGGGAAGTTGAGGACGTCGTAGGCGAACGCCGGGATGACCGTGCCCGCCAGGGCCGCAACCGGGTGCGTTCGGCGCACCAGGAGGGCGGCCGCGCCGGCGACCAGCAGGCCGTATCCGATGGGATCGAGCGTCGAGGCACTGGCGAGGAGCGCCGACCCGACGACGAAACCGGCCGCGACCAGGACCGGCAAGCCCGCTTCCACGAGCGCGACAGAGGACATGCGAGACATTCGGTGGGATCCCATCCGTTGAGACGTTATGACTCCAAGAACGTGCTGTCGTCGGCCTGCGGATGTATTCGCGACTACTCCCTGGGGCGCGGTCGGAGTCATGCAGCGTCCGCGCCACACGCGACGCGCCGCCGAACCGTGCAACGCCGACGGGTCGGCGTGCGCCCATTGGGGTAGCCGAAATGCCACCCGTGGGCTGACGACGCCGAGCCACCCGCCCGGCAGCCTGTGGGCCATGAATGACATCGGACGACCCCCGCTCTTCACGACCTCCGCCGCGGCATCGCCAACGCCGACCGCGCTCTCGGTCCAATCCCTTCCGCGACGAGTCGCGGACGTTCCCGGGACCGCGAGCGAACGTGGCATTCGCCTGACGTGGCGGAGGCTCGACCGACTCTCGTCGGCCGTGACGCTGGGCGTGATCCTCGCATCGCCGAGGAGCGCGCTCCTGATCGACCGAACGCTCGGACCGCGGATCCCGCCGTTGGCACCGGCACGGGTCCGCGTCACGCCGGTCACGCCGCGGCGTGGGTCGGTTCGATGATCAGCGAGTCTCCGGCTCCCTCGTCCGATCGGGCTGCGGGGCCGGCCCTGGCGGTCATCGCCGGGAGGCCGCTGCCAGCAAGCGGCAACGTCGCGCTCGCCGCGAGTGCCGTGGTCCAGGCGTCGCTGGGGATCGAGTTCTCCCTGGCGGGCCTGAACAAGCTCGCCGACCCGCACTACGTCGCGAACTTCTCTTCCTTTGTCAGCTCCAGTCCCGGGTCGAGCGGTGGCCCGCTGGCGCTGCTCGTCCAGGCCGTGGTGCTTCCGAATGCGGACGCCGTCGCGACGCTGATCAAGGTCAGCGAGCTGATCCTCGGCCCGGTCCTGTTGATCGGCGCGCTCGAGATCTGGCGGCGGCGCCTCCGTGGACGACTGGGTGCCGCGCACGGCTATGAGGCCGGGGTGGCATTCGTCGCGGCCCTGGCCGGCATCGCCGCCGCGGGGCTTAGCTTCTCGATCTTCCTCCTGACCGACGGCACCTTGCCGACGGTCATGCCCGGCCGTGCCTTCACTAGCGCCATTCCCGTCGAGCTGCTGATCGTCCCGCTGGGTCTGTCGGTCGCCTGGTTGGAGTTCGGACGCTTCGCCGTCCTCCGCCGGAGATCGCATCCCGCCGTCGTGCATGCGAACCGCTGAAGCGTCGGCACGACGCCCCCGAACCCCCGAACAGGAACGTCCCTAACCGAAGGAGAACACGACCATGATCACGTCCACGCGGGTGCTGACGACGCTTGTCGTCGGCGTCCTGACCGTCGGCTCGGCGGGAGTCGCGCAGGCCACTCACGCCAGCGACGATC
Organism: Verrucomicrobiia bacterium; assembly: GCA_035577485.1. GTDB lineage: Bacteria > Chloroflexota > Limnocylindria > Limnocylindrales > CSP1-4 > CF-46. Next base: position 6,208 of record DATLVO010000151.1, read on the forward strand.
GCCCAGATCGCCCAGCCGGCAGCCAGCAGGCGGGTCGCGGGTTTCAGGGCGCCGCCATTGTCGTCGCCTGGAACCACGAGCTGCTCGACATCGTTCAGACCCCCGGCGCGCAGCCGGCGACGATCCACCAGACCCGCAGTTATGCCCTGCTTCATGCGGCGATCTACGACGCGGTGGTTTCGATCACCCGGAACAGCCGCCCGTACCTGTTCGCCGTTGACGCGCCCGATGGAGCACGGCCGGACGCCGCGGCCGCCGCAGCGGGCAACGCCACGCTCGCTGCGCTCTACCCGGCAATGAAGCCGACGCTCGATCAGCTCCTCGCCGAGCAGCTCGCGCTGATCCCGGACGGACGAGGAAAGAGCCAGGGCATCGAGGTCGGCAACAAGGTCGCCTCGCTCCTGCTGGCCGCCCGGGCCGATGACGGCTCTGGCGCGGTCCCGTCGCCGTTCGTGGCAGGCAGCCTGCCGGGCGACTACCGACCGACGCCGCCGAACTTCGCCCCGCCGGTCTTCAGCGCGTGGGGTCGAGTGATGCCGTTCGTGCTCCAGAGCGGCGCCCAGTTCCGACCAGCCCCGCCGCCGGCTCTCACGAGCGCCTCGTACGCAGGAGCCCTGAATGAGGTCAAGAGCCTCGGCCAGGACAGCAGCACCACCCGGACGCCCGACGAGACCCTGATCGGCAGGTTCTGGGCGCCCCCGATCTGGAACACCTGGAACTCGATCGCCGAGGGGGCCGCCGAGGCCCATCACTCGAACCTCGAGCAGACCGCGGCCCTGTTCGCGGCGCTGAATCTCACGTTCGCGGACAGCGCCATCGCGATGTACGACGCGAAATACCACTACCAGCTGTGGCGACCGATCACGGCCATCCGCATCGCCGACACCGATGGCAATCCCGCGACGATCGGCGATCCGGCCTGGACGCCGCTCGCGGTCACGGCCCCGGACCCGTCGTACCCGGGCGCCCACAGCACGATCAGCGCGGCTGGTGCGGATGTGCTCGCGGCCTTCTACGGCAACCGCGACGAGATCCGCGTCGGCTCCCCCGCAATGCCCGGGGTCGTCAGGACGTTCGCAAGCTATTCCGACGTGGCCACCGAGGCCGGCCTGAGTCGCATCTTCGCCGGGCAGCACACGCGGATCGATCACGTCGCGGGCTTGCAACTCGGACGCGACGTCGCGCAATTCGTCCTTCGCGACACCGGTCTCGGCCATGCCGGCCCGGACCGCGGGGAGGACTGACCGTGACGAAGAACGTCCAGCCGGGACTGCCGGCCTTCTCGAGCCGGCATTCCGGGCCCCGCACCGCACGGCTCGGCCTGATGATCGGCGCGACAGCACTCGCGATCATCGTCGCTGCGTGCTCCAGCGCAGCGAGCCCGCCGGGGTTCACCTACGCGCCCCCGGCGCCGTCGGCATCGACGATGCCGGGCATGGACGTGAGCCCGTCCGCGGGCGGACCCACCGTCTCGAACGTTCCGCCAGCTTCCGCGCCGGCGTCGGCCGCACCGGTCGCAGGCGGCAGCCCCGCAACGACGGGCGCGACCCTCCACATCTCCGCCCAGAACATCGCGTTCGACACCGACCATCTGGCGGCGGCGGCCGGCCAGGCGTTCGTGCTCGAGTTCGACAACAACGACGCGGGCATCCCGCACAACGTCGAGATCAAGGACGCCAGCGGCGCCAGCATGTTCAAGGGCCAGATCATCACCGGCCCCGCGAAGGTGTCCTACCAGGTGCCGCCGCTCCCAGCCGGCACGTACATGTTCCTCTGCGACGTGCACCCGAACATGACCGGGACGCTCACGGTGCAGTAGGGAGCTGCGGCAACGACCGCGGGAGGGTTCCTCAGCCGAAGTCACGGCGACGCACCCTCCCGCCGTTCCGTGCCCGCCGCTTGCGGAACCGGATGGGTCGGACCGGGCGGGTATCCTTCGCCCGTGCCCCGACCTTCGTCCCGTTCCAGCTCCCGTTCCACCCCGATCGATCTCACGCCGCCCGTCGAGAAGGCGTTCCTGCTCGCCGTCGACACCGGCGACGACGCCGGTTGGACGGCCGAGGAATCGCTGTCCGAGCTGGCCAACCTGGCAACGACGGCGGGCGCCGAGGTCGTCGGGGCCGAGTGGCAGAACCGCCGCCACGTCGACCCGAACTGGTACGTCGGCAAGGGCAAGGCCGAGGAGCTCTCCCAGGCCCGGAGCGAGACCGGCTTCGACGTCCTCGTCACCGACGACGAGCTGTCGCCCGGCCAGCAGAAGGCGCTCGAGAGCCTGCTCAACGTCAAGGTGATCGATCGCAGCCGGCTGATCCTCGACATCTTCGCCCTCCACGCCCAGACCCACGAGGGGCGCCTCCAGGTCGAGCTCGCCCAGCTGGAGTACCAGCTGCCACGGCTGACCCGCCTCTGGACGCACCTGAGCCGCACCGGCGGTGGGATCGGCACACGGGGACCCGGCGAGAGCCAGCTCGAGACCGACCGACGGCTGATCCGGACCCGGATCTCGAAGATGAAGGAGCGGGTCGAGCAGGTCCGGCAGCAACGGGCGACCGCGGCCCGCGGCCGCGACCGGCGGATGATGGCGACGGTGGGCATCGTCGGCTACACGAACGCGGGAAAGTCGACCCTGCTCAATGCCCTCGTCGGCAGCGAGGTCGCCCGAGCCGAGGACATGCTGTTCGCCACGCTCGATCCGACGTCGCGCCAGGTGAAGCTCGGCGACGGCCAGACGGCGATCGTCACCGATACCGTCGGCTTCATCCACAAGCTGCCGCACCAGCTTGTCGACGCGTTCCGGGCGACGCTCGAGGAGGTCAACCGGGCCGACGTCCTGATCGAGGTCGTCGACGCGTCCGATCCGCACCTGCGCGAGCACCGGGCGACCGTCCAGACGGTGCTCGACGAGCTCGGCGCCGGCGACAAGCCGCGCCTGGTGTCGTTCAACAAGGCCGACCTGGTCGAGACCGCGGCCCGCGACGGGGGAGCGCCCGCGCCGGCGGTTGCCGGATCGGTCCTCGTGAGCGCCCTCACGGGTTTCGGGCTCGACACGTTGCGTGGGGAGATCGCGGCGCTGCTCGCCTCGCTCTGGGTCGAGGTCGACGTCCACGTCCCGTACGCCGCGGGCGAGCTGCTCGCCCGGATCCGTGAGCGCGGGACGGTCGAGCTCGACTACGGCGAGCGCGACGTGCGCGTCCACGGCCGGGTCGCGCCAGCCCTCGAGGGCGAGCTGACATCCGTGGCCGAGCGCTGGCAGCTCTCGCTTTCCGAAGACGGCTCGAACGGGACAGGTCCGAGAGGACGATGAGCGACCGGCGGCCCCGGGTCCGACGGGCCGGTCACGCGTCTGCCGCCGACGGCTCGGTCATCACGTGGTCGATGGCCGAGGGTTCGCGCGGTTCGCGCTGGCGGGAGGTCCGGACCCGCGATGGATCGGTGGTGAGCTCACTCCTCCTCGAGCTGGATCCTGAGGGCCGGTTCAGCCATCTCGAGCTCTCCACCGCGGCCGGGCTCCTCACCTTGCATCCCGAGGGTGATGGAAGCCTCCATGGCAATGCGGTGACGGCCGACGGCGTACGGCACATCGTGGCCGTCCCGTGGGCCTCGGGCGACATCATCCTCGTCGAAGGCTCGGCCATCGCCCGCGCCGCGGCCAGGCCGGTCGACCTGGGCGCGCACACGGGTCGCGCGGCGGGTGTCGCGATCGGCCTCGACCTTGGCCTCGAGCGGCAGACGTTCGAGGCGTCGGACGTCGCGATCGAGCTCGACTCCGACGGCCTTCCGGCGCTTCCCGGCGGCCGGACCTGGCCGCTCGAGATGGAGGACTGACCGGCGCGAGGGCGAATCAACCTGGATTCGTGCACGAACGTGGGAAGTCGGTGGACAACGTGCTTGGAATCGCCCCTCGAACTTCGAAACTCGTGGATAACCCGTCTAGCCAGCGGCGTGCCGCGGGCCGTACTGTTGGTCTTGCCCGAAGGGGCCACGAGATCGAAAGCGACGCCGCAGGTGCTTGCACAGGTGGTGGAGGCTACGGACCCGAGGTTCCTTTGGGCGTTTTGTTGCGCCCGGCGCCGGACGACCGTTGGTGTGCCCGGTCAGGGCACGACCGGAACGCTCGCGCAGGACTCGGCCGGCACCCCGGACGGCCGGGCCACACCTGCGGCGGCCGCGAACATCGCCTTCCAGGCCGCGGGCCCGCCCGCCTGCTCGAACGCCGCACCGACGTCGACGGCACCGGCCGGCTGGGCGGCCGCGGCGCGCTTCGCCGCAGTCTCCATCTCGAAGGCGACGAAGAGCCGGTCCATCTCGCTCATCATCCGGCCGGCCGACGCCCATCGACCCGCGATCGATGCCTGCTGGCGGCCGGTCTCGAGCTGGCTCAGGGTCTCGGTCGCCAGGCGCTCGGCGGTGGCTGCGTCGTGCGCGGCGACCGCCTGGTCGAGGGACTTGCTCAGGACGGAGCCCGATCCGGTGTCCGGGTTGCCGACCGCCGCGAACAGCGCCTCCCACGACGCACAGACGGCGGTCCGGTACTCGGCGAACGTCGTCATGTGGGGCGTGGCGACGGGGATCGCCGCAGCGGACGGGCCGCACGCGACGGCCGCCAGGGCGATGAGCAGCGTGGCGGCGCTGCGGAGGCGACGAGGGCGCATGGGGTGGCTCCAGGAGCGGGAGGCGGGAGCGGGTCGTTGTCGTTCGCTCGATGACGCATCGTGCGCCCCAGCCGTTACCGCGGCGTTCGGCGCGTCTGGCGCGACGGGCGTGGGAACGATGTGGACAATCCGCCAGTAACGGGCCATGCATCTCGGAAGTTCGTGGATAAGCCCCTTCCCGCAGCCATGCCCGCTCGCGTACAGTTGGTCTTGCCCGAAGGGGCCTCGAACATCTACGTGATCCGGTTGGTACTTGTATTGACTGGAGCATCTAGTGATCGGCGGTTCCTTCGGGCGTTTTCGTGCGTCCGGGGACGTTGAGGCGATCGCTTTCTAGGGCCTTCGGCGGCGATGTGCGAGGATCGCGGCGTGACGCCCGGGCGCGCATCTCGCATCGCCGCCCCAGCTGCCGATCCAACGACCCACCGAGCGCCGGATGATCGGCGCGTGGCCCTGATCGCCATCGGGATCGCAGCCGCGATCTTCGGGCTCCTCCTCGTCGTCGTCCCGTCGTTCTTCATCTCGTTCGACGAGGCGAAATACATCGGCATCGGCTACAACCTCCTCGACGGGCTCGGACCGCGGACGCCGTTCGGCGGCTATTTCCTCTCTCACGCCCCGGTCTGGTCGGCATTCCTCGTCGGCCCGTCGGCCCTGTTCGGGATCAACCCGCTCGACCTCGGGCACGTCCTGGACGCGCTGGCCGGGATCGGCCTCGTGGTCCTGGCCGGCGCGCTGGGGTGGCGGATCCGGCCCGTGGTCGGCGGCCTCGCCGCTGCCGCCACGATCGCGATCACGTACCTGCACGACCTCACGCGTACGGCTCGCCTCGACGTTCCTGCTGCGTTCCTGGTCCTGGCCTACCTGCTGGTCGGCTTCCGAGCGGCTCGTGACGGACGAATCCGGTGGGCCATCGCGACCGGGGCGCTGTTCGCGCTGGCGTTCGAGGTCAAGGAGATCGCGCTCCCGCTGTTCCCCGTCCCGTTCCTGGCGGCGATCCTGTGGGGCCGCCCATGGCGGGCTATCGCGAAGACCGCCGGCTGGACGGTCCTCGCCGCCGCGATCGGCCTTTCGTGGTGGTTCCTGCTCGTGGCGCGGCTGTCCGGAACCGTCTACCGCCTCGGCACGCCGGCCTGGACGCTCCTGCCGATCTCGATCGTCGTGCTCGGCCTGGCCCTCGCGGCGATCGCGGGGTCGCATCTGGACGATCGTCCCAGCCTGGTCGGTCTCGCCCGACGGCTTCGGCTCGGGACCGGGGACGACGGGCGGATCGGCTCGGGTCGCGTCGCGCTCGTCGTCACGATCACGGTCGCCTGGTGCGCGACCCTGCTCGTCGTCTTCGCCCGAGAGCTCGGCGTCCGCGGCAGCCATGTCATCGATCTGCCGCAGGTCGCGCACTACGTGGCCACGTGGCTGCCGGGAGTCCTGAAGCTCGCCGCGGCGGCCGGGGGAATCGGCGTCGTGATGTCGATCATGGCGTGGCGGTCGGCGAGGGGAGGGGGGCGGTCAGCGATCGGCGACCTCTGGTTGGCGACGATCTGCGCGTTGCCATTGGTGCTGCTCGTGGTCGACGTTGGCGAGCCACCGCGGAACTACCTCGCCCAGCTCGGAATCCTCGCGGCCCTCGCCGGCGCCGGTTGGCTCTGGCTCGTCGAGCAGCTGACCGCCGGGATCGCACGCCGTCAGCCGAGCCGCCCGGAGGAGAGATCCCCGGCGCGCGCGACCGTCCTCCCGGCGACGGTCGTTCCGATCGTCCTCGCGGTGGCGGTCACCGGCGCCGGCATCCTCCTCTCGGCACACGCGCTGACGTTCCGCGCGCTACGCGGCGACCAGGCCCGCGCGGATGCCCTGACGACGACCGTCGCCTGGGTCCGGGCCAACGTTCCGGCCGGGACGAAGGTCGCGATCGGATCGTTCCTGAGCTACGAGATCTCCCTCGGCCTCCGCGGCCGCAATCCCACGGCCCAGGTGCGCGACGTGCTCGCGGTCGGCGACCCGACGGCGCCGCAGGGGATCCGCGTCTCCCGGGGAGGACCGCAGGCCGACTGGATCGCGATCGACATCGCCCCCCGGAACGTCAACGAATACCAGGCCTACTCCGCCTCGAAACTCACGGCGGACCTCCGGACGAGCACCGCCGCCTACTGGATCTACGCGACCGAGGCGGCCACGAGCGCGCCGACGATCGTCCCGGCGCTGACCGGCGCCGCCGGCATTCGCGAGATCGCGCACTGGACGTGGCCCACGGCGACGATCCCGATCGTGGTGAACATCTTTGCCCTGGATCCGGCGGAGCTCGCGTTTCCATCCGGCCATGTCGTGGTCTCGCCGGAGGCGCTCGAGCGGCTGGTCGCCGAGCTGCAGGCGTCGCCCTCGACGGGCCGGGCGACGGCGGCGACGCTCGTCCCGGAGCTCCAGGTCAGCCCGCCCTCCCCGACGACCGCGGCGCTCCTTGCCCAGCTCCGCCTCGTGGCGGGCCTCTGAACCCCCGACCATGACGAACGCCCGGCCGTCGGCCGATCGACGGGGCTGCCATCGGCGCACAATCGTCGCCATGAAGATCGCCGACGGCATCCACCGGCTCGGGGGCGGCCTGATCAACAGCTACCTCCTCGAGGAGGCGGGCGAGGTCACAGTCATCGACGCAGCGCTTCCCGGCTACTGGTCCGACCTGCCGGCCGAGCTCGCCCTGATGGGCCGCTCCCTCGATGACGTCCGGGCGGTCGTCCTGACCCATGGCCACTCGGACCACATCGGCTTCGCCGAGCGCGCCCGGCGGGAACGCGGTCTGCCGGTCTCGGTGCACGAGCTCGACGCAGCGCTTGCCCG
>DATLVO010000152.1:0-5725 GCA_035577485.1 Verrucomicrobiia bacterium
CCGCGCCGCAGTGGCCGGTGATCCTGCTGTTCCGATGGCTCGCGTTCCGGGTGGAGTTCGGAGCCGGCCTGATCAAGCTCCGCGGCGATCGGTGCTGGCGCACGCTGACGTGCATGGAGTGGCATCACGAGACCCAGCCGATGCCGAACCCCTTGAGCTGGTTCTTCCACCATCTCCCGCGGCCGGTCCACCGGGTCGAGGTCGTCGGCAACTTCGTCGCCCAGCTCGTCCTCCCGTTCGGGCTGTTCCTGCCGCAACCGATCGCGTCCGTCGCGGCGATCCTGATGATCGGGACCCAGCTGTACCTCGTCGTGAGCGGCAACTACGCGTGGTTGAACTGGCTGACGATCGTCGCCGCGTCGGCGGCGATCGGAGATGCGATCGTGCCTTCCGGGCTCCTCCACGGCCTCGGGCTGGACCGGTCAGCGTTCGGGGTTGCGCCGGCATGGTTTGTCGTGGCGGTCTTGGCCGTCACCGCCCTCGTCGTCGTGCTGAGCTGGTTCCCGGTCCGGAACCTGGCGAGCCCGTCGCAGGCGATGAACGCCTCGTTCGACCCGTTCCACCTCGTGAACACGTATGGGGCTTTCGGGACGGTCGGCCGGACGCGCTACGAGGTCGTCGTCGAGGGCACGGCCGGCGAGCCCGACGATCCCGCCGGGTGGCGCGAATACGGCTTCAAGGGCAAGCCCGGCGATCCTCGGCGCCTGCCACCGCAGGTCGCCCCGTACCATCTCCGCCTCGACTGGCTGATGTGGTTCCTGCCGCTGTCGCCGTTCTACGGCGAGAGCTGGTTCCTGCCCTTCCTCGGCCGCCTGCTCGAAGGAGACAGCGCGATCCTCCGCCTGATCCGAACCAACCCGTTTCCGGACCACCCACCCGTCTACATCCGGGCACGGCTCTTCCACTACCGCTACACCACCTGGCGGGAGCTCCGGGAGACCGGCGCCTGGTGGGTTCGCACGCCACAGGCGTTGTTCGCGGGTCCGTTGCGGCTGGCACCGGCCCGCGACGACGAGGCGCGACGGGCGGCATGACGCCGATCTCCGCGCCCGGACACGAACGGTCGATCGACGGAGCGATCGCGCACCGATCCGACGAGATCGTCGACGCCGTCATCGTCGGCGCCGGCCCGAACGGCCTGGCGGCGGCGATCACCCTTGCCCGCGCCGGCCGAACCGTTCGTGTGTTCGAGGCCGCGTCGACGGTCGGCGGCGGCGCCCGATCCGCCGAGCTGACGATGCCCGGCTTCGTCCACGACGTCTGCAGCGCCGTGTACCCGTTCGGCCGGACGTCGCCGTTCTTCCGCGACGCCGATCTCGAGCGCGACGGGCTGCGCTGGATCGAGCCGCCATTCGCGATCGGCCATCCGCTCGATGATGGCTCGGCGGTGCTGGTCGAACGCGACGTCGAGGCCACCGCGGCTCGCCTCGGCGGCGACGCCGACGCGTATCGCCGGACGCTCGGTCCGATCGTCCGCGGCTGGGACCGCCTCATGCCCGATCTCCTCGCCCCCTTCCACGTCCCGCTGTCGCCGCCGCGGGCCGTGGCGCTGGCGCGCTTCGGGCTCCTCGCGATCCGATCGGCGACATCCGTCGCCCGACGATTTCACGGCGACGCTGCGCGGGCCCTGTTCGCCGGAGCGGCCGCGCATTCGCAGATCGGCCTGACCGAGCCGGTGAGCGGCGCGGCGGCCCTCGTCATGCTGTCGAGCGCGCACGACGACGGCTGGCCGATCCCGGCCGGTGGCGCCAGCCACGTCTCCGATGCCCTGGCGGCCCGCCTCGTCGCGCTCGGGGGCAGGATCGCGACCGGCCGGAGGATCGGGCGGCTCGACGAGCTGCCGGCCCATCGGGTCGCGCTGTTCGACGTGACGCCCGGTCAGCTCCTGACGATCGCCGGCGACCGGCTGCCCGCCGGCTACCGCCGCGCGCTCGCGCGATTCCGTTCCGGACCGGGGACGTTCAAGCTCGATCTCGCCCTCGACGGCCCGATCCCGTGGCGGGCCGCCGAGCTCGGCCAGGCCGGGACCGTCCACGTCGGCGGCACGCTCGAGGAGATCGCCCGGGCCGAGGCCGACGTGGCCCACGGCCGCGTGTCGGACCGGCCGTTCGTGCTGCTCACCCAACCGAGCCGGTTCGACCGATCGCGGGTGCCCGGAGACGGCGATACCGTGTGGGCGTACTGCCACGTGCCCAACGGGTCGACGGCCGACATGACCGAGCCGATCCTCGCCCAGGTCGAGCGGTTCGCGCCGGGGTTCCGCGACCGGATCCTCGCCAGGAGGATCGCCGGACCGTCCGACCTCGAGGCCTACAACGCGAACGACGTCGGCGGCGACATCGGCGGCGGCCGGATGGACCTCGGACAGCTGTTCACCCGGCCGAGCCTTCGGCTGTTCGACCCGTACGCGACGCCCGACCCGACGATCTTCCTTTGCTCCGCCTCGACGCCGCCGGGCGGCGGGGTCCACGGCATGGCCGGCCTCCACGCGGCGCGTTCCGCGGAGCGCCGACTGAGGTAGCTCCCTTGGTCAGGGCTTCCGGCGGGTCGTCGGCTTGGGCCGCAGCCCGGCGACATGGGCATGACCGGCCGCGAACCACGGTGCCAGCTCATCCGTGTCGTCGAGGAGCGCGTCCGGAACGTCGACATACTCCTTCTGCACGATCCCGTAGGCGTGATGGAGCGTCGTCCCGTAGCGCACCAGGAAGGCGTCACGTTCGGCCGCCGGCAGTCGCAGGACAAGCGACCCGCTCTCGGACAGGTAGCTGAACATGTGTCCGTTCAGAGAGGTGTACGGAATCTTGGCGCCCTTCCGCTCGACGCCCTGGACCGTTGCGATGACCCGGTCATAGGCGGCGAGGCGTTCCGGCGGCAGGTGGCTCGGGCTCGATCTCGCCATTTCGAAGGTCCTCCAGCCATTGCCGAGGGATGGCCCGCGATCGGAGGGTCCGCGGGCAGAATACGGCGGTGGCCGAGCCCGTCCTGACGACCCGGATGCTGAACCGGGCGCTCCTCGCCCGACAGCTGCTCCTCGAGCGGGCGACGCTTTCGATCCCGGAAGCCGTCGAGCAGGTCGGCGGGCTGCAGACGCAGTACGCACCGTCCGGGTATGTCGGGCTCTGGACGCGTCTCCGGGAGTTCCATCGCGACGCGCTCACGCGGGCGCTCGAGGACCGCGAGATCGTCCAGGGAACGCTGCTGCGGACGACGATCCACATGGTGTCGCGGCGCGAGTACTGGCGATACGCGATGGGGGTCCGCCGGGCGCGCCGATCCTGGGCTCTTCGGCTTCCCGGCCGTGACGGCGGTGAGCCGGGGATGGTCGAGGCGGCTGGCCGGATCCGGGAGGCGCTGAGCCGCGGACCGCGCACAGTGAAGGAGCTCGGCGAGCTCGGCGCGGGGTTCGTCGGGAATCTGGGGCTCTGGGTCGACCTCGTCCGGGTGCCGCCATCAGGGACCTGGGAGCGACGGCGGGCGGACCGGCTCGCGCTCGCCGAGGATTGGGTCGGGCCGGAGGACGCGACCGAGACGGATGGCCTCGCTCACCTCGTCGCGGCCTATCTCCGCGGATTCGGCCCCGCGCCGTGGCGCGACATCGCCTCGTGGGCCGGCATCTCGCTCGCGGAGGCACGGCGGGGCGGGGACGGCCTGACCCTCCGCCGCGCTCGCGATGAGCAGGCGCGCGAGCTCGTCGACCTGCCGGACGCCCCGCTGCCCGACGCCGGAACACCGGCACCGGTGCGCTTCCTGCCCCATTGGGAGGCCAGCCTGCTCGTTCACGCCCGACGGTCGGGGGTCCTGCCCGAGGCGCATCGATCGCGGGTCTTCAGCAGCCGGAATCCGTTCTCGGTCGGCACGGTTCTCGTCGACGGTCGGGTGGTGGCGGGATGGTCGCTCAGCGACGGCCGCATCGTCATCGACGCCTGGGAAGATCTCGCCACTCGGGACCGGCGGGCCGTCGAGCGCGAACGGGAGGCCCTGGAGGCGTTCCACGCGTGACGGGGGTCCGGGTTCGGAGCGAGAGCCGAACCCGATCAGCGCGTCGTGAAGCGCCGCCCGCGGGTGCGCGGCCGGTTCGCTGCCCGGTGGCTCAGAACGCGCGCTTCAGGATGATGAAGGCGACGACGATCAGGACCACGCCGAGGAAGAGCGTCGTCGGCGGCAGCGCGGCGATGTTGTTGACGGTGTCGCTCAGGAACTGTCCGAACGCGGCGCCCGCGTCCGTCGTGCCGCCACCGTGACCTCCGGTGGCGAGCCCCGTGGACTGACCGACGCCGTTTCCATACTCGACCATGCGCGGATCATCGCACCTCGTGCAAGGGGTCTCGAGCGCGACCGGCGTGCCGACGAGTCCGCGCCGGTTGGTCCTCCGAACGTTCGTTGAACCCCGGGCGTTCCTCCGGGCGGCGCAACCGCCGATTCTGGTGTCCCGAGACACCGTCGCCCGTTGGATCGAACGCCGGGCGTTCCAGTCGGCGGCGGGCGATCCAGCGGGTCGCCCGTTTGAACGCGGTGCGTTCAGCTGGGCGCGCGATCGGGGAGGTGGCGAGTCCGGGTGACTCAGGCGTCCCGATAGGCCGCTGAAACCCTGTCCGGGCGCCTTGCAGGCGCATCCGACTCGCACCGTCCGCCACGATCAACCTGGTTTCGAGTGTCTTCGGACGCCACCGGGCGATGCCTGCCCGGTAGGAAGTGACGGGAGGACGGCTCCAATGACGACGTATGCGAGTGAAGGGATCCAGCCCGGTTGGTCCGTGTGGGCGAGCGACGGCGAAGAGCTCGGCACGGTCGTGTCCGTGGACCAGGAGATGATCCACGTCAAGAAGGGCGGGCTGCTCGGCGGCCAGATCGATGTGCCCCGAACAGCGGTCGACGAGATCGAGACCGGCCGGGTGGAGTTGTCGATGACAAAGAAGGAGCTCGCCTCCCGATCCTGACCGCGCGGTCCATCCGGCCCAACGGGTTGGAATCGTCGCCCGGTTCCGTCACGATGACGGGGCATGACCGACAGAGGGCCGCGTCGTCTCAGTGAGAGCAGTCGGGTCGAGGCGTTCAGCGACGGGGTCTTCTCGATCGCGATCACGCTCCTCGTCCTCGAGCTCGCGATCCCCACGGTGAAGGGCAGCTTTGCCCATGACCTCGTTGAGGAGTGGGTCAGCTACCTGGCGTACCTGGCCGCGTTCGGATCGATCGGCGTCCTGTGGATGGGTCACCACACCCTATTCACGAAGATCGCCGGCGTGGATCCGGGATTGCTCTGGCGCAACCTCGTCCTGCTGCTGACCGTGTCGGCCGTGCCGTTCCCGACGGCCGTGATCGCGAGCGCGTACCGGGTCGGAACGAGCGCCGATCAGGCCGCGGCGGTGGTGTCATACGCCCTGGTCGGGATGGGCTCGGGCGTTGCCTGGCTGCTCCTGTTCAGCTACATCTCCGGACATCCGCACCTGATCGAACCGGCCGCCGACCCGGCGTTCTTCCGGCCGGGGGCCCCGCTCCTCACCTTCGTCGGCTATGGCGTGGCGGCGCTTGTCGGCTGGCTCTGGAGCCCCGCCATCGCGCTGGCGATCTTTTTGATCTTCCCGGTCTTCTACGTGGTCCTCGTCCGGCGCGAGGCGCCCTGACCGCCGGGTCAGAGACCCGCCTTCAGGGCGAGGATTCGGGCGTAGGACGCCTGGAGCGTCGCGAGCGGGATCGCCCCGCTCTCCGCGTTCTTGAGCAACGTCGT
>DATLVO010000153.1:0-3125 GCA_035577485.1 Verrucomicrobiia bacterium
GGGCTCGAAGGCAAGCTGATCCCACGCGGCGACGTCGTTGTTGAACGACTTCCGCCAGCTCATGTCGATGTTGCCGGTCGAGTAGGTGCCGAGGTTGTACGGCGGGTCGGTGCAGATCAGGTCGACGCTCGCGTCCGGCACCCGGGCGAGCAGCTCGCGGCTGTCACCGTGCCAGATCGTCGCCCCGGTTTCGCCGTCCACGGACGGATCGTAGCCGACCGATCGAGGACCGCGGCGAGAGGGCAAGCGGATCCGATCGCCGGGCGCCGCGCCATTGCCCCACTCACTGCGGCGGCCTATGCTCGGACGGGAGGGCAATGGAGCACAGGACGAGAGCGTCACGCACCACGCAGGCCCTGATGCTGATCGCGAACGTCGCGTGGTTGGGCGGGCTGATCCGCCTGATCGGCGAGGCAGTCGCCCGGGGCATGTCCAGCCTCGCTCCGACGGAGGCAAACCAGCGCACCGTCGTTCTCGCGGTCGTCGGCGGGATCGCGCTCCTTGGAGTGGAGGCGTTGCTGCTCTGGCGCTGGCCCTGGTATCGAGGCATCTTGCGGCAATCGCAGGAGGACATCAGGAGCCTCTGGGGCGTCTCGCCCAACGCTGCGCCGCCATTTCAGATCATCCGCAGCCGATCGGCGCATTCGGCGGCGCTCATGCTTGTGCCGGCCCTGGTGGCGGCCGCTGTGCTGCCCGGACCGATCGCGGCAGCGGTCGCCGTCGTCGTCGGACTTGCAATCCGAGTTGCGGTCGTCGTCGCGGTAATGGGCGTGACTCGGCTTCGCGATTGAGCCTGGCTTGAGAACTCGCCCCATGCGACGGACGAGGGCCGCCGACCACAACGATCAGCCTGGCTCATCAAATTGGCGATGAGCGAGCGTGACGTGCATCGGATTCGACCCGGGCGAGCCGGACGGGCGAACCGGCCGCGCGCGTTCGCCGGGGATTTGATGAACGAGGCAAATCCCCGGCGGGGAATCGGAAACGACGGCCCTCGGGGATCGGAAACGGCGGGCCCTGGGGGACCCGCCGTTCGGCGTCGTGCGAGGGGAAAACGAGCTACGCCCGGGCCGAGCGCTCCAGGCGCTTCTGGAACCGCTCGACCTGGCCGGCCGTGTCGATGATCGTCTGCTTGCCCGTGAAGAACGGATGGCAGTTCGAGCACACGTCGACGCGGAGCTCGGGCCGGGTGGAACCGACGGTCCATTCGGTGCCGCACGAGCCGCAGTGGACGTTGGATTCGTAATACTTCGGATGGATATCGGGCTTCACGTCTGTGCTCTCCTTCGACGCCGTCCGCGCCGGGCCCCATGCCCAGCCGGTGGTCGCCGTGCGTTCGCTGTGTCGGCCGTCAGGCGTCGGCAGCGGCGGTCGCGCGCTTCGCGGCCGCGGTTGTGGTCGCGCGCTTCGCGGCCGTGGTGACGGCCGCCTTCGCGGCCGCTGGCTTGGCCGCCCTGGCGACCGGTGACGCGGCCGTGACCGGGGCCTCGATGGCCTCGACCCGGATCCGCTTCTTGCTTTTCGTCGCATGCTCGAACCGGACCTTGCCGGTCGTCGTCGCGAACACCGTGTAATCCCTGCCGAGCCCGGTGCCCGTGCCGGCGAGGAACGTCATCCCCCGCTGGCGGACGATGATCGAGCCCGCCGGGACGGTCTGGCCATCCCCGACCTTCACGCCGAGGCGCTGGCCGACCGAGTCGCGACCGTTCTTCGAGCTGGATCCAGCCTTCTTGTGGGCCATTGGGTCTACTCGTCCTTCTTCGTGGCGCGGGGCTTCGCCGTCGGCTTGGCCGCCGGCTTGCTGGCCGGCTTGGCATCGGCCGCGCCGCTCTGGGTCTTCGCGCGCGGGGTCTTCTTTGTGTCGGCCGCAGCCTTCGGGGCCGTCTTGGCGGTCGACCTTGCGGCGGGCTTCGATTCCTTCGCGCCGGCCTTGGCCGAGGCCTTCGCGGCCGGCTTCGGCGCCGCGGCCTTGGCGAGCTTCGCCGCGAGAGCTGCGTCCTCGGCGGCCTGCTTCGCAGCAGCCTCCTCCAGGCGCTGGCGCTCGGTCTTCGCGGCCGCATCGGCCTTGCGCTTGTCGGCGGCCGCGCTCTTCGATCCGAGCTTCACGTCGGTGATCCGAAGGATCGTCAGCTCCTGACGATGGCCCTTCTTCACCCGGCGGCGCGCTTTCGGCCGGTATTTGAACGAGATCAGCTTCTCGCCGCGATCGCGACGGACGATCTCGGCCTCGACGGCCGCATCGGCGACCACGGGCCGGCCGATCGACGACTCGTCGCCGTCGGCGACCAGCAGGATCCGGTCGAGCTTGATGCTGTCGCCGGGCTCGCCGTCGAGCAGCTCGACCTCGAGCTCGGTGCCGACCTCGACGCGGTACTGCTTCCCGCCGGTCTCGATGACTGCGTACATGGAACCCTTCGGATTGGTGTGACGGTCGTGGTCCGACCGCGACAACGGACACGGAGAAGCGCCGGGCGGTGCCCGAGGCGCGAACGCGAAGTGTACGGTCGAACGTCGGCGAGCGTCAATTGAACGCCTTCCGATCCAGGCGGTCGAGGAATATGCTCGCCGATGCTGCTGCGACGAGGGCCCACCGTGCAATCAGACCGGAATCTGGCGCTGCTGAAGGAGGTACCGCTCTTTCGCGGCCTGGACGCGGCGCATCTCCGGCGGCTTGCCGAGCTCGCGACCGAGGTTCATGCGACCGACGGTGAACGGCTCCTGCGCCAGGGCGAGGCCGGCGACGAGTTCTTCGTGGTCCTCCGTGGCCAGGTCGTCGTCGATCGGGACGGCGAGCCGATCGCCCGTCTGGGGCCGGGCGACTTCCTTGGCGAGATCGCACTGATCGACGGGCGGCCGCGAACCGCCAGCGCCACGGCCGACGGCGAGGCCGAGCTTCTCGTCCTCGGCCATCGCGAGTTCGAGGACCTGCTCGACGAGTTCCCCGGCGTCGCTCGCCAGGTCGCGCGAGCGCTCGTCGATCGCATCCGGCGCACGGTGTCCGTTCCGCAATTCGGGATCTTCGCCCAGGGCACGATCGCCCACGCCTTCGTCGAATGGGATCTGCGTCCGGACGTCGACCTCCGCGAGGCCGCGTCCGTCCTCGGTCGACTCCGCGGCCCGAGCGT
>DATLVO010000154.1:0-17543 GCA_035577485.1 Verrucomicrobiia bacterium
CCTGGATCGGTCGCTGCCCGGCGTCCGGCTCGTCGTCAAGCTCCACCCGGCCGAGGAATCCCACGACCTGTACGAGCGGCTCGCGGCCGGCCTGGCCGCCGCGGGCGGGTTCGCTGCGACGCCGGTGAGCGTCGTCCGCGACCTCGACCTGTTCGCCCTGCTGCGGGCAGCCGACGCCCACCTCGGCATCCACTCGACTGTTCTGACGGACGCGGTCGTTGCCGGGACGCGGAACCTCGTCGTCGTCGGGTTCCCCGGCAGCGACGCCCTCGGCTACGTCGCAAGCGGGGTGGCCCGACCCGTTCGCGACGGAGGCGAGCTCCTCGCCGCCCTCGACGCGCCGGACGAGCCGGGCCACGCCGCCGCTCGCGACGCGTTCCTGGCCGAGCATTTCGCGCCGGGCGAGGCGGCGGACCGGATCGCGACGGACCTCCTCGGCTGGCTCGGCGGCTGACCGGCGGCTGACCGGCCAATGGGAGCCACGCTCGGGCGTTGGCTACGATGGAGCCGTGCACACGCCGCGCCGTCCGCATCGCGCGACCGCCGGCCCGCGGCGTCCGGTCGCGATGCTCACCCACAGCTACTACGAGGAGGACCCGCGAGTTCGTCGCGAGGCGGAGGCCCTCGTGGCCGCCGGCCGCGAGGTCGACGTCTACAGCCTCCGCAGACCGGACGATCCGCCGGACGGCGAGCTCGATGGCGTCCGGATCCGCCGGATCGACGTCCAGCGCCACCAGGGGGCGGGCGTCGCGACCTATGTCCGCGAGTACCTCGCATTCCTCGTGCGCGCCGGCTGGGCGATCAGCCGGGCGCAACGCCGCCGGCACTACGCTCTCATCCAGGTTCACACGATGCCGGACTTCCTCGCCTTCGCCGGCCTGCCGCTGCGGCTGGCCGGCGTGCCGCTGCTGATCGATCTCCACGAGGCGATGCCGGAGTTCTTCCCGATCCGGTTCCCGCGCGCGGCGAGCCCGCTTGCCCGGCGGATGCTCCGCCTCCAGGAGCTGATGTCGATCGCCGTCGCGAACCACGCGATCACGGTCAACGATGCGCTCCGTGACCGGCTCGTCGGGCTCGGCATCCGACCGACCAAGGTCAGCGTGGTCCCGAACCACCCGTCGCTCCGGCGGTTCGACCCGGCCGCCGTCGCGGATCGGGCGTTCATGGCGGACGGCACGCTTCGCCTGGTCTACGCGGGTGCCGTGACCCCCGTCTACGAGCTGGATGTCGCGGTCGAGACGGTCGCCCGGCTGGCCGACCGGCGCCCGGACCTGCGGATCTCGTTCGATATCTACGGGCGCGGCGACAGCGAGGACACGCTTCGCGCGCTCGTCGCCGCCCGCGATCTCGGCGATCGCGTCGTCTTCCACGGCCGGATCCCGTTCGAGGCCGTGCCCGCGGCGATCGCCACCGGCGACATCGGCCTCGCCCCGACGCGGCTCGACAGCTACACGCTCTTCAGCCTCTCCACGAAGATCTTCGAGTACGCGGCCATGCGCCGGCCGGTGGTCGCGACCCGGCTGCCGCTCGTCGAGCGGACGTTCGGCGAGGGGACCGTGGCGACCTACGCGGCCGGCGACGCGGCGGGCTTCGCCGCAGCCATCGAGAACCTGGTCGACCACCCGGTCGAACGAGACGCGCGTGTCGAGGCGACGCACGCCAGGGTCGTCGAGCTCGCCTGGGAGCGAACGGTCACCGGCTATCTCGCGGTCGTCGAGGGCGTCGCGGCGGACGGGCTATCCTCAGCCGCGGCGGGACCCGCCGATCCGGCGGCGTCGGTCCAACCCGACCTGGAGGACGCGTGAGCAACGACACACGGGTGGCGATCATCGGGCTTGGCTATGTCGGGCTACCGCTCGCGATCTCGTTCGTCGAGGCCGGCCTGACGGTCAGCGGCGTGGACGCCAACCCGCACCGCGTGGCCGAGCTCGCGTCCGGCAGGTCGCCGATCGACGACATCTCCGACGAGCGCCTCGGAGCGGCTCTCGCCGGCGGCCTCCGGATCGTGGGACCGGACGACGCCCGTCTCGCCGACGCCGACGTGATCTTCGTCTGCGTCCCGACGCCGATCGACCAGGCCAAGGTCCCCGACCTCGGACCGGTGCTGTCGGCGGCCGAGCTCGTCCGAGGCGGCCTCCGGGCCGGGCATCTCGTGATCCTCCAGTCGACGACGTTCCCGGGCACGACAACCGGTCCTCTCCGGACGGTCCTCGAGCGGGACGGACTCGTGGCCGGCCGCGATTTCGACCTCGCGTTCGCGCCCGAGCGGGTCAACCCGGGCGATCCCGCGAGCGCCGGCCGATCGATCCCGCGGCTCGTGGGCGGCGTGAACGCGGCGGGGACGGCGCGCGCGGCGACGCTCCTCCGGAAGATCAACGAGACCGTCCACGAGCTCAGCTCGCCCGACGCCGCGGAGCTCGCCAAGCTCCTCGAGAACGTCTTCCGGAACGTCAATATCGCCCTGGTCAACCAGCTCGCCCTGCTCTGCGAGCGGATGGGCCTCGACGTCTGGGAGGTCGTCGACGCGGCCGCGACGAAGCCCTTCGGCTTCATGCCGTTCCGGCCCGGACCGGGCGTCGGCGGCCACTGCATCCCGGTCGACCCCTACTACCTCGCCTGGCGCGCCCGGGAGTTCGACTTCGTGGACCGGTTCGTCGAGCTCGCCGGCGACATCAACTTCGCGATGCCGCGCCACGTCCTCGAGCTCGTCGCGGAGGCCCTGAACGACCGGGGTCGGGCGCTGAAGGGCGCCACGGTCGGCGTGCTGGGCGTCGCCTTCAAGCCGAACGTCCGCGACGCCCGCAACTCGCCAGCGGCCGACGTGATCGCGCTCCTCGCCGAGCGCGGGGCGGACGTCCGCTACCACGACCCGCACGTCGAGCGGTTCCGGGACGTCGCCGGCGTCGAGCGCGAGTCGGCCAGCCTCGACGCGATCCTCGCCTCGAGCGAGGTCGTCGTCGTGCTGGCTGCGCACCGGGCGATCGACTGGGATCGGGTCTACGCCGAGGCCGACCTCGTCGTCGACACCGTCAACAGCTCACGCGGGAAGGCGAACCGACGGCACCAGGTCCTTCGCCTCGGGGCCGGCTGGACGGACGTGGAGACCGACCTCGCATCGTGAGCGCGGTCCGTCGAATCGTCTTCAACCGGACTGCGGACGCGATTCCGGCGCCGGTCGAGGGGGTCGTCCACGTCGTGCTCGACACGGCCTGGACGCCATCGTCGCCCGATCGGCGCGACGTCGTGGCTCTGCGCGACCTGGTCGGGCCCGTCCTCGATCGAAGCGACCTGTTCGAGGCGGCGTTCCTGGCCCTCGATGCCTGGGCTGAGGATCTCGATCTCGCGGGCCGGATGACGGTCGATGGCATCTCGTGGTGGTTTCGTCGGCGGATGTGGACCTGGCTGTGGCTGGCCGAGCGCGTGCACTGGACGGCGATCCTCGAGGAGCTGACCGCGCGTCAGGGCTTGCCAGGCGAGCTGCAGATCGCCTCGGACGAGCCGACGCTCATCGAGATCGCGACGGCCTTCGCCGAGCGCCGCGGAATCCGCGTCGTGGTGGAAGGCGCGAACCCACCCCAGGTGCCGCGACGCGAATCGACGGTCGCGTCCCAGGCCGGTGACGCACTCACGCTCGTCGATCGCCTTCGCTGGCGCCTGGGGCGGCACCCGCGTCAACGACGCGTGCGTGAGCTCGGCCGGCGAGCGGCCGTGCTCAATCAGCGGGTCGCAGCGCTGCGAGAAGCTGGCCGGGCACGGATCCTCGTTCTCACGAGCCCGACGGTCCACCAGGTCGTCGCGACGGACGGCGGTCCGCGGCGCATGGACGCGTTCCTGGGACCGGTCGTCGCGCGGCTCGAACGGTCGGACCTCGTCCCGATCACGCTCGCGCTCCGAACGGACGCGCGTGATGACGCGGCCTGGCCGTGGCTCGCCGCGGATCCGGCGATCCTGCCGGACAGCCTGCTCGCATCCCAGTTCGCCCGGCCCGAGGACGACGCGGCGGGTGACGCGGCGGGTGTCGTGGTCGGAGCGGCCCTGGAGGCCATGCCGCGCACGCCGTTGGAGATCGGCGGGATCGATTTCGCGCCCGCGATCAAAGAGGGCCTGACCGAGTACGCGGGTGGCGCGATCCCCGGCCGCGTCCGGGCTGCTAGACGTGGCGCCCGCCTGGTCGAGGATCTCGGCGTCGCGGCGATCGTGCTGATCGACGAGTACGGCCAGACCGAGTGGATCGCCGCGGGCCGGACAGCGCACGTCCCGGTCCTCGCCGTGCAGCACGGGATCATCATTCCGCAGCACGTCGGCTATCGCCATCGTCGCTACGCCAGCCTCGCCCTCCCGACCAAGACGCTCGTGTTCGGCCCCTACGAGGCCCGCGTACTGTCCGAACGGGGTGGCTATTCCCCGGACGAGATCGAGGTCAGCGGTGCTCCGCGGCTCGATGTCGCTTCCGTGACCGGACGGGAGGCTATTGGCGAGCACGATCGACTCGACGGCCAGGACGCGGCCGAACGAGAACGGGATCGCGCCGCCATCCGGACGCGATTGGGGGTTCATCCGGACCACCGGATGCTCGTGATCTCGACGACGCACGAGCCCGTGCATCGCCGGTTCTACTGGCCGCACGCCCTCGGGCGCCTCCTCGCCGGGCCCCTGCCGGGAACCCATCTCGTCTTCAAGCTGCATCCGGCCGAGGCCGACGACGGGATGTACCGCACGCTCGTCGAGGGCCTGGCGGCTCGCCATGGCCATGCCCCACCGCCGCTGACGATCGTCCGCGACGTCGACCTGTTCCAGCTCCTGCGGGCAGCCGACGCGCATCTCGGCCTCTATTCGACGGTGCTGACCGACGCGGTCGTCGCAGGCATTCCGAACCTGATCGCCGCGACACAGGCCCGGACGGACCTTCTCGGCTACGTCGCCGCGGGGGTGGCCCAGCCGGTGCACGACGCCGCGGAGCTGCGCGCCTTCCTCGAGGACCCGACCCCGCCGGACCCTGCGGACCGGCAGGCCTTCCTCGACGACCATTTCCGCGCGGGCGATGCGAGCGAGCGCATCCGTACGGCGATCGAACGGGCCATTGCGACGGCGGCTGAGCCGGCCACGAGCCCGAGCCGCCCCGGGGATGAGGGCCACGACCCCCGATCGGAACGCCCGATTGCCGCGGGTGCGACGAGGCACGTGGGCTGATGCCGCTGCCGGTCCTGTTCCTCATCCCGGCTCGCGGCGGAAGCCGGCGGATTCCCGCCAAGAACCTGCAGACGGTCGCGGGGATCCCACTCGTCGCTCGCGCCATCAGGATCGCCCACCGCGCCGCCGCAACGATCCCCGATGGTCCCCACGCCGTCGTCGTCAGCACCGACGACCCATCCATCGCCGAGCTCGCCCGTGAGTGGCATGCGGAGGTGCCGTTCCCCCGACCGGCTGACCTCGCGACCGACGATGCCCGCAGCGTCGACGTCGTCCTCCACGCGCTGGAATCACTGCGCGCGGCCGGCCGGCGATTCCGGTGTGTCGTGCTCGTGCAGCCGACGTCGCCCCTGACCGATCCGGCCGACATCGCAGCGGCCGTCGGACTCCTCGACGGGGGAGGCGTCCGGGCCGCCGTCAGCGTCGTCCGGAGCCACCCGGCCACCTGGCATGTTCGCCCGGCGGACGGGCCCACGGCCCCCCTGACGTCCGTGACCGAACGCGGCGATCTGCTCCTGACGGGCGCGTTCTATGCCATCGATCCGGAGCTGCTCGCGGCACAGCGCCGGTTCCTCCCGCCCGGCGCGACCGTTGGCGTCGAGGTGGCCGCCGAGCGCTCGATCGACATTGACCAGCCGATCGACCTCGTCATCGCCGAGTCGCTGGCCCGTGCCATGCCCGTCCCGGACCTTCGAATCGGCGATCGGACGATCGGCGATGGTCGGCCGGCGCTCGTGATCGCCGAGGCCGGGGTCAACCACGACGGTGATCTCGACGTCGCCCATCGCCTCGTCGATCTGGCCGCCGATTCGGGCGCCGATGCCGTCAAGTTCCAGACGTTCGATCCGGAAGCCCTCGCCGCGGCAGGTGCCCCGCTCGCCGAGTACCAGGCCCACGGGGCCGCGGCGACCGACCAGCGAGCGATGCTGGCCCGGCTGGCACTGCCGTCCGACAGCTGGGCCGGTCTCCAGCGTCATGCGCTGGACCGCGGGATCCTCTTTCTCTCGAGCCCGTTCGATGCGGCGGCCGCGGATCTCCTCGAGGGGCTCGACGTGCCGGCGCTCAAGGTCGCTTCGGGTGAGCTCACGAACCACCCCCTGCTCGCGCACCTCGCCGCCAAGCGCCGGCCCCTGCTCGTCTCCACGGGCATGGCCGACATCCGAGAAGTCGCGGAGGCGCTCGACGTCATCGCCGCGGCCGGGGATCCGCCGGTCGGCCTCTTCCATTGCGTCTCGAGCTACCCGGCCCCGCCCTCGGATGCGAATCTTCGGGCGATCCCGACATTGCGGGCCGCCTTCGGACGACCGACCGGCTGGTCCGATCACAGCCTCGGCATCGAGCTGCCGGTCGCCGCGGCAGCCCTCGGCTCCGCACTTCTCGAAAAGCACCTGACCCTGGATCGCGGACGGTCCGGGCCGGACCACGGGGCGTCGCTCGAGCCGGACGAGTTCCGGCGGATGGTCGCCGAGGTGCGATCGGTCGAGTCGGCTCTCGGCGACGGCAAGAAGGTCCCGACCCAGGACGAGCTGGAGACCGCGGCGGTCGCGCGGCGCAGCCTCCACTGGCGCCGCGACCTCGAGGCAGGATCCACGGTGGAGCCGGATGACCTCGTCGTGCTCCGCCCGGGCACGGGCATGCCGCCGTCGGCCATCGGGCGGGTCACCGGCCGGCGGCTGACTCGCGCGGTGCGGGCCGGGCGAGCGGTTGAGGCGAGCGACCTGGACGGCTTGCCATGACCGACGCGAGGACCACGGACGGATCGGCCGGCGCCGAGAACCCGTCGGCCGAGCGCACGATCGCGGTCCTCACGACGGGCCGGCAGGACTGGGGGATCCTGCGCTCGACCTGCCTGGCGATCCGCTCGACGCCGGGCCTCCGCCTGCGACTGCTGGTCGGCGGCATGCACCTGTCGGTCCGCCACGGCGCCACGATCCGGATGATTCGGGAGGATGGCTTCGACCCGGCGGCCGAGCTTGCCTGGCTCGAGCAACCGGGAGAGGACCCGGCGACCGCAGACCGCCAGGCGGCGACGGCCCTGGCCCTGGTCGGCGCGGAGCTGGCCGCCCATCGTCCGGCGGCCCTGGTCGTCGCCGGAGATCGTCTCGAAACGGCGGCGGCCGCGTTGGCGGCGACCCTCGCCCGGGTCCCGATCGTCCACATCCACGGTGGCGAGCAGACCGAGGGAGCCTTCGACGATGCACTCCGCCACGCGATCACCAAGCTCAGCCACCTGCACCTGGTGAGCCAGCCCGAGCACCGGGCGCGGGTCATCGCGCTGGGAGAGGACCCGGCGACCATTCACGTCGTCGGAGCCCCTGGCCTGGACAACCTGTTCCGGACGGACCTGCCGAGCCGGGACGAGCTGTCGTCCCAGCTGGCGTCCGACCTCGTCCCGCCCGTCGTCATCGTGACCGTCCACCCCGGCACACTGGAGTCCGACCCGCTCGGCGTGGTCAAGGCGGTGATCGCGGCGATGGACGCCGTCCCGGCCACCTACGTCGTCACGCTCCCGAACACCGACCCGGAGGCCGAGGCCGTTCGGGCGGCTCTCCTCGCCGCGGGTGCGTCGGGTGGGCGTCGGGTGGTGACCGATGCCCTGGGCGAGCGGCGCTACTGGGGCCTGTTGCGGATTGCCGACGCGATGCTCGGCAACAGCTCGAGCGGCCTCGTCGAGGCGCCCGCGGTGGACCTGCCGGTTGTCAATGTCGGCGATCGCCAGCGGGGCCGACATCGGGAACGCAATGTCATCGACGTCCCGGCCGAGCCAGGCGCCGTGATCGACGCCCTTCGGCGAGCCCTCGAGCCGGGGACCCGTGCCGAGATCGCGGCGGGCCACGTTTCCCGTGGCGACGGCCATGCCGGCGAGCGCATCGCCCGTATCATCGCGGCATGGGATCCCCCAGACCCCCCGCGCAAGGCGCCGATCTTCGTGCCTGATGAGCCCTGATCATCTCGTCGTCATCGGGGCCGGCGAGCATGCCCGGGTCGTCATCGATGCCGCTCGGTCCACACCCGAGGACTGGGTGGTCGATGGGGTCGTGGACGGCCACGACGGCCCGGGCAAGGATGCCTCCGGGCTGCCGGCGCTTGGAGATGACACGGCCTACCTGGCGCGGGTGGCGGACGTCGCGGCCGCCGACCGTCCGGCCCTGATCCTTGGCGTCGGCGCGCCGGGCGAACCGGACCGTCGTCGGGCGATCGTGGCCCGCTACGCGGGCCTTGCTCGCTGGGCGACGTTGGTCCACGCGACGGCGACGATCTCGCCGGACGCCTCGATCGCCGGCGGCGCGGTCGTGCTCGCGGGCGCCGTCGTCGGCCCCGGCGCCCGGATCGGACCGCATGCCGTGGTCAACAGCGGGGCGATCGTCGAGCACGACGTCTCGCTCGGCGCGTTCGGCCAGATCGGGCCGGGCGCCGTGATCGGAGGGGCAACGACGATCGGTGAGGGGGCCTTCATCGGCCTCGGGGCACGCGTCCGCGACCACGTGACGATCGGTTCCGAGGCCGTGGTCGGCATGGGCGCCGTGGTTGTCGCGGATGTTCCAGCCGGGGCCCTCGTCCTCGGCATCCCGGCCCGCCGTCGCGAGGCGAAGACCGTGGCTGATCGATGAGTCGGGCGCTTGCCGAGAGCTTCGTCGCCAGCGACGGGACGATCCGCGACGCGATGATCGCCCTGGACCGGGGAGCGTTTCGGATCGCCCTGGCGACGTCGGACGATGGTCGCCTCGTCGGCGTCGCGACTGACGGCGACCTTCGCCGAGCTCTGCTCGGCGGCGCGAACCTGGACGAGCCGGTGGGCCCGTGGCTCACCCGCCGATTCGTGGCCGCCGGGCCGACCGACGGGCGGAGCGACGTTCTCGACCTGATGCGCGCTCGAGCGGTCGGGGCGATTCCGATCGTGGACGACGACGGCCGCCCGATCGGACTCCACCTCTTGCACGAGTTCATCGAGCCCGTGCGTCGACCGAACCGGGCGCTGATCATGGCCGGCGGCCGAGGCTTGCGTCTCCGCCCGATCACGGAGTCCACGCCGAAGCCGATGCTCCGAGTCGCCGGCCGGCCGATCCTGGAGCGGATCGTCCTGCACCTCGTCGGCCACGGGATCAAGCGGATCTCGATCTCCGTCGGGTATCTCGGTGAGGTGATCGAGAGCCACTTCGGGGACGGTCGCGACTTCGGTTGCGAGATCGATTACGTCCGCGAGGACCGGCCGCTCGGGACGGCTGGCGCGATCGGCATGCTCGCAGAGCCACCCATCGACACCCTGCTCGTGATCAACGGCGACCTGGTCACCCAGGCGGACTTCGGCGCGCTGCTCGACGCTCACACCCGGAGCGGGTTCATGGCGACGGTCGGGATCCGACGGTATCTCCACAGCGTTCCATTCGGCTGCGTGGAGCGCGACGGCAACCGGATCGTGGCGCTCGAGGAGAAGCCGACCCTCGAGCGCGACATCAACACCGGGATCTACGCCATCGAGCCGGGACTGGCCGCCCGCGTCCGGCGCGGCGAGCCCATGGGGATGCCGGATCTGATCGGCGATGCGCTCGAGCGCGGCGAGCCGATCGGCGCTTTCGAGATCGAGGACGACTGGATCGACATCGGACAACGCGACCAGCTCGAGCGGGCCCGGGGCGGCGTCTGAGATGGAGCTGACCGGCCGCCGCGTCCTCGTGACCGGGGCCGACGGATTCATCGGCAGTCATCTCGTCGAGCGTCTGGTCGCCGAAGGCGCGGATGTCCGGGCCTTCTGCATCTACAACTCGCGCGGCTCCTGGGGCTGGTTGGATGAGGCGGATCCATCGATCCGGGCTTCCCTGGACGTCCGGCTCGGGGACATCCGCGACGCCCGTTTCGTCGAGGCGGCGACCGCGGGCGTCGAGGTCGTCTTCCATCTCGCCGCCTTGATCGCGATCCCGTACTCGTACGTCGCCCCCGCGTCCTTCATCGAGACCAACGTCACCGGGACGGCCAATGTCCTGGAGGCGGCCCGCCGTGCTGGCACGCTCCGCGTGGTCCAGACGTCCACGAGCGAGGTCTACGGCACGCCCGACGTCCTCCCGATCACGGAGGATCACCCGCTCCGAGCCCAATCTCCGTACGCGGCCACGAAGGTCGCCGCGGATCAGCTGAGCCTGGCCTTTGCCCGGAGCTTCGATCTGCCCGTCGTCGTCCTTCGACCCTTCAACACCTATGGTCCACGCCAATCCGCGCGGGCGGTCCTCCCGACGATGCTCCGTCAGATGCTCGCGGGCGAGACGGAGATCCGGCTCGGCCGACTCGATCCGCGGCGCGATCTCACGTACGTCTCCGATACGGTCGACGGCTTCGTGCGCGCCGCCGTCAGCCACGGCATCGACGGGCAGACGATCCAGCTCGGCACGGGGCGGAGCGAGTCGATCGCCGAGCTCTTCGCGATCGCCTGCCGGCTCCTCGGCGTCGACGCCCGGCCGATCGAGGACCCGGCACGCCTCCGACCGGATGCGAGCGAGGTCCTGGTTCTCCAATCCGACCCGACGCGGGCACGCGAGCTGCTCGGCTGGGAGGCGACGACGTCCCTCGAAGACGGGATGGCCCGAACCATCGAATGGCTGCGAGCCCACCCGGAGCCCGCCCCGGACGACCGTGTCCAGCTCTGAGGTGCGGGGACCGTCAGACCGCAAGACCGCCACCGGGGCGGGGTCGCCGGGGAAGCGCATTCCGCTCGCCGAGCCGACGATCGGGGGCAATGCCGCCCGGTACCTCGCCGAATGCCTCGAGACGAACTACGTCAGCTCCGTCGGGCCGTTCGTCGGGCGGTTCGAGCGCGAGTTCGCTGCGTTCGTCGGGACGCGTCACGCCGTCGCATGCGCGAGCGGGACGGCAGCGCTGCACCTCGCGTTCCAGACCCTCGACATCGGTCCCGGCGACGAGGTGCTCGTCCCGAGCCTGACGTTCGTCGCGTCCGCCAACCCGATCCGCTATCTCGGTGGCATTCCCGTCCTCGTCGACTCGGAGGCGTCGACACTCGACATCGACCCTGGCCTCGTCGTCGACGAGCTCGACCGGAGAGCCCGCCTCGGCCGCCGTCAGCCCGCGGCCATCGAGGTGGTCCACCTGGTCGGTCAGCCGGCCACGATCGGGCCCATCCTCGCGGCGGCCGAGCGCCACGGCGTCCCGGTCGTCGAGGACGCATCGGAGGCGCTCGGCGCGTCCTGGCAGGATCGAGATGATGGTCGCCAGGTCGGATCGGCGGGTCGCATCGGCTGCTTCAGCTTCAACGGCAACAAGCTGATCACGACGGGCGGTGGCGGCATGCTCGTCACCGATGACGCCGCGCTGGCTCAACGTGCCCGCCACCTGTCGACGCAGGCGAGGCTGTCCGGTCGCGCCTACGATCACGACGAAGTCGGCTACAACTATCGGCTCTCGAACCTGGCCGCGGCACTCGGCGTGGCGCAGCTCGAACAATTGCCGGATCTCCTTGTCGGGCGCCGGCGGGTTGCCGCCGCGTACGACGCGGCACTCGCCAGGATCGCCGGGATCCTCCCGGCCCGGCGACCCACGGGCACCGACCCCAGCTTCTGGCTGTACACCGCGCACCTCGCCGCGGACGGCGCGCCCCGGGATCGGGTGCTCGACGTGCTGGGTGCCGCGGGGATCGATGCCCGACCCATCTGGACGCCGCTGCACCGGATGACGCTCTACGCGGATGCCCCGCGGCTCGGCGGGGACGTGGCCGAATCGATCTTCCGGAACGCGGTCAGCCTGCCCTCATCGTCGAGCCTGACAGCGAGCGACCAGGAGCGCGTCATCGAAGCGCTGGAGCGTGCGCTCCGGACAGGCTGATTGCCCGCGGGACCGGCGCGGGACCCCACCACCAGCACGGATCCGGGCCGGACATACGGTACGATACCGGCCCGTCCGGCCGCTGCCGCCGTTCATCCTCCACCTCTCTCAGGACCGCATCACCCCATGACCTTCCGAGTGAAGCCCGTCGATCGCGGGCGCGTCAGTCGTGACCCGAACCGGCGCAGCTTCTACATGAACATCGGCTTCGGCCTGGCCGTGGTCATCGCCGTCCTCATCCTCGTCATCGTCGGCGGGACGACGTGGTACGGGGAACACCTGGCCGCTGCGGCGACGGTGAACGGCCAGACGATCACGAAGGACGAGTTCACCGAACGGGCGACGGTCGAGGCGTGGCGGCTCACGATGCAGGGCGCCCGGATCCAGGCCGAGGTCTCGGCCGGCCACCTCACCCAGGCCCAGGCCGATCAGCGGAATCAGCAGATCTCGAGCCAGCTCCAGACCCAGACCTTCGTCCCGGCGATCATCGAGAAGCTCATCGACACGCACCTCCAGGCCACGCTCGCCCAGCAGGCCGGCATCACGATCCCGGCGGCGGAGATCGATCGGCGGATCCTCGTGGACAAGACCCGCAAGGAGGAGCGCCACGCCTGGATGATCGCGGTGCAGCCGAAGATCGACAGCGGCGCCACCGCACCCAGCGAGACCGCGAAGGCGACGGCGAAGCAGACGATCACCGACGCCCTGGCCCAGATCAAGAGCGGCGCAAAGACCTGGGAGGACGTCGCGAAGGCGGTTTCGACCGACCCGTCGAGCACGAGCGGCGGCGACCTCGGGTGGTTGGACACCGACGCGGGCGAGGACCCGGCCTGGCAGGCGGCGATCTTCCAGGTCGACGTGAACGGCCTCACCGACGTGATCGAGGGCGCGGACGGGACGTTTCGGATCGGCCGGGTGACGGAGATCTCGCCCGCCCAGGTCGACAACGCGTGGGACCAGAAGATGGCCGACGCCAAGGTCAACCCCGCGGCGTATCGCGCGGCGATCCAGAGCGAGGCGGTCCGCCAGGCGCTCGAGGACAAGATCATCGCGGACGACAGCCAGTCCCAGCCCCAGCGGCGCGTGGCCGAGATCTTCATTGCCGCTCCACAGACCCCGCCGAGCCCGAAGGCCGTCAAGGTCCGCCACATCCTCTACTCGCCGAAGGGCGACCCGACCAACGCCAGCAAGATCCCCGACACCGACCCATCGTGGGCCGAAGCGCAGGCCAAGGCCCAGAAGGCGTATGACACCCTCAAGGCCGACCCCTCGAAGTTCGACGCCATCAACCGCGCCGAGAGCGACGAGGCGTCCGACAAGGGCGATGACGGGACCGGCGGCAAGCTGCCCTACATCGACGCGTCGAGCCAGATCGACGTCTCGTTCCTCGCCGCGATCCTGAAGGACGGGCTGAAGCCCGGCGACCTGATTCCGCCGTTCAAGAGCGCGTTCGGCTGGCACGTCGTCCAGGTCATGTACTACCCGCCCGACAGCGACCAGATGAAGAGGATCAAGGACCTCGCCGCGTCCGGCAGCGACTTCGGCCAGCTCGCCCGCGACAACTCGGAAGGCCCGAAGTCGGGCAAGGGTGGCGAGATCGGCTGGGTGACGGCCGGCCAGCTCGACGGCCGGTTGACGGACGCGATCTTCGCCGCGCCGATGGGCGGGCTCTCCGACATCGTCACGATCGACGGCGACGGGATCTACCTCTTCAAGGTCCTCGAGGAGAAGACGGCGGTACCCGACGCGGACCAGCTGACGACGATCAAGTCGAGCGCCTTCTCCAACTGGTACAAGGCGAAGAAGGCCGCGGCGACGATCAGCCGCGACCTCCTGAACGGGTAACGGCCCGGCTGCCGTGCTCGATGCGCTCGTCGCCGAGGCGCGGCTTCGCTGGGGTCTCGACCTCGCGGCGGGCCTCCAGGTCGTGGCGGCCGAGCGTCTCGTGGCGACACCGCTCGAGCCGTCGCGGCCGGTGCTGATCGTTCCGCTGGCGACGCTCCGGGCCGCCGACGGATCCGAAGGCTGGGCCGCCGATCCGCTTCCCGGCCGGCACGGGCCAGGCGGCGACGACCCGATCGCGGTCCTCGCCCGGCTCTACCCGGCCGATCATCCGGTCGGAAGGCTCGGGTCGGCCGAGGCGACGACGATCGACGCGCTGACGCCCGGCCTCCTCGAGGCGCCGGTCTATCTCGCGCCCGTGCCGCCGGAGCACGCCGTCGCAAGTCCCTGGGCGATGCCCTGGATCTCCGAGCGACTGCGTCGGCCCGACGGCTGTCCGTGGGATCGCGAGCAGACCCACGAGACCCTCCGCAACCACCTCCTCGAGGAGGCCTACGAGGTCTACGACGCGCTGGGTGCCGGCGCGACGCCGGCCCTCGCCGGAGAGCTCGGCGACCTGCTCCTCCAGGTGATCCTCCACGCCCAGCTCGCCGCCGAGGAGGGGGTCTTCGACCTGACCGACGTCAACGCGGCGATCGCGGCAAAGATCGTTCGCCGACATCCGCATGTCTTCGGCGACGCCGAGGCCCGGACGGCGAGCGACGTCAACCGCCAGTGGGAGCGGATCAAGGCCGACGAGCGGAAGGAGGCCGCCGGCGGGAACGCGGATGGCGCCGAGGCCGGCGCCGCGGGCAGCGCCTCCAGGCCCGCGAAGGGCGCCCTCGATGGCGTCAGCCGGATCCTGCCCGCGCTCGCCGCCAGCCAGGAGATGCAGGAGCGGGCGGCGAACATCGGCTACGAATGGCCGAACATCGAAGGCGTCCTCGACAAGGTGCATGAGGAGCTGGCCGAGCTTCGCGCGGCGGCGACGCCCGCCGAGCAGGCCGAGGAGTACGGCGACCTCCTGTTCGTCCTCGTCAATGTCGCCCGGTGGCAGGGGATCGAGGCCGAAGCGGCTCTCCGTGCCGCCAACGACAAGTTCCGCCGCCGCTTCGCCAGCGTCGAGCGCCAGGCAGCCGACGCCGGCGTCGCCCTGCGCGACCTCGACTTCGCGGGGCTCGATGCCCTGTGGGACGCCGCAAAGCTCGAAGAGAAGACCGATAAGGAGATGGCCCGATGATCGGCAACCGCCCCCAGGTCCGCGCCGACGGTCGGGTCGCGACCCAGCTTCGGCCCATCAGCTTCCGCCTCGGTGTCCAGAAGTGGGCCGAGGGCTCGTGCATCG
Organism: Verrucomicrobiia bacterium; assembly: GCA_035577485.1. Lineage (GTDB taxonomy): Bacteria > Chloroflexota > Limnocylindria > Limnocylindrales > CSP1-4 > CF-46. The sequence goes on from DATLVO010000154.1 coordinate 15,185, forward strand.
TCAAGTTCGGCGACACCGAGGTCCTGTGCGCGGCGACGATCGCCGATCGGGTCCCGCCCCACCTCCGCGGCAAGGGCACGGGCTGGGTGACGGCCGAGTACTCGATGCTGCCGCGGGCCACGGCGGAGCGAACGGATCGCGAGTCGGTCAAGGGCAAGCTCGGTGGGCGGACGCACGAGATCCAGCGGCTGATCGGGCGGTCGCTCCGCGACGCGGTGGACCTGACGAAGCTCGGCGAGCGGACGATCACCGTCGACTGCGACGTCCTCCAGGCCGACGGCGGGACGCGGACCGCCTCGATCACCGGCGGCTACGTCGCGCTGGCCGCGGCGATGATCACCTACGGGATGGATCGCCACCTCGTCGCCAAGGTCGCGGCGATCAGCGTCGGCCTGGTCGACGGCGCGCCGCTGCTCGACCTCGATTACAGCGAGGACTCGCGGGCCGACGTCGACTTCAACGTCGTCGGGACGGACGCCGGCACGTTCGTCGAGGTCCAGGGCACGGCCGAGGGGCGGCCGTTCGACCGGTCGGCGATGGACGGGCTGATGGACCTCGCCTCGTCCGGGCTCGAGCAGCTGTTCGCCGCCCAGACCGACATCCTGGCCACCGTCAAGCGGTGACCTGTCCGGTACAGCCAAGCGACGTGAGCGCCCGGCGTTCACTCCGTCGCTCGACCCGACGGGGTGATCGCTCAACGTCCCATCTGTCCCACGGGGCGGCCCGCAACCCGCAGACCGAACGCTCCGGGATCCATCCGTCGGCCGACGCATTCCGAAACCGACGCAGTGAACGCCCGCCGTTCGAGACGGACCCGCTGTCGGATGCCTGACCGACCCCGACTGCTCATCGCCACCCACTCGGCGCACAAGCTCGCCGAGCTCCGGGAGCTGTTGCGTCTCGAGCACGCCAAGCTGGTCGGCCTCGACGATGTCGGAATCGCCGACGAGCCCGACGAGACGGGCACGACGTTCGAGACGAACGCCCGGATCAAGGCCCGTCACGCGGCTCGCGTGACCGGACTGCCGACCCTCGCCGACGACTCCGGCCTCGAGGTGGACGCCCTCGACGGGGCGCCCGGCGTGCGGACGCGGCGCTTCGCGGGCCCGAACGCGACCGACACGGACAACAACTCCAGGCTCCTCGCGGCGCTCGAGGGACTGCCGCCCGAGCGGCGCGGCGCCCGCTACGTCTGCGTCCTCGCGCTCGCGCTGCCGGGCGCCGGGGCGCGCCCGAGAGCGGCCGTCCGGATGCGTGTCGTCCGCGGCACGACCCGGGGCCGGATCGCAACGGGACCCCGGGGGACGGGCGGGTTCGGCTACGACCCGATCTTCGAGCCCGAGGGCGAGCCGCCCGGCGGACGGACGTTCGGATTGTGGTCGGCGGAGGCGAAGAACGCGATCTCGCACCGTGGCCGCGCCGCCCGGCGGATGACGCCGATCCTGCGCGAGCTCGGGTTCTGATGGGGCCCGACATCGACCCCCTGACGGCCCCGTCGGCCCGACCGCCGATCCGCTCGATCTGTGTCTTCTGCGGAGCGAGCGCCGGCCACGATGCCCGCTACGCGGCCGCCGCGGTCGCCGTCGGGGAGGGACTCGCGGCCCGCGGCATCCAGCTCGTGTACGGCGGCGGCCGTCTCGGGCTGATGGGGATCCTCGCCGACGCCGCGCTCGCGGCCGGCGGGCGGGTCGTCGGGGTGATGCCGCGCGGGCTCGTCGACCGCGAGCTCGCCCACCCGAATCTGCGTGAGCTCCGGATCGTCGACACGCTCCACGAGCGGAAGGCCGAGATGGCGGCCCTGGCCGACGCCTTCCTCGCGCTGCCCGGCGGCCTCGGCACGCTCGAGGAGCTCGCCGAGGTCCTCAGCTGGGCCCAGCTCGATCTCCACACCAAGCCGATCGGGCTGCTCGATGTCGCCGGCTACTTCGCATCGCTCCAGGCATTCCTCGACCATGCCGTCGCGGAGGGGTTCGTCGCCGAGCGCAATCGGCGGCTCCTGCTCGCGGACGACGACGTCGACCGGCTGCTCGAGCGGTTCGACGCGTGGGACCCGCCGCTCGGGCGGTGGGCGTCAGGGCCCGAGGACTGACCCACCCGAGCCCGATCCGACCGGGGCGGCGGAGCCCGCCGGGCCACCGCTCGGGACCGGCCACACGGGACTCCTGCCCGGCGGGCCGAAGACGACCTTGGCCATCGCCGCGATCCGCGTCGGGACGGGCACGAAGATCGACCCGAATTGGGTCGATCCACCGGACTTGATCATCGGCGCTCCCAGGACGAGCTTCATGGTCGACGCCCCGCCGATCTGCTCGGCGAGCGCGGCGAGCTGCGGCAGTCGGTCCGCCGGTAGATCGGTCCG
>DATLVO010000155.1:0-3212 GCA_035577485.1 Verrucomicrobiia bacterium
CGCCGTTCGGCGAGAAGGTCGTGGCGGTGGAGCCATCCGGGCTCAGGGCGGTGACGCGTGGGGCGGTGGTGTCCACGACGATCGAGCCGCCACCCGTTGCCGTCCCGTTCTGCCAGGAGTCGGTGCCGGCGACGGTCCACGTATACGTCCCGTCCGGGACGGCGATCCCGTCGACGAGACCGTCCCACGGGACGCTGAACTCGCGGCCGCTGCCGGGCTGCGTGTCGAGGACGTTGCCGTCGGCGTCCTTGAACTGGACGGTCCAGTTGACGACCTCGGAGAAGACCCCGGCGACGGTCTGATCGTCGGCCGTGCCGTCGTCGTTCGGCGAGAAACGGGCGGCGCCGGCATCGATGGCGAGGAGGACCGGCGCCCGGCTGTCCTTCGGGGCGAGGTCGGACTTGAGCACGTAGCCGCTGATCGAGCTGTCGTCGAGACCCTCGACGAGGACGGTCGGGGGGCTGTCGGGCGTCGGCGGGACGCCGTTGGCGAGGAGCTTGAGCCGCGTGCCCACGGGCAGCGCCAGCGTGTCGGCGGCCGTCGGGTCGCTGGCGGCCGTTGCCATCAGCGGCGCGTCGGGGGCGTCGACGATGGCGCGGCCGGGCACGACGAGGGTCGCCGGGTCCAGGCCCGTGTCGCCGACCGCGTTCGTGACGGCGCCGGTCGTGATCGTCGGCTTGGTGACGAGCGAGCGGTAGTAGCCGCTCGAGGTGTTGTCGGGGTCCGAGTAGTCCGTGTAGCCGGCCGATCGCGTCGAGGCGAAGCTGCTCTCGTGGCCGTGGTAGTTCGGCTGCGCCCGCCACATGCCGACGATCGACTGCGACGTCGTGAACAGCGAGCGGATGTAGCTCTCGGGACCCATGTGGCCGTCGGCGATGACGGCCCGCGCGCCGCCCTTGATGAAGCCCGCGGCGTAGTTGTCGATCCGCTGGCGGGCGACCGAGACGCTCGGGTCCGTGCCGCCGGGCTCGGAGTTGCCGGACGCGTAGCAGAGGTGGCTGAGGATCACGATCGCGTTTGGAGCCAGCCCGAGCTGGGCCATGTACGGCTCGCCGTAGTACTTGTTCTCGTAGTCGGACAGCTTGCCGTCGCCGTTGAGGTCGGCGTTCAGGCCCATGCCGTCCTTCGTCGTGTAGTTGGGGTCGTACGTGTACGGGCTGGGCCAGCCGTTCCCGTGGCCGAAATAGATGACGATGTTCGCGCCGGCGACGGCCGCCTTGACCTTCGACCATGTCGCGTTCGGGCTGTACACCTTCGTGACCTTCGACGTGTACTTGATCGCCTCGGCATAGGCCGAGTCGGCGTCCGCGCGATAGGTGGGGGTCACGCTGTGCGTCGCGCCGACGATGATCACGACCTTGGCCGTGCTGATCGGCATTGCCGCGACGGGCGTCGAGACGCCGAGAGCCGTGACGAGGGCAAGCGCGAGGGCGGCGGCGAGATGACGCAATGCGGGCTCCGGAACGGACAGGCGCCGCGGGCAGGTACGGCCCACGACGGGATGAGTGCCTCGCAAGCGTCCATCGCCGGGCCTTCCGGGCCAATCGCGGGATGGTCCCGAACGGGATGGGCCCTTCGGACGAGCGGTGATACGGAACCGGGGGGAGAGGTGAGGTCGGGTGCGAACCTCGGCCGTCCGGCCGTCCGGCCGGTCCCGCGGACCGGCGGCCCGCTTCAGCCGCGGAGGCGGGCCACCAGCTCGGCGAGGCTCGGGTTGGACCGGTCGCGGTCGGACAGGATCGGCCGGCGGTCCGCGGTCGCCGACACGGCCGGCCATGGCACGCCGACCGCAGGGTCGTCCCACGCGAACCCGAGCTCGTCGTCGCCGTCGAACTCGTTCGTCACGAGGTAGACGAGCTCCAGCGGGTCGAGGGCGAGGAATCCGTGGGCGACCCCGACGGGGATCACGACCCAGTCGTCGGCGGCGAGCTCGCGGGTCTCGACGACCGTCGAGCCCGCGCCGGACACGGCCGGCCGAACGTCGACGAGCGCGACAAAGGCTCGGCCCGTCGCGACGACCCAGTAGTCGAGCTGGCGACGGTGGTAGTGGAGACCGCGCAGGACCCCGGCGGCGGACGTGGAGAGGTTGGCCTGGACGAACCGCGGCTCGGCGCCGGGTGGGGCGCCGGTTTCGGCCGCGGTCAGGATCGGGAACGCCGACGAACGCCACAGCTCGCGGAAGGCACCGCGTGAATCGCCATGGCGGGCGATCGCCCCGTAGCGGACCCCCGGGAACGCCGACGGCGGACGGTCGAGCGCCGTCATCGGACGGTTGAGGCAGCGGCCGCCCGCTGGCGGAGCAGCGTCGGCACGTAGTCGGCGAGGGCTCGCGGCCACGTTCGGAGGGGCTGTCCGGATGGCAACGGCGTAGGCTCGAGCACGGCCCATAGCGGCGGGGTGCTATCGCGGCGCCAGGTCGACGCGGGAACGCTCTGTGTCGGGACCGAGACGCCGGCCTGCCGCAGGACCTCCTCCGCCCAGGTGGATCGGGATGCGAAGCCGGCGTTCACGACGTGGTGGATCCCGCGGATCGCATCGGCATCGATGAGCTCAGCGATCGCCTCGGCAACGTCGGCCGTGTAGGTCGGCGAGCCGGCCTCGTCCGCGACGAGCTTGAGCGGCTCGCCGGTGGCCCGGGCACGTTCGGCCGCGCTCAGGATCTTGTCGGGAAAGTCGTTGCCCGGCGGTCCGTAGAGCCAGGCGGTCCGGACGATCCCGAGCGAGACCGACGCGCCGTCGAACGCCGCCTGCGCGAGACGCTCGCCGCCGAGCTTCGAGGCGCCGTACGGATTGATCGGGGCCGGCGCGTCCGTGGCGGAATAGCCGTGGCCGTCGGTCCGGCGGCCGTCGAACACCTCGTTCGTCGAGACGACGACGAGGTCGATCCCGCGCTCCGCCGCGGCGCGCGCCAGCACCCCGGTCGCCGTCCCGTTCCGCGCCATCGCCAGTTCCGGCTCGCGGGCGCACGCGTCGACGTCCGTCCACGCCGCGGCGTGGACGACCACCTCGGGCCGGTCGCGATCGAGCAGCCTCGCGAAGGTCTCCGGCGCGTCCAGGTCGAACGCCGGGCGCCGCCACGCGATCGGCCCGAGCGGGCCGACGAACGCGGCCTCCTCGAGCGCGCGGACGAGCGCCCGCCCGAGCCGCCCACCCGAGCCCGTCACGGCGACGCGCATCCTCAGGCCTCGTCGGGTCGGACGGTCCTTGCGGCG
>DATLVO010000156.1:0-5422 GCA_035577485.1 Verrucomicrobiia bacterium
GTCTGGTCTCGTTGCCCTTGGCATGGCCGGCTATGCGCGGATCCAGCGCTGGAGCATCTACATCGGTCTCATCGCGCTGGCCGTCATGTTCGTCCTGATGCTCGTCTCGTCCCAGGACACGTTCAAGGCGGCCTTCGATCGAGAGGGCCAGAGCCTCTTCGGGGTCTCCGGCGCCTACCAGGCCACCATCGACAACGCCACGACCAACGACGCCTTCGTGGCCGGTGGCTCTCCCCTCGACTTCGGCCTCGGTGGCGGCACGTGGCTCCTCCTGCCGTTCATGATGTTCTGGATCCTCTATCCGAACTGGGGCGCCACGCTCTACGGCGAGGTCCGGGGAGCCGGCGACTTCCGCAAGGTCCTCAACGGCATGCTCGGCGGCCTCTGGGTGACGATCATCCTGGCGATCGCCTTCGTGCTCCTCGCGGCGAAGACCTTCGGGTGGGACTTCTTCAACGCGACCAACGTGAACTTCATCAACTACGCCTATGGCTATGTCACGGCGGCCCCGGCGATCCCGATCTGGGGCTATCCGCCCCTCCTCGCGGCGTTCCTGATCGACAGCCACGTGATCCAGATGATCATCGTGGTCATCTTCGGCGTCTGGTTCCTCGGCTGGGCCGGGACCCTCTGGCTGTCGTCGACACGCATGATCTTCGCGGCGGCCTTCGATCGCGTCCTGCCCGAGTGGGCCGCGCGCGTGTCGGACCGGGGCGTGCCCTGGACGGCGCTCCTCCTGATCATGATCCCGGGCGTGATCGTGTCCTACCTGTACTCGTTCGTGACCGGGTTCTCCAAGCTCACCCTCGATGCCTCGCTGGTCATCGCGGTCACGTTCTTCGGCACGGCGATCGCCGCGACGATCCTGCCGTGGTGGAAGAAGGACCTGTACGAGAAGTCGCCGATCGTCCGGTACCAGGTCGGTGGGCTGCCGCTCATCAGCATCGCCGGGGCGATCACGACGATCTTCCTCGGCTTCGTGCTATGGGAGTGGCTGTCGAACGCCCTGTATGGCATCGGCACGGGCAACACCCAGTCCATCCAGTTCCTGGCCGTCCTCTACGGCCTCGCCGCACTCGTGTACGTCGTGGCCCGTCTGTATCGGCGCTCGCAGGGCGTCGACCTGGACGCGATCCACGCGGAGATCCCGGCGGAATAGGAGTTCGCTCGACGGGCGCGGCGGGACCCCCGCCGCGCCCTTCTCGTTGTCCGGGCGCGGGTTAGGATGTGCGCTCCGGATCCCCGCGGCCCGAGTTCGCGGTCCGGCCCCGCGCCCGAGGGTGTCGTCGGCGCGGCCAGCAGCGCAGGGCGGAGACGCGAGATGAGTTCGGTCCCGACGCACGCACGCGTCGTCATCATCGGCGCCGGCATCGTCGGCAACAGCATGGCCTGGCACCTCGCCCACCTCGGCTGGCGGGACATCGTCCTCGTCGAGAAGGGCATGCTGCCGAACCCAGGTGGCTCGACCGGTCACGCTTCGAACTTCATCTTCCTCACCGATCACGGCAAGGAGATGGCCGCGTTCACGATGGAGAGCGCGCGCCAATACCGGGAACTGGGCGTCTACGACGAGACCGGCGGCATCGAGGTCGCCAGGACGCCGGAGCGGATGGAGGAGCTGAAGCGCCGGATGGCGTCGTCGACGTCGTGGGGCGTCGAGGGCAGCCGCCTGCTGACCCCGGCCGAGGTCAAGGCGATGGTCCCGTTCATCGAGGAATCGGTGATCCTCGGCGGCTTCTACACGCCGGGCGTCGGGATCGTCGACTCGCTCCAGGCCGGGACGCTGATGCGCCAGAAGGCGCAGGAGATGGGCGCGCTGACGGTCGCGGCGAGCGTCGAGGTCACCGGCATCGACGTCGAGGCGGGTCGGGTGCGGCGTGTGCATACCGACGCCGGCACGATCGAGGCGGACGTCGTGGTCATCGCGTGCGGCGTCTGGAGTCCGCGGATCGCGAAGATGGCGGGCGCCTCGATCCCCCTGACGCCGGCGGTCCACCAGATGATCGACATCGGGCCGGTCCCGATGTTCCAGCACACGACCAAGGAGGTCGGCTACCCGATCGTCCGCGACATGGACACGAACATGTACGAGCGCCAGCACGGGACGGGGTTCGAGATCGGCTCGTACGCCCACCGGGCGATCCTGATGGACGCCGACGACATCCCGTCGATCGCCGCAGCGGCACTGTCGCCGACGATGCTGCCGTTCACCCAGGAGGATTTCGACCCGCAGCTCGAGGACTCGCTCGAGCTGTTCCCGGCGATCGTCGGCGACGAGTCAGTCGGCGTGAAGCTCGCCATCAACGGCCTGCTGTCGCTGACCCCGGACGGCAACCCGATCATCGGCGAGACGCCCGAGGTCAAGGGCCTCTGGTCCGTGGCCGCGGTCTGGATTAAGGAGGCGCCCGGAATCGCGAAGACCGTCGCCGAGTGGATGACGAGCGGCGAGCCGGAGATCGACCCCCACGGCTCCGACATCGCCCGCTTCTACGATCACCACAAGACGGACCAGCACATCGCCGCGCGGGCGACCGAGGGCTACAACAAGACCTACGGCATCGTCCACCCGATGGAGCAGTGGGCCTCGAATCGGCCGATTCGCCTCTCGCCGGCGTACGACCGGCAGGTCGAGCTGGGTGCCGAGTTCTTCGAGGCCGCCGGCTGGGAGCGGCCGTTCTGGTACGGCACCAACGAGTCGCTGCTCGGCGAGTACGGCGATCGCGTCATGCCGCGCCAGGCCGAGTGGGAGTCGCGCTGGTGGTCGCCGATCATCAACGCCGAGCACCTCGCCATGCGCGACCGGGCCGGGCTCGTGGATCTGTCGGCGTTCGCGATCTTCGACATCACGGGTCCGGGCGCCCTCGCGGCGCTCGAGCACCTGTGCGTCAACAAGGTCGATGTCGCCGTCGGTCGGACGGTCTACACGCCGCTGCTCAACGCCGCCGGCGGGATCCTTGCCGATCTCACGATCATGCGGCTCGGCGATGACCACTTCCGGGTCGTGACCGGCGGCGGCATGGGGATGCGCGACCGGAAGATCTTCCAGGACGCGCTGCCGGCCGACGGCTCCGCCCAGCTCCATGACGTCACCAACGCCTACACGACGTTCGGGCTCTGGGGCCCGCTGGCCCGCGACATCCTCGGCGCCGCGGCCGACGGCAGCGCCGATATCAGCCACAAGGGATTCCCGTTCCTCTCGACGAAGACGGTCGACATCGATGGCGTCCGGGCGCTCGCCTCGCGGATCAGTTACGTCGGCGAGCTCGGCTGGGAGATCTACGTCCCGATCGAGCAGGGCCTGCGCGTCTGGGATGCCCTCTGGCGCGCCGGCCGACCGCACGGTATGGCGCCCGTGGGCATCGGAACGTACGCCGTGACCTCACGGCTGGAGAAGGGCTACCGCGCCCACGGCGCCGAGCTGGAGCTCGACTTCGACCTCGTGGAGGCCGGCATGGCGCGGCCGACCCTGAAGGACGCCGACTTTGTCGGCCGGCCGGCCTACGAGAAGCAGCGGTCGCACGATCCGGTCGCGGTGCTGTGCACGTTGACCGTCGACGACCCGACGTCGGCCTCCGGCGTCAAGCGCTACATGCTCGGCCGCGAGCCGATCCTGACGCCCGACGGCGAGCGGATCGTCGACGCGAAGGGCCGCGGCTCATACGTGACGAGCGCCGGCTCCGGGCCGTCGGTCGGGAAGCACCTCCTCATGTCCTACCTGCCACCCGAGCACGCGAAGGAAGGGACGAAGCTCCTGGTGGAGTACTTCGGCGAACGCTATCCCGTGACCGTCGCCGTGGCCGGCGCGACCCCGCTCTTCGATCCCGAGAACAGCCGAATCCGTTCGTGAACATCCTCGTCTGCGTCAAGCGGGTCCCCGCGACCGGCGGCCGGATCGTCCTCACCGCCGACGGGATGGACATCGACGTCCGGTATCTCGGGTTCACCGTGAGCCCGCACGAGGAGTGCGCGGTCGAGGAGGCGGTCCGCATCGTGGAGGCCCAGGGCGGGGCGACGGCGGTCCTGACCCTCGGTCCGCCGGCCGCCGAGGAGCAGCTCCGCGACGCGATGGCCGTCGGCATCGACCGGGCGATTCTCCTCGAGACCGACGGTCGGGACTGGGACCCGGTCGCGACCGCCGGCGCGATCGTCGAGTCGATCCGGGCCCAGGAGGCAGCCGGCGGGCCGTTCGACCTGATCCTGTTCGGCAACGAGTCCGCCGACAGCGGCGGGTTCCAGGTCGGGATCCGGACCGCCGCGGCGCTGGGCCGGCCGTGCGTGACGGGGGTGAAGGCACTCCAGCCCGGGGACGGCGCGGTCCTCGCCCGACGCGAGGCGCCCGGGGGCGGTTGGGAGTCATTCGAGCTGCCGCTGCCGGCCGTCGTGACCGTGAAGGAGGGGATCAACCTTCCTCGATACCCGTCGGTGCCCGGCCGGCTGCGGGCCCGAAAGAAGGAGATCGAGCGGTCGACCCCGGCGTGGACGACCGGCGGCCTCGAGAAGATCGTCCTTCGCCTTCCGAAGGAGGAGACGACGGCCGCCCAGATCATCGGGCGCGGCCCCGAGGCGGCCGCGGCCGTCGTGGACCTGCTCACGAAGATCGGCGTGGTGGACGGGTGAGCGGGTCCGTCCTCGTCGTCCTGACCGCGCCCGGCGGCACGATCGATCGCGGGTCGCTCGAGGCGCTCACATTCGCCTACGCCCTGGCGTCGTCGCACGGCGCCGCCCTCGAGGCGCTCGTCGTCGCCGATCCGGCGACCGCCCGCCGCGTCGCCGCGGGCCTCGGTCCGCCCTTCGTCGCGACGGCCCTGATCGCGGATCACGCCACGCTCACGGTGGACCACCCGGACGGTTGGGCCGCGGTCGTCGAGCAGGTGATCGCGGCGCGCGAGCCGATCACGGTCGTCGGCTCCGGAACGGAGCGCGGGAACGATCTCCTGGCTCGCGTCGGGGCCCGGACCGCCATGCCGCTGGCGGCGAACTGCGTGGCGGTGGAGCCGGCCGGCGCTCGCTACCGCGTCACCCGCCAGCGATGGGCCGGGAGCCTCCTCGAGGACGCCGAGCTCGATGCTCGGGTCAAGCTCCTGACGGTCGCGCCGAACACGGTCGCGCCCGCGGATCCGGCGGCGCTGGGCACCGGCGCGTCGATGGAGACGATCTCGCCGGAGCTGTCGGATGCGGATCTCGCCGTCCACGTCACGAGCCGCGAAGCGTCACAGCGAGGCGGAATCTCACTGGCCGACGCCAAGGTCGGCGTCGGCGGTGGGCGCGGGGTCGGCAGCGGCGAGGGCTTCGGCAACCTCGAGGAGCTCGCCGGCCTGCTCGGTGGCGCCGTCGGCGGATCGCGGGTCGTGACGAGCGCCGGCTGGCGTCCCCATGCCGACCAGATCGGCCAGACGGGCCTGCGGATCGCCCCGGACATCTA
>DATLVO010000157.1:0-13205 GCA_035577485.1 Verrucomicrobiia bacterium
ATCTACTCGAACAGCGCCGTCCTCTACCAGCCGGCACTCGCGCCGCTCACCGACATCTTCGCGCTTCCGACGTGGCTGCCGTTCCACAACATCTTCAGCGTCGGCGACGTGATCCTCGGCGCCGGGGTCGTGCTCGTGATCGCGATCGCGATGCGCCGCGGTCGGTCGCCTGGGTCGTCCGCCGGACCGGGCGCTGCAGACTCCGCCGGACCTGCCGCAGCGCCGATCACGCCCTATGGTGCCTAGGAGCACTGCCTCCCAAGTCACGCTCGCGCGGTACTCACGGGCCATGTTCCGGACCGGACCGTGGACCCATCGTCCGGATCGAGGACACCTACCTCCTCCGTCGTGAACTCGTCCAGGGCAAACCCGTCGTGAGGCGGGGACGCAAAGCCAGGGATCTCCCCGTCACGGAAGACCGCCCGGCTACCGAGAACCCGATGACTTCGACAGACTCAAAGGAGTCAAATCGTGAAGACGAACCTGGGTCGCTTCACCTGGGCGCTCATGCTTCTTGCATCGATGGCCCTCACGGTCGGCGCCGGGATGCGCTGGGACTGACCGATGACTCGATACCTCAAGGCTCAGGCCTTCCGGGTCGTTCTGGTCCTCTCAGCTCTGGCCAGCTCCGCACTCGTCATCGAGGCAGGTCAGCGCTGGAAGTAATCGGGCCCATCAGGATCCGACCAATCGGGGTCGAGACCGCCGGGTAACCGGCGGTCTCGTGGTTTCCGGCTCACGCCGATCGTGGGCCGGTCCATCCGCTCGAGCCGCCGAGCGCGATGGTGTGGTGCGGGTGGTTGCAGGATCACCGATCGCCTCGTAGACTGCGCGGACCGCCCGGGTCGGCCGGGTGACGCTCGGGAGAGCACACGTTGGGTCTGTTCGATGGCCGGAATCGTCGCCATGTCGCCGTCGTCGTGACGAGCGATGGTCGGCGCGTCCAGGTCCCGTTGAACGGCTCCGGTCTCGACGACGTATCGCTCCTCGGTCTTCTTCGCTCGCTCCTTGCCGGTCTTGACGGCCTCCTCGGCCTCCTCATTACCGGCTCCCGGCGGGAGAACGGAGGGACACGGAGGGACGGGCGCTAGGCGCATCGAACCACCGAAGACCGAAGGGACCCTCGCCGGGTGGCGAGGGTTTTTTCATGTCATGAAGTCACGAAGTCACGAGGGCAGGCAGGGACCGATGACGATGACGGAGGGGCAGGCCTCGGCGCCACCGAGCCCGGCCGGATCCGAGCGGCGGAGTCACATCCCCGGTGACGGGACGGCCCACGCGGCGGCCGTCGAGCGCGCCCGCCGGGCGATGCTCGACGACGCCCGGCCCCGGCACCGGACGCGGATCGGGGCCGACGTCGTCTGCGAGGCGCTCCTCCTGCAGGGCGTCGACGTGTTCTTCAGCTACCCCGGCGGCGTGATCCTGCCCCTCTACGACGTCCTCGGCGACTACCCCCAGCTCCGCCACATCCTCGTCCGTCACGAGCAGGGCGGCGCCCATGCTGCGGACGGCTACGCCCGCGTGACCGGCGAGGTCGGCGTGTGCATGGGGACGTCGGGACCCGGCGCGACGAATCTCGTGACGGGCATCGGCACCGCCCTCCTCGACTCCGTGCCGATGGTCGCGATCACCGGCAACGTGCCCTCGGCCCTGATCGGCAAGGACGCCTTCCAGGAGATCGACATCAACGGCATCACGCTGCCGATGACGAAGCACAACTACCTGGTTCGCGACGCCAACGACCTGCCCCGCGTCCTGGCCGAGGCCTTCCACATCGCCCGCTCGGGCCGGCCCGGACCCGTCCACGTCGACATCACGAAGGACGCCCTCCAGCAGGAGACGACCGCCCCGCATCCGACCCACGACGAGGTCGTCGCCGGGCTTCCCGGCTTCCGCCCGAACATGGAGGCCAACGGCCGCCAGCTGAAGCTCGCCGCCGCCGAGATCGCGAAGGCCCAGCGGCCCGTGATCCTCGCCGGTCACGGCGTCCTCCACGCTCGCGCCTGGGACGAGCTCGTCGCCCTCGCCGAGAAGGCCCAGATCCCGGTCGCCCACACCCTGCTCGGGATCGGCGCGATCGACGAGACCCACCCATTGAGCTACGGCTTCATGGGGATGCACGGCTGGAAGCACGTGAACCGGGCGATCCAGTCGGCCGATCTCCTGCTCGCGATCGGGATGCGGTTCGACGACCGCGTGACCGGCAACGTCCGGACCTACGCCCCGTACGCCCGGATCGTCCACGTCGACATCGACCCGGCCGAGATCGGCAAGAACGTCGCGGTCGAGGTCCCGATCGTCGGCGACGCGAAACGGGTCCTGGCGGCCCTCCTGCCGATGGTCGACCAGGTCGATCCAGCGACCCGCGCCGACTACCTCGCGGAGCTCGCGGACTGGCGCAAGGACTCGGAGGGCTCCTCGTGGCACGGTTCCGGGGCGTGGCGCGACGGCCTCCTCTCGGCCGACTACGTGATCGAGCGGATCGGTGAGCTCACCAGTCACGCCGCGACGTACGTCGCCGACGTCGGCCAGAACCAGATGTGGCTCGCCCGGTATGCCGGCTTCCGCCGGCCGAACACCCACGTCAGCTCGGGCGGTCTCGGGACGATGGGCTACAGCGTTCCGGCCGCGATGGGCGCGGCGCTCGGCGCCCCGGAGCGCGAGACCTGGGCGATCACGGGCGACGGCGGCTTCCAGATGACCTTCCAGGAGCTGATGACCCTCGTCGCCGACCGGATCCCGGTGAAGATCGCCCTGCTCGACAACAAGAAGCTCGGGATGATCCGGCAGTGGCAGGAGATCATCTACGGCGGCAACTACCACTCCGCGCATCTGCCAGGTCCCGACTTCGCCAAGCTGGCCGACGCGTTCGGGATCCCGGCGTTCCGGGCGCGGACGCCCGATGACGTCGACCCGGCGATTGTCGCGGCCCAGGCGGTCGACGGACCGGCCCTCGTCTGGTTCGAGATCGCCGAGGAGCAGAACGTCTTCCCGATGATGCCCGCCGGGAAGGGCCTGTCGGACCTGATCGAGAAGTGGGAAGGGGCCGACGAGTGACCGCCGACGCGAGCTCGAACGGGCGCTCGCCCGGCGGCCCGGCGAGTGGCGCCGCAACGACGCCGGCCCCCCACGCACCACCCGCGGCCCACGCGACGCCTCCGGCCCGGGCCCTGCCCGGCGGCGGCGAGACCCGGCGTCACACGCTGGTCGCGATCGTCCTCGACAAGCCAGGTGTCCTGAACCGCGTCTCGTCCTTGATGCGGGCCCGAAACTTCAACATCGATTCGCTCGCGGTCAGCCACACCGATCAGCCCGACACGAGCCGGATGACGATCACGCTCCACGGCGACGACGTCGCGGTCGAGCAGGCCGCGAAGCAGCTCTACCGGCTGATCGACGTGCTGAAGGTCCAGGACGTCACGTCCGATCCGGTCGTCGCCCAGGAGCTCGCCCTCGTCAAGGTCCGCGCGACGGACGCCAACCGGGCCGAGATCCTCAAGCTCGTCGAGCTGTCGAAGGGCCGGGTCGTCGACCTGGCGGGGGAGTCGGTCATCGTCGAGGTGACCGGGCCGGAAAGCGAGGTCGACGCGTTCGTTGCGCTCGTCCGGACCTACGGGATCAAGGAGCTGGTCCGGACCGGTTCCGTCGTGATGAGCCGAGGGTCGAGTTCAATCGAGGAGGCGGTCAAGAGATGAGCACGCAGCGGGCGCCTGTGTCCCGAGCCGAGGTGGCATCTCCGAGGCGCGAGGGGGAGCTCCGCGACCCCATCGCCCCGAGGATGGAGGCGGTGAAGCGATGACGGCGAAGATGTACTACGACAATGACGCCGACCCGTCCGCCCTGGCGGGCCAGACGGTCGCGATCATCGGGTATGGGTCGCAGGGGCATGCCCACGCCCTGAACCTCCACGAGTCGGGCGTCGACGTGATCGTCGGACTCCAGCCGGGCTCGAAGAGCCGGCCGCTCGCCGAGGAGGCGGGCCTCAAGGTCGCCGACGTCGCCGAGGCCGTCAAGGCCGCCGACGTCGTGATGATCCTCGTCCCGGACACCGGCCAGAAGGCCGTTTACGACACCGAGATCGCGCCCAATCTCCGCGACGGCCAGCTCCTGATGTTCGCCCACGGCTTCAACATCCACTTCGGACGGATCGACCCGCCCGGCAACGTCGATGTCGGGATGGTCGCGCCGAAGGGGCCGGGCCATCTGCTCCGCAGCGTGTACCAGGCAGGCGGCGGCGTCCCGGCCTTGTTCGCGGTCCACCGGGACGCCTCGGGCACCGCCCGAGCCCGGACCCTCGCGTATGCCCGGGCCCTCGGCAACACCCGGGCGGGCGTCCTCGAGACGACGTTCGCGGAGGAGACGGAGACCGACCTGTTCGGCGAGCAGTCGGTCCTGTGCGGCGGCACGGCGGCGCTCGTGAAGATGGCCTTCGAGACGCTCGTCGAGGCCGGCTACCAGCCCGAGCTCGCCTACTTCGAGACGATGCACGAGCTGAAGCTGATCGTCGACCTCCTGTACCGCGGCGGGCTCAACTTCATGCGCTTCAGTGTCAGCGACACGGCCGAGTACGGCGACTACGTCAGCGGCCCACGGATCATCGACGACCACGTCCGCCAGACGATGCGACAGGTCCTCGCGGAGATCCAGGACGGCTCGTTCGCCCGGCGCTGGATCGCGGAGAGCGACGGCGGCCGCCAGGAGTTCGAGCGGCTGCGGGCCCAGGACCGCGACCACCAGATCGAGAAGGTCGGGGCCGAGCTCCGCGGCCAGATGGCGTTCCTCAACCCGGTCGTCGTCCGGGCCGGCGAGGCCCAGGCCGGAGCCGGCGTGGCCGGCGCCTCGACGGGCTCCGGAGGCAAGCCATGAGCGGGTCGGCGGTCGCCGCAGGCTCGGTCCGGATCTTCGACACGACGCTCCGGGACGGGGAGCAGGCACCGGGCGCCGGGCTGACCGCCGCCGAGAAGCTCGAGGTCGCCCGTCAGCTCGCCCGGCTCAAGGTCGACGTCATCGAGGCCGGCTTCCCGGCCGCCTCGCCCGGCGACTTCGAGGCGGTCCGGCGGATCGCCCAGGAGACGAAGGGCGGGATCGCGGTCGCGGCCCTCGCCCGCTGTCGCGACGGCGATCCGCAGCGAGCGGTCGAGGCGATCCGGATCGCCGAGCGGCCGCACCTGCACGTGTTCATCGCGACGTCCGACATCCACCTCAAGCACAAGCTCCGGATCAGCCGCGACGAGGCCCTCGCCGAGGCGGTCCGCTGGGTTCGCTACGGTCGCGAGGCGCTCGGCGACGACGCCGAGATCGAGTTCAGCGCCGAGGACGCCTCGCGCACCGACACCGACTTCCTCCTCCAGGTCTACGAGGCGGTCGTGGCGGCCGGTGCCTCGACGGTCAACATCCCCGACACCGTCGGGTACGCGATCCCGAGCGAGTTCGGGGCGCTCGTCGGCCGGGTCGTCGATCTCGTCGGGCGCGACGCCACGATCAGCGTCCATTGCCACAACGACCTGGGTCTCGCGACGGCGAACACGCTGGCCGCGGTCCAGGCAGGCGCCCGCCAGGTCGAGGTCACGATCAACGGCCTCGGCGAGCGCGCCGGCAACGCCTCGCTCGAGGAGGTCGTCATGGGCCTCCGGACGAGACCGACCCAATTCCCGGACCTCGTGAGCGGCGTCCAGACCGAGCAGATCACCGCGGCTTCGCGGCTGGTCAGCTATCTCACGGGCTTCGCCGTCCAGCCGAACAAAGCGATCGTCGGCGGCAACGCGTTCGCCCACGAGTCGGGGATCCACCAGGACGGCGTGATCAAGAACCCGCTGACGTACGAGATCATGACCCCCCAGTCGGTCGGGCTGACCGGCAGCCAGCTGACGATCGGCAAGCTGTCCGGTCGGCGGGGCCTCCAGGGCAAGCTCCGGGAGCTCGGCCATGAGGTCGAGGGCGAGGTGCTCGACGCGATTTATCGGCAGGCGATCGCGCTCGCCGATGCCAAGAAGGAGGTCACCGACGCGGACCTGCTCGCGCTCGTCGAGCAGCGCGCGTCGGAGGTCCCGGCCTCGGTCGAGCTCGTCGGCTGGAGCGTCACCTCATCCCACGGCGGCAACGCGACCGGCAGCGTCTCGCTGACGGTCAGCGGCGAGGACCGCACGGCCGAGGCGACCGGCAACGGGCCGGTCGACGCCCTCTACTCCGCGGTCGATCTCGCCCTGCAGGGCGTGCTCGGCTGGCACCCCGTTCTGACCGAGTGGGAGATCAAAGCGGTGTCCGCGGGCGAGGATGCCCAGGGCCAGGTGCTCGTGCGCTGCCGGCGGTCCTCGGACGAGGGCCCGGGTGCCCTCGTCGTCTCCGGTCACGGACTATCGACGAACATCATCGAGGCGTCCCTCGACGGCTACCTGGTGGCGGTGAACAAGCTGCACGGCGCGGAGATCAACGGCGTCGACGTCGCGTTCGTCGGACAGCGCCAGGTGGAGCTGCCTTGAATTCGGTTCGGTATCGGATCGCGACGATCCCGGGAGACGGTGTCGGGCCGGATGTCGTCGCAGCGGCCCGGAAGGTCGTCGAGACGACGGGCGGCGCGTTCGGCTTCGGCGTCGAGTGGTCCGAGCACCTGGTCGGTGGCGCGGCGATCGACGCGTTCGGCGTCGCGATCCGGCCCGAGGACGTTGCGGCCTGCGGCTCGGCCGATGCGATCCTCCTCGGGGCGGTCGGCGGCCCGAAGTGGTCCGATCCGTCGGCCGCCGTCCGGCCGGAGCAGGCCCTGTTCGCGCTCCGCGGCGGCCTGGAGCTCTACGCCAACGTCCGGCCGGTCAGCGTCCATCCGGCCCTGGTCGCGTCGTCGCCGCTGCGCCCGGAGCTGCTCGACGGCGTCGACCTCCTGATCGTCCGGGAGCTGACCGGAGGCATCTACTTCGGCGAACGGAGCGAGCCGGCGGGGGCGTCGGGGAGCCGCGTCGCGCGCGACACGCTGCCGTACGCCGAGCACGAGATCCGGCGAGTCGTCGAGCTCGCCTTCGACCTCGCGGCGGCGCGACGCGGGCACGTCACGTCGGTCGACAAGGCGAACGTCCTCGCAACCTCTCGCCTCTGGCGGACGGTCGCCTCGGAGATCGGCGCGACCCACCCGGACGTGCGGCTCGACCACCAGCTCGTCGACTCGTGCGCGATGCTCCTCGTCCGTCGGCCCGCCGACTTCGACGTCGTCGTCACCGAGAATCTCTTCGGCGACATCCTCTCCGACGAGGCCGCGGTTCTGGCGGGGAGCCTCGGGATGCTGCCGTCGGCGTCGGTCGGGGTGCGACGGACGGCCCACGGGACGTTCGGCCTCTACGAGCCCATCCACGGCTCGGCGCCGGACATCGCCGGCCGCGATCTCGCGAACCCGATCGGGACGATCCTGTCGGCGGCGATGCTGCTCCGGCTGTCCCTCGGCCGGGAGGATGCCGCGGCCGCGATCGAGGCGGCCGTGAGCCGGACGCTCGACGACGGGTTCCGGACCGCCGACCTCGTTCCGGCGAACGGAGACGAGGCAGGCCTGCGGCGCGTCGGCACGACCGGCATGACCGCGGCGATCGTCGAACGGATCGCGACTGCGCGGCCCGCGACGGCGACGCCGGTGGCGGCCCGATCGTGACCTCGTCGACCGCCACCGAACGCAGGACCGACCACCGATGACGACGCCGACCGACCTCCCGGTCACGCTCTACGACACGACGCTCAGGGACGGAACCCAGGGCGAGAACATCACCCTCAGCCTCGCCGACAAGCTCCGGATCGCCCGAATGCTCGACGAGTACGGGATGCCCTACATCGAGGGCGGCTGGCCCGGCTCGAACCCGAAGGACATCGAGTTCTTCAAGGCCGCCCAGGGCATGACCTGGCAGACCGCGAAGCTGGCGGCCTTCGGCTCGACCCGTCATCGCGCGAACCGCGCCGAGGACGACCCGAACCTCCGCGAGCTCGTCGCGGCCGAGACGCCGGTCGTCACGATCTTCGGGAAGAGCTGGCTGCTCCACGTGACGGAGGTCCTCGGCGCGACGCCGCAGGAGAACCTCGACATGGTCGCGGACTCCGTCCGGTTCATCGTCGAGCGTGGCCGCGAGCTCGTCTACGACGCCGAGCACTTCTTCGACGGCTACCGCGACGACCGGGACTACGCGATCTCGACGCTCCGTGCGGCGCGCGAGGCCGGCGCCCGGACCCTCGTCCTGTGCGACACGAACGGCGGGACGCTGACCGACGAGCTCGTCGCGATCGTGCGCGACGTGCGGACCGCGATCGAGAGCGACGCCGAGGCCGCGGGAGCGCCGGTCCAGTGGGGGATCCACACCCACAACGACGCCGAGCTCGCGGTGGCGAACTCGCTCGCGGCCGTCGGCGCCGGGGTGCGCCACGTGCAGGCGACGATCAACGGCTACGGCGAGCGAGCCGGCAACGC
Source organism: Verrucomicrobiia bacterium (assembly GCA_035577485.1). Lineage (GTDB taxonomy): Bacteria > Chloroflexota > Limnocylindria > Limnocylindrales > CSP1-4 > CF-46. The sequence continues at coordinate 8,435 of DATLVO010000157.1, forward strand.
GAACATGGTCTCGATCCTCGCCAACCTCGCCCTGAAGACACCGCACGCGCTCGTGCCAGCTGGCGGCGGCGCCCTGGACGGCCTGACGGAGCTGAGCCGCTCGGTCGCCGAGATCGCGAACGTGAACCCGAATGACTGGCAGCCCTACGTCGGTCGGTCCGCGTTCGCCCACAAGGGCGGGGTCCACGGGGCGGCCGTCGCCAAGGTCGAGCGGAGCTATCAGCACATCGACCCGACGGCGGTCGGCAACGTCGGCAGGCTCGTCGTGAGCGAGCTCGGCGGCAAGGCGAACACCCGGATCCGGGCCGAGCAGCTCGGCCACCAGCTCGACGGCGTCGTCGACCCGAAGGTGCTCTCGGAGCTCGTGAAGAAGCTCGAATCGGAGGGTCTCGCCTTCGAAGGCGCCGAGGCTTCCTTCGAGCTGCTGATCCGGCGCCACCAGTCCGAGTACGCCGCCCCGTTCCGGATCCTCGACTACACGTGTCTCGTGGAGCAGCGCTCGGGTCGCGAGCTCCTCGCCGAGGCCACGGTCAAGGTCCAGGTCGACGGCGAGGTTCTCCACACCGCGGCCGACGGCAACGGCCCGGTCAATGCCCTGGACGCCGCCCTGCGAAAGGCGCTGCGGGCGTTCTACCCGCAGCTCGACGACGTCCACCTGTACGACTACAAGGTCCGGATCCTCGACGGGGACTCGGCGACCGCTGCCCGGACGCGGGTCATCATCGACTCGTCGGACGGGACCCGGGAGTGGTCGACGATGGGCAGCGACACGAACATCATCGCGGCCTCGGCGCAGGCGCTGGCCGACTCGCTCGAGTACGCGATCTGGAAATCCGGCGCGGAGCTCCGGCGCCGCGACGAACGACACTTCACGACGGCGTCGGTGACCCCGGCTTCGCCGGCGACGTCCACGACCGGGAGGTGACCCGATGACGACCGACACGACCGCTCAGTCCCAGGCCGACGACGAGGCCGCGACCCTCCACCTCGCGCGCTGGACGGTGACGTCCGGGTCGAATGCGAACAGCCGAGGCGCCGTGGTCATCGCCTCGGGCGATCACCAATGGGAGGCCTCCGCCGAGGGCAACGGCGCAGTCGACGCGCTCTTCCGGGCGGTCGACAAGGCGCTCGCCGGCGTCCTGACGGGGCATCCGCGGCTCCTCGCGTACGACGTCCATGCCGTCGCCGAGGGCCCCGACGCCGAGGGTCGGGTGACGGTCACGATCGCGCCGCCGAGCGGTGCCGCGGGCCCGCGCGGCAGCGGCCGCTATCAGGGCGAGATCGTCTCGACCAACATCATCGCCGCCTCGATCGAGGCCTACATCGACGCGATCAACGGCCTCCTCGCCGAGGAGCACTGGGCGGGCGCTACGGAGACAGCCGGCAACCGCAAGCGGGCCCGGGTCAGCGCCCCGGACGCGAAGGCCCAGCGGGCCGAGCTCGACGAGGAAGCCGGCCGGATCGACACGACGGACTGGTTCAACCGCTGAGCTCCCGGCCGGCGCGCGTGTGGGCGCGCGTCGCAGGTTCCGCGAGTGATGGTGATACCCAGGGGAGATTGTTTTCGGGGCCCGAGGAGTGGAACGCGCCCGGGCGATATCCAAGAGACATCGTCACCGAAGGAAACCCGCCGCATCCGACGAAGTGAGGCGTGCCACGCATCGATCGGGAGTCGCGCCGTCGGTTGGGCTCGAAATCAATGCCTGTGAGGTATCGCGGGTCCACGACGTCGGGCCGACTGAACGCCGTCGTGCGGCCGCAAGGTTGGCTCGCCGATCCGGCAAACTGGGTCGGTGACTGATCGATCCGGGGTTGTCTACCAGGGCGAGCCGGGCGCCTTCTCGGAGGAGGCGGTGCTGGCCTTCTTCGGCGACGGGGCCGCGGCCCCGGAGCGGTCGGCCGTGCCGACGTGGCGCTCGGTCTTCGTGGCCGTGGCCAACGGCTCGGCGGAGCGGGGCGTCGTCGCGATCGAGAGCTCGCTCGCCGGCACGATCCGCGAGACCTACGACCTGCTCGCGGAGTTCTACGACGCGGGGGTCCGGATCGTCGGCGAGGTCAGCGTCCCGGTCCGGCTGGCCCTCCTCGCGCTGCCCGGCCAGACCCTGGGCGGCATCGAGCGCGTCTACAGCCACGCCCAGGCCCTCGCCCAGGCCGACGAGTTCCTGCGCTCCCGCGAGTGGCAGGTCCTGACGACCTACAACACCGCGGGTGCGGCCCGGATGATCGCGGACCGCCAGGAGCGCAACGCGGCCGCCATCGCCTCGCCCCGAGTCGCCGACCGGTACGGCCTGGAGATCCTCGAGAGCGACATCCAGGCCGGCGACGACAACCGGACGCGGTTCGCCGTCCTCGCCCGGACCGGCGACGGTGATCGGGCCGGCGAACCGCCGCAGGGACCGCGTCGAACGACCCTGGTGTTCGCCGTGCGGAACGTGCCGGGCTCGCTCCATCGCTGTCTCGGCGCGTTCGCGGCCCGCGGCGTGAACCTGTCCCGACTCGAGTCGCGGCCGGCGCGGAAGGCTCGCTGGGAGTACGTGTTCTGGGTCGACGCCGACGCGGACGCGTCGGAGCCGGCCTGTGCCGCGGCTCTCGACGACCTCCGCGCGGAGACCGAGATGGTCCGGATCCTCGGGTCCTACCCGCGCGCCGCCGAGGACTGATCGGTCAGATCGCGCTCGCGCACGCCCTGCACTTCGAAGCGTTGACCGCGTTCGCTTCCATACAGAACGGGCACGTCTTGACCTCGGCCGGCGGCGGCTCCTTGATGAAGCTCTTGCTGATCTGCCACACGACGAGCGCGATCACGATGAACGCGATCACCGCATTCAGGAAGGCGCCCCAGCGGATCGCGACCTCGGTCGTCGCGTCGCCGCCGACCGCCTGCTTGATCACGATCTTCAGCTGGCTGAAGTCGACCCCGCCGAGGAGCGCCCCGACGGGCGGCATGATGATGTCGTTGACCAGCGAGTTGACGACGGTGCCCAGGGCGCCGCCGATGATGACGCCGATGGCCAGGGCCAGGGCATTCGTCTTCAGCAGGAAGCCACGGAACTCAGACAGCATGTCGTCCTCCTCGTCTCCGTCCGGCCGGATCGTCGCGGACCCGATGATAGGCTTCGGACGCGACACGCCTGACCCCCATCAGCTGGAGCGGCCGCTCGTGGATCCGTCGTTTCGCGCCGAGATGTCCGCCGGCTACGGCCTGACCGAGCCGGGTCTCGTGATCGGCAGCCCGATGCTCGACGGCGAGCTCCTCAACGAGGCCCGGGTCCAGGTCGCGCTGTCGATGATGAACCGACACGGCTTGATCGCCGGAGCGACCGGCACCGGCAAGACGAAGACCCTCCAGCTCCTCGCGGGCGAGCTGTCGAGGGCCGGCGTCCCCGTCTTCGTCGCCGACATCAAGGGTGACGTCACGGGCATTGCCGCACCGGGCGACGCCGCCAATCCGAAGGTCGTCGAACGGGCCGCCTCCCTCGGCTGGACCTACGAGCCGGCCGGTCACCCGGGCGAGTTCCTGTCGCTGTCCGGCAAGCTCGGCGCCCAGGTCCGCGCGACCGTCCACAGCTTCGGCCCGCTGCTGCTGGCGAAGGTCCTCGACCTGAACGAGACCCAGACCTCGATCCTGGCGATCGTCTTCAAGTACTGCGACGACAACAACCTGCCGCTGCTCGACCTCAAGGACCTCGCGACGACGCTGAAGTTCCTCTCGTCCGACGCGGGCAAGCCGATCCTCGAGGAGTACGGCGGGATGGCCGCCGCATCGGTCGGCGTCCTGCTCCGGTCGCTCGTCGTCCTCGAGCAGCAAGGAGCCGACGTCTTCTTCGGCGAGCCCGAGTTCGACGTGCGGGACCTGCTCCGGACGGCGCCCGACGGCACGGGCATCGTCTCGGTCCTCGAGCTCCGCGACGTGATGGACCAGCCGAGCCTGTTCAGCACGTTCATGCTCTGGATGCTGGCCCAGCTCTATGAGACGCTGCCCGAGGTCGGCGACCTGCCGAAGCCGAAGCTCTGCTTCTTCTTCGACGAGGCGCACCTCCTCTTCGACTCCGCGTCCGATGCCCTGCTGCAGCAAATCGAGCGCACCGCCCGCCTGATCCGATCGAAGGGCGTCGGCGTGTACTTCGTCACGCAGGCCCCGACCGATGTCCCGGCGTCGATCCTCGCCCAGCTCGGGAACCGCGTCCAGCACGCGCTCCGGGCGTTCACGCCCGATGACGCGGATGCGCTGCGGAAGACCGCCCGGACGTTTCCGACGACGGCCCACTACGACGTCGAGAGGACGATCACCTCGCTCGGGATCGGGGAGGCGCTCGTGACCGTGCTCTCACCTGCGGGCGTCCCCACACCGCTCGCCGCGACGCGCCTGCTCCCGCCCGACTCGCTGATGGCGGCGCTGCCGGACGCGGACCTCCAGGCGCGGATCGCGTCGAGCCCCTTCGTCACGAAGTACGGCCAGACGATCGATCGCGAGAGCGCCTACGAGCTGATCACCGCCCGGCTGGCGACCGCCAAGGCGGCGGCAGCGACCGCCGCGGCCGCGAACGCCGCGGGGGAGCAGGCCGTGGCCGCGGGCGCCCCGCCCACGACCGCCGGCGGGCTCAACCCGATGACCCCCGCCCAGCAGCAGCGCGAGGTCGCCCGGCAGGCCCGGGAGATGGCCGCGGCGCAGCGGGCCGCCGACAAGGAACGCGCGGCCGCTCAGCGCCGCGCGCGGGCCGACGCCCGGGAGCGCGATCGCATGGTCCAGACGGGCGTCCGAACGGCGGGT
>DATLVO010000158.1:0-4644 GCA_035577485.1 Verrucomicrobiia bacterium
CCTCCGCGAGCGCCTCCGGATCGTGGCGCTGGGCGGCTTCTCCTGGGTCCACGACGAGTTTGCCGAAGGGATCTCGTCGGTCGCGGCCGGGATCGCCGACACCTCGGGCGAGGTCGTCGCCGCGGTCCACGTCCACGGCCCGTCCTATCGCTTCCCGCCGCCCGGCCGGGCGGCAGGGGTCGGGCGCCATGTCGTGACCGCCGCGGGACGGATCGGCCGGACCCTGCGTCAGGCGGCCGGCTGACGCTCCGTCGAGCTCGTGCTCGCGGTCGCGGACGCGACCGTCAGATCGTCCCACCCATCCGCGATCGCTTGCCCGGCACGTTCCCCTTCGCGGCCGCTTCGCCCAGGCGGCCGGCAAGCGGCCAGACCCTCGGCCGTCGCGCAGACCGCGGCGAGTGGTCCGTTTGCTCGCCGGCCGGGCTGGGTGGAAGCAGCAACTGGAAGGTCGTCCCCTCGTCGACCGATGATTCGACGGAGAGGCGGCCGCCCGCGTTCGCCGCGAAGCCGCGCACCATCGCCAGGCCGAGGCCGGTTCCGGTCCCGACGGGCTTGGTCGAGAAGAACGGCTCGAAGATCGAGTCGATGACGGACTCCGGGATGCCGGTCCCCGTGTCGCGGACCCGGATCGTGGACCAGGGCCCGGCCCCTTCCGGATCGTCACCTCCGGCCTGACCGAGCGCGATCTCGAGATCGCCGCCACCGGGCATCGCGTCGCGGGCGTTGAGCGCCAGGTTGATCAGCGCCTGCTCGAGCTGGCCCGGATCGAGTCGCGCGATCAGCGGTGTCGACGGGAGCGTGACGGCCACCTGGACCCCGGGTCCGATGAGCCGGCGGATGAGCGGCTCGACGTCGGAAACGATCTCCCGGAGGTCGACGACCTGGACCATGGCGTCGCCGTCCCGGGCGAAGTCGAGCAGCTGACGGGTGAGCTGTCGACCGCGGCGGACCACGTCGACGATCGCCGTCGCGTCCTCGCGGACGACGCCGGTCGTCGCGGCGGCGATCAGCTCGGCCAGACCGCCTGCCGCGGCGAGCATGTTGTTGAAGTCGTGGGCGATGCCGCTGGCCAGGAGCCCGATGGCGCCCATCCTCTGGGCGTGGACGAGCTGCCCATCGAGCTCGACGCGCTCGGTGACGTCGACGAGTTGGCCGGCGATTCCGATCGGCCGGCCCTGGCGGTCCTGGATGGGTGCCGCGTAGATGTCGATCCAGCGCTCGCGGCCGTCCTTCGTGAGGCGACGGACGCGCTCGCCGTTCTGGATCGCGCCGGACAGCGTCCGATCGATCCGCGCGTCGGATGTCTCCCGGTCCTCGACCGGGATCATCTCGATCGGCAGGTGCTTCCCGACCAGCTCGTCGGCGGTCCAGCCGAAGATCCGCTCCGACGCCGGGTTCCAGATCGTGATCGTCCGGTCCGACGCGAAGGCCTGGGTCGGCACGGGCGACGAGCGGACGATCGCCGAGAGGATCTCCGACGTCCGGTCGAGCTCTGTCTCGGCCGCGTCCCGGGCGGCGATCTCGGCCGTCGCCGCGTCGAGCGCGCCGTGCAGTCGGCGTGTCGCCCGCCAATCCAGGGTCAGGGCGAAGACCGAGACGGACGCGAAGGCGATGACCGTCATCAGCCCGGAGGCGGGAGCGAACATCACGCTGGCCGGCCCGACGAAGACCGCCGCAGCGACGCCCACGACCCCGGACAAGCCGGACGCAAGGAAGCCGAGGAGCAGGGACCGGCCCCGGAGCGTGGGCTGCATGAGTCCGACCGCGATCAGCGGCAGGGCGATGGCAAACGCCATCCCGGCTGGATTCACCGCACCGGTCAGGATCGCCTCGAGGTTCAGGAGGACTGCGGCGCCCACTCGCGCAGACGGCCGGGTGCGACCCACCACGAGGAAGGCGACGATGATCGTCGGGACGAGGACCGCTGTGGCCACCTCCGCGGGCGAGTGGACGATGCCCGAGATCGTGGCAACGATGCCGACGGAGATGGCGATCGCCGGTGCGGCGACTTCGACGATGTTGAGGGGCCGGGTCTGCCGGGAATGGCTCGGCTGGTTCCGGGTGCCGTGACCGGGGAGCCGGACAGGCGCAATCGGGGCGCGGTGCATGGAAGGTCGAACTCTCGAGCGTCGGGCGCCGGTACGGCGGCCGGCTCAGCCGTCATGATGGCACATTATGATACTAGTTGTCTAGTATCTATTTTGTGCTAAGGTGTGTCTACATGCCGACACCCCGATCGCTCCCGTCCAACCCGGCGTCCGAAGCAATCCATCCGAACGGCCGCCGGGGCCGGCCTCGTGACGAGAGTGCGGAAGGCCGAATCCTCGGGGCTGCGGTCGAGATCGTGCAGGACGTCGGGATCGACGGTCTCACCGTCAGCGCCGTGATCGCCCGCTCGGGCGTGGCGCGCGCCACGGTCTACCGACGCTGGCCCACGCGCGATGCCCTGGTCGAGGCCGTCATCCATGCGGTGAAGGGTCGGCCGCCGTACCCGATGAGCGGCGACATCGAGACGGACCTGCGTCGGGCGGCCGACCAGACGCGGGCGATCTACGCGGAACCGCAGTTCCGAGCCTTCCTCCCGATGCTGGTTCGGGACCTCCTGAAGGCCGACGCAGCGAGCGGTGTGTCCGAGGCGTTCGACCGCGTCGCGCCGAACCACCGGCGCGTCGCCGAGGAGTACGTGGAGAAGGCGGCCGCGGCCGGCCTCCGGGAGGACGTCGATCCGTACGTGATCGGGAACATGATCGTGGGTGCGCTCCTCGCCCGCCTGATCAGCACGGGACGTGTCCCGACGAAGTCAACGGCGGACCAGGTGGTCGATATCCTGATCAACGGCCTTCGCCGGCACTGAGCCGGACATCCGTTCGTGGGTCAGGCGCGAGTCGCCTCGAGGATCGCTGCGCGATCGCGCCGAAAGAACGCGAGTGGCTCCGGCGGGAGCGGGGTGTTGCCGGCGATCAGGTCGGCGGCCTTCTCCGCGACCATCATCACCGGCGCGTAGATGTTCCCGTTCGTGACGTACGGCATGACGCTGGCATCGACCGCCCGCAGCCCGTCGACACCGTGGACTCCCATCGTCAGCGGATCGACCACCGACTCGCCGTCGACGCCCATCCGGGCGGTGCACGACGGGTGGAGGGCTGTCTCGGCGTCCCGTGCGACCCAGTCGAGGATCTCCTCGTCGGTCTCGACCGTGGCGCCCGGTGACCGCTCGCCCGTCGAGTAGGGCTCGAACGCAGGCTGGGTGAGGATCCGGCGAGCGACCCGCACGGCCTCCACCCACTCGCGCCGGTCCTGGGCCGTCGAGAGGTAGTTGAAGCGGACCGCCGGATGAACGTGCGGATCGGTGGACACGACCTGCACGCTCCCGCGCGCGTCGGAGTACATCGGCCCGACATGGACCTGGTAACCGTGCCCGGGCGCGCCGGCGCTGCCGTCGTAGCGGATCGCGAGCGGCAGGAAGTGGAACATCAGGTTCGGGTAGACGACGTCGTCGTTGGAGCGGACGAAACCGCCGCCCTCGAAATGGTTCGTCGCGCCGGGGCCCCGCCGCAAGAACAGCCACTCGGCACCGATGAACGGCCGCCGCCACTTGTCGAGGGCGTACGGCTGCATCGAGACGGGCTGCTTCGAGCCGTACTGGATGTACACCTCGAGGTGGTCCTGGAGATGCTCGCCGACGCCCGGCACGTCCGCGACGACGGGGATGCCCAGGGAGCCGAGGGCCGCGGCCGCGCCGATGCCGGAGAGCTGCAGGAGCTGTGGCGTGTTGAATGCGCCGCCCGCCAGGATCACCTCGCCCGCCGGGATCGACTCGGTGCCGCCGCCCTGTCGCTCGATCTCCACCCCGATGGCCCGGCGGCCGTCGATGTTGATCCGCGTCACGAGCGTCCGTGTTCGGACCTTGAGGTTTCGGCGGCGCCGCACCGGGTGCAGGTACGCCCGCGCCGCACTGATCCTGCGGCCGTGCCGGATGTTCCGGTCGAACGGCGCGAACCCCTCCTGGCGGTAGCCGTTGACATCCTCGGTGAGCTCGTAGCCCGCCTGCTGGGCGGCCGCGAACCAGGCCTGGAACAGCGGACTGGTCGCCGGCCCGCGTTCGAGTGGTAGCGGACCTCCGTGACCGCGCCACGGATCGTCGGCGGCCGCCGCCGTGCAGTCCTCCATCCGCTTGAAGTACGGCAGGCAATGGGCGTAGTCCCAGGTCGCCATCCCGGGATCGGCCGCCCATCGCTCGTAGTCGAGCGGGTTCCCCCGCTGGAAGATCATCCCGTTGATGCTCGAGCTGCCCCCGAGGACCTTGCCGCGGGCGTGGTAGACCCGGCGGCCGTTCATGAACGGCTCCGGCTCCGACTCGTACTGCCAGTCGTAGAATCGGCTGCCGATCGGGAACGTCAGGGCCGCCGGCATGTGGATGAACGCGTCCACCCGGTAGTCCGGACGGCCGGCCTCGAGGACGAGGACGCGGGTCCCGGGATCGGCGGACAGGCGGTTGGCGAGCGCGCAGCCGGCGCTGCCGCCACCGACGATCACGTAGTCCCACTGCCGCTCGGCCATGGCGACCGATGCTAGCAGCGGCGGCTCGGCCGGCGCGTCGGTTTCCGGCGTCGGGATGCGCCGTCGGCGATCAGCCGGTCGTCG
>DATLVO010000159.1:0-7933 GCA_035577485.1 Verrucomicrobiia bacterium
CGAAGGCGCGGTACTCGCCCCCACCCTTCAGGTGGAGGTACTTCGTGATCGCCGCCGTCAGGCTCGTCTTGCCATGGTCGATGTGGCCGATCGTGCCGATATTGACGTGCGGCTTGCTGCGCTCGAACTTCTTCTTGGCCATCGTGATTGCTCCCTGGCTCCTGCCCCTCGGGGCGCCTAGACCTTCGACTTCTGGACGAGCTCCGAGGCCAGGCTGGCCGGGACCTCGGCGTAATGACTGAACTCCATCGACGACGTGGCGCGACCCTGGGTCATCGACCGCAGGTCCGTCACGTAGCCGAACATCTGGGCGAGCGGGACGAACGCCCGGACGACCTGCGTCGAGCCGCGCGATTCCATCCCCTCGATCTGGCCCCGTCGGCTGTTGAGGTCGCCGATCACGTCGCCCATGAACTCCTCGGGCATCGTGACCTCGACCCGCATGATCGGCTCGAGGATCGCCGGGTCCGCCTTGTTGAAGGCGTCCTTGACGGCCATCGAACCGGCGATCTTGAACGCCATCTCCGACGAGTCGACCTCGTGGTACGACCCGTCGAACAGGGTCGCCTTGACGTCGACCACGGGGAAGCCGGCGTAGATGCCGGTCCCGAGGGCCTCCTTGATGCCGGCATCGACCGACTTGATGTACTCGCGCGGGATCGTGCCGCCGACGATCTTGTCGACGAACTCGTATCCGGCGCCCTTCTCCTGGGGCTCGAGCTTGATGACCGCGTGGCCGTACTGGCCCTTGCCGCCGGTCTGGCGGACGAAGCGGCCGTTGCCCTCGGCGGCCCGCCGGATCGTCTCGCGGTAGGAGACCTGCGGCTTGCCGATGTTCGCGGCGACCTTGAACTCGCGGATCATCCGGTCGACGAGCACGTCGAGGTGGAGCTCGCCCATCCCCGCGATCAGCGTCTCGGCCGACTCCGGGTCGGTGTGGACCCGGAACGTCGGATCCTCCTCCGCCAGGCGCTGCAGCGCGATCGCCAGCTTGTCCTGGTCGGCCTTGGTCTTCGGCTCGATCTTGACCTCGATGACCGGCTCGGGGAAGGTCATCGACTCGAGGATGATCGGATGGTCGGGATCGGTCAGCGTGTCGCCCGTGAAGGTGTCCTTCAGGCCCACGGCGGCGGCGATGTCGCCGGCATAGACCTCCTCGATCTCCTCGCGGTGGTTCGCGTGCATCTCGAGGATGCGGCCGATCCGCTCTTTGCGGCCCTTCGTCGGGTTCATGACGTACGAGCCGGCCTTCAGCGTCCCGGAGTAGACCCGGAAGAAGGCGAGCTTGCCGACGAACGGATCCGCGGCGATCTTGAACGCGAGCGCGCTGAAGGGCTCCTTGTCGTCGGGCGTCCGGATGATCTCGGCCCCGGACTTCGGATCAAGCCCGATCATGGGCGGGACGTCGAGCGGTGACGGCAGGTAGTCGACGACCGCGTCCAGCATCTTCTGGACGCCCTTGTTGCGGAGCGCCGAGCCGGTCAGGACCGGGATGATCCTCGTGGTCAGGGTGCCGAGCCGGAGACCGCGCTTGATCTCGGCGATCGTCAGCTCCTCGCCCTCGAGGTACTTGTGGGTCAGCTCGTCGTCCATCTCGGCGACGGCCTCGATCATCGTGTGGCGGTGCTTCTCGGCCTCGTCGCGCAGCTCGGCCGGGATGTCGACGACGTCGAAGGTCGTGCCCTGGTCGTCGCGGTAGTAGTAGGCCTTCATCTCGACGAGGTCGACGACGCCCTCGAACTTGTCCTCGCGGCCAATCGGGATCTGGATCGGCACGGCGTTCGCGCCGAGGCGGTCCTTGATCGACTCGACGCCGCGCCAGAAGTCGGCGCCGGTCCGGTCGAGCTTGTTGATGAAGCAGAAGCGGGGCACGCCGTAGCGGTCAGCCTGGCGCCAGACCGTCTCGGACTGCGGCTCGACCCCGGCCACCCCGTCGAAGACGACGACCGCGCCGTCGAGCACGCGGAGGCTCCGCTCGACCTCGACCGTGAAGTCCACGTGCCCGGGCGTATCGATGATGTTGATGCGATGATCGCCCCAGAACGCCGTCGTCGCAGCCGCGGTGATCGTGATCCCGCGCTCCTGCTCCTGGGGCATCCAGTCCATCGTGGCCGCGCCGTCATGAACCTCACCGATCTTGTAGATCTTCTTCGTGTAGAAGAGGATCCGCTCGGTGACGGTCGTCTTGCCCGCGTCGATGTGGGCGATGATCCCGATGTTCCGCGTGCGTGCCAGCGGAACCTGTCGTGCCACGGTCTTCCTATGCTCCTGTTTCTACCACTTGAAATGGCTGAAGGCGCGGTTCGCCTCGGCCATCTTGTGCGTGTCCTCGCGGCGCTTGACGGCGGCGCCGAGGCCGTTCATCGCGTCGACGAGCTCCTGGGCGAGCTTGTCGCTCATGCTCTTGCCGTTCCGCTTGCGGGCAGCCTGGACGAGCCAGCGGACGCCGAGCGACAGGCGGCGGTCGCCGCGGATCTCGACCGGGACCTGGTAGGTCGCGCCGCCGACGCGGCGGGGCTTGACCTCGATGATCGGGGTCGCGTTGCGGAGCGCGGCCTCGAGGACCTCGAGCCCGGGCCGGTGGGCCTGGGCCTCGGCCCGGGCGAGCGCCTGGCGGAGGATCCGGTCGGACAGGTTCCGCTTGCCGTTCGCCATGAGCTTGGCGGTGAAGCGGGCGGTCGTCCGGTTCGCCGGCTCGGTGTGGTACTTGGTCATTCGCGGGATCGACTGGCGGCGAGGCATTACTTCCTGCCCCCCGGCCCGGTCGCGGCCTTCGCCCCGTACTTGCTCCGACCCTGCTTGCGGTCACGGACCCCGGCGGCGTCGAGCGTGCCCCGGATGATGTGGTACTTGACCGAGGGCAGGTCCTTGACCCGGCCGCCGCGGACGAGCACCACGGAGTGCTCCTGGAGGTTGTGGCCGATGCCCGGGATGTAGGCCGTGACCTCCATCTGGTTGGTCAGCCGGACGCGGGCGATCTTGCGGAGCGCGGAGTTCGGCTTCTTGGGCGTCATCGTCCGGACCTGGAGGCACACGCCGCGCTTCTGGGGGGCGCCGGGGATCGGCACCTGGCGCTGCCGCAGGCTGTTCCAGTTCTTGCGCATGGCCGGCGCCTTGATCTTGGAGATCTTGCGCGTGCGGCCGTGACGCACGAGCTGACTGATCGTCGGCACGAAGACGCTGCTCCTCTCACTCCGGAATGAGTGCTGGTGGGCGGGGGTCGGCCGGCGTGGTGCCGGCGCCGCGAGCGATCAGGCTCGCGAGACCCTCCTGGGGTGGTGTTCTCGACGGGAGACCGGCGCGCACGCCGGCCGCGGACCCCTCCCGAGGCCACGAACGCGGAGTGTATCAGCGGCCCGAAAATCGTGTCAAACGATTCGCGGGCCGCCGACGCTCGATTCGTGCTCGAGAAGGGCGGTTGCCTAGGCCTTCGTCCCCTGCTCCTCGGCTTCGGCCACCGGCTCCTCGGAAGCGGTCTCGTCGGCCGATGTATCGGCCCCGTCGCCCGCCTCCTCGTCGCCGAGGAAGGGGTTGTATTCGCCCTCTTCGGTCGCACCGGCGATCGTCGCCGCGAGGGCCAGGCCCGCGGCCTCGTCGGCCGGCCGACTGCCGTCCTCGAGGAACGGGTTGTACTCGGTGCCGGCGTCCTCGAGGACCTCGCCCGCGAGGGCCTCCAGGGCCGCCCGCCGATCGCGCTCCTTGCGGGCCGCGACGTTCGCCGGCGCACCGGTCCCGGCGGGGATCAGCTTGCCGATGATGACGTTCTCCTTGAGGCCGATCAGGTGGTCCTTGGCGCCGTTGATGGCGGCCTCGGTGAGCACCCGGGTCGTCTCCTGGAAGGACGCCGCGGCGAGGAACGACGACGTGTTGAGGGACGCCTTCGTCACCCCGAGGAGGACGGTCTGGGCCGTGGCGGGCTCGCCGCCCTCGGACAGGACCTTGTTGTTCTCCTCCTCGAAGTCGAGGCGGTCGATCAGCTCGGTCGGCAGCAGGTCGACGTCGCCTGGCTGGTCGATCCGGACCTTCCGGAGCATCTGCCGGACGATGATCTCGATGTGCTTGTCGTTGATCGTGACGCCCTGGCTCCGGTAGACCTTCTGGACCTCCTTGACCAGGTAGCGCTGGACGGCGTCCTTGCCCCGGGTCTCGAGGTACTCCTGCGGGTTGATCGGGCCGTCGGTGATCCCGTCGCCGGCCCGGATCTCCTGGCCGTTCTCGACGAGCAGCTTCGCGTTGTGAGGGATCGTGTACTCGCGCTCGACGACGTCCTCGGCCCGGACGGCCAGACCGTCCGTGCCCTTGACGAGGAAGCCCTTCACCGGCGAGGCCACGTCGGTCGGCCCATCGCCGGACTTGAACCGGGCGATGACCTGGTTGGCCTCGACGGAGTCGCCCGGGGCGGCGAGCATCTCGGCGCCCTTCGGCAGGGCGAGCGAGGTGTCGTAGACCTCGGTGCTGGTCACCTTGACCTTCGTCCCGGTATCGCTCCGGAGGATCTCGACGATGCCGTCGATGTGGCTGATCTCGGCCTTGCCCTTGGGGACGCGGGCCTCGAACAGCTCCTCGACGCGGGGCAGGCCCGCGGTGATGTCGAGGCCGGCGACGCCGCCGGTGTGGAACGTCCGCATCGTGAGCTGGGTGCCCGGCTCGCCGATGGACTGGGCGGCGATGATCCCGACGGCCTCGCCGGACGCGACCATCTCGCCGGTCGCGAGGTTGCGGCCGTAGCACGCCCGGCAGACGCCGTAGCGAGCCTCGCACGTCAGCGGTGAGCGGACGAGGACCTCGGCGATCCCGGCGGCCTCGATCCGGACGGCGAGCTCTTCGGTGATCTCGTCGTTCCGATCGGCCAGGACCGGCTGCTCCTCGCCCTTCTTGACCTTGACCGACGCGTCGCGGATCGGCGCGGCGGCCAGCCGGCCGACGAGCCGACGGCGGAACTCCTTCTCATCGCTGGAGTCCTCGCGGGTGATCCAGCTGCCCTCCTCGGTGCCGCAGTCGTCGTCACGGGTGATGACGTCCTGGGCCACGTCGACGAGCCGCCGGGTCAGGTAGCCCGAGTCGGCCGTCCGGAGGGCGGTATCGGCGAGACCCTTGCGGGCGCCGTGGGTCGAGATGAAGTACTCGAGGACCGTCATCCCCTCCCGGAAGTTGCTCCGGACGGGGACGTCGATGATCCGGCCCGACGGGTCGGCCATCAGGCCGCGCATCGCGCCGAGCTGGCCGATGTTGCCCTTGTTCCCGCGGGCGCCGGACGCGGTCATCATCGTGACCGGCCCGTCGGCCTTGAGGCCCTTCATCATCTCGTCGGACATCGCGTTCGTCGTCTTCTGCCAGACGTCGACGACCTGCTCGTAGCGCTCGTCGTCGGTGATCAGGCCGCGCTGGAACTGACGATCGATCTCGTTGACCGAGTCGTCGGCCGCCGCGAGGCGGGCCGGCTTGTCCTTCGGGACCTCGATGTCGAACAGGCCGATCGTCATCCCACCGCGGGTGGCGAAGTCGAAGCCGACGCTCTTGATCCCGTCCACGAGGTGGGCGGTCTCGTCGGCGCCGAGCAGCCGATAGCACTCGTCGACGAGATCCTTGAGATCGGAGCGCTTCATGACCTCGTCCTTGAAGCGCATCTGGTCCGGCAGGATCTGGTTGAAGATGATCCGTCCGACCGTCGTCCGGCGACGCTCCACGCGGAGCTCGCCGGCGGTCGCGTCCCACGATCGGACCTCGGCCTCGACCGGCTCGTGGAGGGTGACCCCGGTCTTCTCCTTGAGCTGGTAGGACAGAATCGCCTCGTCCTCGGTCGCGAACAGGCGGACCTTCTTCGGCGTCTTGCCGATCGGGTCCATTGTCAGGTAGTAGCAGCCGAGGACCATGTCCTGGGTCGGCGCAACGACGGGCGAGCCGTCGGCCGGCGACAGGAGGTTGGCGGTCGACAGCATCATCGTCCGCGCCTCTTCCTGGGCGGCCGTCGACAGCGGCACATGGACCGCCATCTGGTCGCCGTCGAAGTCGGCGTTGAACGCCGTGCAGACGAGCGGATGGATCTGGATCGCCGAGCCCTCGACGAGGACCGGCATGAACGCCTGGATCCCCAGGCGGTGGAGGGTCGGGGCGCGGTTCAGCAGGACCGGGTGGTCCTTGATGACCTCTTCGAGGACGTCCCAGACCTCGGGCCGAACGCGCTCGACGATGCGCTTGGCGCTCTTGATGTTGTGGGCGAAGCCCTTCTCGACGAGCTGGCGCATGACGAACGGCTTGAACAGCTCGAGCGCCATCTTCTTCGGCAGGCCGCACTGGTGGAGCTTGAGCTCCGGCCCGACGACGATGACCGAGCGGCCCGAGTAGTCGACCCGCTTGCCGAGGAGGTTCTGGCGGAACCGGCCCTGCTTGCCCTTGAGCATGTCCGACAGGCTCTTCAGGCGGTGGTTGCCGGTGCCGGCGATCGCCCGGCCGCGGCGGCCGTTGTCGATCAGGGCGTCGCACGCCTCCTGGAGCATCCGCTTCTCGTTGCGGATGATGATCTCGGGCGCACCGAGCTCGAGGAGCCGCTTGAGGCGGTTGTTGCGGTTGATGACGCGCCGGTACAGGTCGTTCAGGTCGGAGGTCGCGAAGCGGCCGCCGTCGAGCTGGACCATCGGCCGGAGGTCCGGCGGGATCACCGGCAGGACCGACAGGATCATCCAGTCGGGCCGGGTGCCGGAGCGACGGAACGCCTCGATCAGGCGGAGCCGCTTGATCGCCTTCTTGCGGCGCTGGCCGGAGCTCGTCCGGACCTCGACGTGGAGGGTCCGGGCCAGCTCCTCGAGATCCATCCGGCTGATGATCTCGCGGACCGCCTCGGCGCCCATCCCGGCGTTGAACAGGCGGCCGCCGCGGGCGCCCGTCCCGTGGCGCTCCTCGAGGCCGCGCAGCTCGAGCTCGCCGAGCGTCTGCATCGGCTTGAGCGACTCGATCTCGTCGCGGAGCTTCTTGACCTCTTCCTTGGCCCCCTGGGCCTGGCCGGCGAGCTGCTCGCGCTCGTGACGGAGCGTCTCGTCCACGCCCGCCTGGAGGTCGGCGACCTTCTGCTCGACCGCTCGCTCCTCGTCGCGCTCGCGCTGCTGGAGCTCGGCGTTGACCCGCTCGGTCTCGGCCGACACGATCTTGCGGAGAGCGGCCGTGGCCTCCTTGCCGCCCTTCGCGCCGGCCGCGACGACGACCTCGCCCGTCGGGGCGAAGACGATCGTGTCGGCGGCCTCGCCGGTCTTGAGCGCCGCGAGCTCGGCCTGGACGGCCTGGGCCGCCGTGACGACCTCCTCGGTCCGCGCGGTCCGCTGCTGCTCGAGATCGGCCTTCGTCGTCGCCAGGGCGGCGTTCAGCTCGTCCTTGTTGCGGTTGACCTCGGCCCGGAGCTGGTCCTCCAGCTCGGCCAGACGCTCGCCGGCCTTGCCGCCGCGGCCCTCGGCCTCCTCGTCGAGGGCGAGCAGGGCGCGCTTGCGGGCCTCCTCGTCGACGTGGGTGACGATGTACAGCGCGAAGTACAGGATCCGCTCGAGGTTGCGGGGGCTGATGTCGAGGAGGATCCCGAGCCGGCTCGGCGTCCCCTTGAAGTACCAGATGTGGCTGACCGGGCTCGCCAGCTGGATGTGGCCCATCCGCTCGCGGCGGACCTTCGAGCGGGTGACCTCGACGCCGCACTTGTCGCAGATGATGCCCTTGTAGCGGATCCGCTTGTACTTGCCGCAATAGCACTCCCAGTCCTTCGTCGGACCGAAGATGCGCTCGTCGAAGAGACCATCCTTTTCCGGCTTCAGCGTCCGGTAGTTGATGGTCTCGGGCTTCGTGACCTCACCCTTCGACCACTCCCGGATCTGGTCCGGGCTGGCGAGCGAGATGCGGATCGCGTTGAAATTGTTGACCTCGAGCATGGTTCTCCTCCGCGCCGCCGCCTGGC
>DATLVO010000160.1:0-13065 GCA_035577485.1 Verrucomicrobiia bacterium
GCATCCCTGGTCGCTCGCAATCTCACTCGGCAGACGGTCCTCGGCACCGACATCGAGTCGGGGAATGGGCTGTGGGCCAAGTTCATGGGCCTGATGGGGCGTGATTCGCTGGCGCCCGGCGCCGGCTTGTGGCTGCCCGACAGCAACGGCATCCACATGATGTTCATGCGCTTCCCGATCGACGCGGTGTTCGTGGGGAAGCCCTCGGGTGAGGGGGGCGATCGCGTCGTCGTTTCGCTTCACCCCGCGGTGCCCACGTGGCGCGGGCTCGTGCCGCTCGTGCGAGGCGCGCATGGCGTGCTGGAGCTGCCCGTCGGGACGATCGCCGCGTCAGGGACGGTGGTCGGGGACCGGATTGCGCTGGAGGGCCAGGCAGGCTAGGTTCGGGTGCGCGGGCGGCGCACCGCCGAGAGCACCCGCGCCCCCGCCGAGCGCGTCCGCCCCCGCCGAGCGCGCCCGCGCCCCCGCCGAACGCGCCCGTCGGCGCCCGGCAGACTCCTCCTCCGCACCGGATTCCGTTGCTCTCAGGATCGTGAAACCTCATATCTGCCCGGCGGGGTCGATTCCGTTGCACTCAGGCATCTCAATCCTGGTATCGCGCGTTCACGCTTTCGTCCGTTGCAGTCAGGATCGTCACGCCTGCGAGGACGCCTTCCGCGCGGGTGATCGTGCACACGTCAGGCGAACCCGCTGCGAAGGGGTCGCATTCCGAGGATTGACATGCCTGGGTGCGACAAACCAGAGCCCGGCGAAGTCGCCGGTGGCGTGATGGAGCCACCGCCGCGCCTCGACGGTCCGTCCTGGAAACGTCGCGTCGAACATCGAGGCGTGGCGAGCCACGGTCGCCCGGTTGCCGCGCGAGCCGTCAACGACGAGGATCCGCCCCAGGCCACGACGATCCCACCCACGTTCGGTCGCCAGAAGCCCCGGGACGATCCGCACCTTCTTCGAGAGCGACATGAGCATCGCCTGGAGGTCCGTCAGGATCGTCTTGACCTCGACGATGAGCAACACGCGTGTTCTCGGATGCCACGCGACGATATCGACCGACCCGCGCTCGCCGAACTCGTTGAACGTCAGCTCGGGGATCGTCTCCCAGCCAAGCGCACGCAGCTCGGTGAGAGCCAGCTCGACTAGGGCCGCATGACCTCGATCGATCAGGCGATCGATCATGCCGCCCTGCCAGCGAAGTTCGATGCCCTGGGTGATCTCGAGCGCCCGGCAGATGTCGCGAAGGCTTCGGATGGAGACGCGAATCAGCTCGCCACGTTCGATGAGCGAGACGGTCTTCTGGTCGACGCCAGCGCGGCGCGCAACGTCGAGTTGTCGTAGCCCGAGCTCGATCCTGACGGCGCGGATCACCCGGCCGGCGCGATCGTCGTTCACGCCCGCATCGTGATCCGCGAGGCTTCACGGGCGCTTACGCGATCGTCACGTAACAGACTGTGAAGCGAACGGCGCCATCATCGGGTCCGATGGGTGCGATCGCTGCGGTGCCCGGGCGGGTCCTGGATCTTGCGTTTCCGGCGCGGTGTCCGGGATGCGGGCGCGAAGGACCGCCGATCTGCGGCCGGTGCGGGGTGGCGCTCGACGCCCGGCTCGAGCTGCCGGCGGGGGTCCCGATCGGGCTGCCGTCGGAGGTGCCGGCGCCACTGCTCCAGCTCGAGTGGTGCGCGCCGTTCGGCGGCCTGGTCCGACGCGCCCTGCACGAGCTGAAATACAGCGGCGAGACGCGGCTCGCCATCCCGCTCGGGGAGGCGGTCGCGCGGCGCTGGGCGCGCGTCGGGGCAGGCGGCGACGTGCTCGTGCCGGTGCCCGTCCACGCGGAGCGGGCCCGACGCCGCGGCTACGACCAGGCGGAGCTCATCGCCCGCGTCGCCGCTCGGGCGCTCGGTCTGCCGTGCGCGCCGATTCTCGAACGAGCCCGCGCCACGACGGCTCAGTTCGATCTCGACCGGGTGACGCGGGCGACGAACGTCCGGGGCGCGTTTCGGCTCAGACCGTGGCCCGGATCGGCCGGCGGGGCGGCCGTCGGGGTGGGCGTCGGCACGGCCGGCGGGGCGGCTGACGGCACAGCCCGCGGCGCAGCCGGCGGGACATCCGGCAACAACCCGAAACCCCTCACCGGCCGCTGGATCGTGCTCGTCGACGACGTCGTGACGACCGGCGCGACCCTCTCGGCCTGCGCCGAACCGCTCCTCGCCTCGGGCGCTCTCGGGGTCTCCGCGATCACCGTCGCTCGCGAGCGATAGGGCGCCAGCGCGGCCCCCCGGGAGGGGGTCGGATGAACCTCGACGACCGGCCCGGGTGTAGACTCGGGCCACGGCGGGTTGCCCGTCGCGCCGCCCCCGGACAGCCCGATCCCCGCCGAGAACGAGGCGCCGAGCGCCTCTCGGGAGGTCATCGTGAGGACGATCGTCAAGGGCAAGAACATCGATGTGCCCGACACGGTCCGTGCCTATGCCGAGCGCAAGCTCGCCCGGCTGGAGCGCATCCTCGACGATCGGAGTGACGCCCTCGTCGAGCTCTCCGTCGAGCAGCACCGGAGCGCCGACGACTCGCACATCGTCGAGGTCACCCTCGTCATCGACGGCCGCACGCTCAGGACCCACGCCGCGGCCGTGAGCCATCGAGCCGGTGTCGACGAGGTCGTCGACAAGCTGGAGCGCCGGGCGGTCGACCACCGCGAGAAGCCGCGCCATCGATCGCGTCCGGTCGAGGAGAAGGACATCCTCCGGAAGCTCGCCGACGGCACCGCCGAATCGACGCGGGAGCACCAGATCGTCAAGACGAAGCGCTTCGCCATCGAGCCGATGTTCGTCGAGGACGCGCTGGCCCGGATGAACGAGCTCGGCCACCAGTTCTTCGTCTACGTCGACGCCGAAACGGAGCGCGTCAACGTCCTCTATCGGCGGAAGGACGAGAGCTTCGGCCTCATCGAGCCGATCGTCGGCGGAGAGTACACGGCGGGCCAGGGTCGACCGGGCTCGAGCCAGGGTCGGCCGAGCGCGCGTTCGAACGGCCGCCACTGACCGCCGGCGCTGACCGGGATCAGGCGCGCGGCTCCTCCGCCGGACCTGGATCCTCGCCCTCGGGCGCCATCGGCCTCGACCGTCGATAGATCCCCGCCGAGCGGGTCATCCACCCCCCGTCGACCAGGTAGCGGCGGAGCGCGGCGACGTCCGGATGAAGCAGTGCGAGCCGCATGTTGACCTCCTTCTCCTCGTACTCGCGGTCCTCGGGGAAGCAGCGGTCGAGGACGATCGGGAGCAGGAGGTCGCGCTTGCGGGGCTTGGCCGGGATCGACACGAGCCGGTCGTCCCGGAAGAAGGCCCGCACGACCTTCTCCCGCTCGGTCAGGCGTCGCCGGCCATCGCCACCATCATCGGTTCGAGGCTCGCGCATCGGCCGACCGTAGCAGAACCCGCCCGCTACGATGGCGACGATGCTGCCCGACGGACGACGCCTCGGCGCCCACCTGCCGATCGGCGACCGGATGGTGAGGACGGCCGATCGAGCGGCGGAGATCGGGGCGACGGCCCTCCAGATCTTCGGCGACAACCCGACGGCCTGGAAGCGCCGCGCGGCACCGGCGCCGGATCAGGCCGCCTTCGTGGCGCGGATCCGCGAACTCGGGATCGACCCGATCGTCATTCACGCCTCGTACCTGATCAACCTCGCCGGCCCCGACGCCGAGTTCTTCGAGCGATCGATCGGGCTCCTGGCGGCCGAGCTTCGCGATGCGCCGGGCCTCGGGGCGCGATACGTGAACATCCATGTCGGGTCGCATCGCGGCAGCGGGGTCGAGGTCGGGATCGAGCGACTCGCCGACGGGATCCTGCAGGCGCTCGCTCGGGTCGAGGAGGCGGAGGCGGTCGAGGCGGCAGATCCGGGCGACGAGGCCGTCCCCACCGACGACGCGGCCGAGCCGGCCGATCCCCTCACCCCCACGATCCTCCTCGAGAACTCCGCCGGCGGCGGCTGGGGTCTCGGGGTCAGCGTCCTCGAGCTCGCTGCCGTCGCTGACGCGCTCGACCGGCGCGGGATCCCCCGCGAGCGGGTTGGCTTCTGCCTCGATACCGCCCATGCCTGGGGCGCCGGCTACGATCTCGCCGACACCGGCGCGACCGACGCCCTGCTCCACGAGTTCGACGCCCGGATCGGCATCGACCGGCTCGCCGTCGTGCACCTCAACGACACGAAGAGCGGCCTCGGGTCGCGGACGGACCGCCACGAGCACATCGGCGCCGGGCAGATCGGCGAGGCGGGCATGGTTCATCTCCTGCGCCACCCGCTGCTCGCGCGGGCCGCCTACATCCTCGAGACGCCGGGGATGGAGGAAGGCTACGACGCGGTCAACGTGAAGCGATCGATCGCGCTCGCCCGCGGCGAGCCACTCGAGCCCTTGCCGCCGGAGGCGATGACGCTGAAAGGCAGCCGGTCTCGGTCGGCCGCGGCTGGCGCGCCGAGCGGGTCGAGGGCCGACCGTCCATCGACGGATCCCGAGCCAGCAAGCCGGCGGTGAACGCCCGACCCCGATCGCCCGAGAGCGGACCGATCGTTGCCACCGACGCGGTCCGACGACGGCTCGAGCTCGCCGGGCTGGCGGCCATCGTGATCCTCGCCGCCATCTTCCGTCTCGTCGATCTCCCGACGCGCGGCACCTGGGACGCCGACCAGGGCCACGACATGCTGGTCCTGCGCGATCTCGTCGTGAACGGCGAGGTCCCGCTGCTCGGGCCGCCGACCTCGATCGGCGACTTCCACCACGGCGTCCTCTACTACTGGCTCCTTGCCCCGGTCGCCGCGCTATCGGGCGCCGACCCGATCGCCGTCACGGCCGCGATCGCCCTGGTCGGCGTGCTCGCGGTCGCCGTCACCAGGTGGCTCGCGCGCTCGATCGGCGGGCCCATCGCCGGCCTCATCGCGGGCCTCCTGATGGCGGTCTCGACGAGCGCGGTCGACGAGTCGACATTCATCTGGAACCCGAACCTGATCGCGGCCGCGAGCGCGATCGCGCTCGCGGCCGCGTGGCGCGCATGGACGACCGGGCAGGCCCGCTGGTGGGTCGTCGCCGGCGCGGCCGCGGTCGTGACGATGCACCTCCACGTCCTCGGGGTGGTGCTGACACCGGTGCTCGCGGGCCTCATCGTCGCGGACGCGCGGCGCGGACACGGATCGCACCGGCGGGCGCTGGGTCAAGCCGCTCTCGCCTGGATCGCGGTCGCGGTCGCGAGCTACGTGCCGCTGGCGATCCACGAGCTCCAGAGCGGCGGGTCCGAGATCCGGGCCGCGATCGCGTTCCTGACCGCGGGCGGCCCGGCCGACGTCGCTCTGCCCGCCCGGTTCCCGATCGTCGGGCTGCGGGTCCTGTCCTGGCCCTTGACGGGCCTCGTGACGGCGGCACCGACCGTCGCGCTTCTTGCGGCCGGGCTCGTGGTCGGCTTGGCGGCGTGGCGGGCGATCGCCGCGACAGGGGCGGAGCGCATCGCGGTTCGCTGGCTGGGGCTCGGGCTCGCCTGGACCGTGATCGCGCTCGCCGTCGGCGCGAGCGGCCTCGCGACCGTCGTCCTGGGCCTCCCGAACGACCACTACCACGCGTTCGCGGACCCGATCGTGTTTGTCCTCGTCGGGGTCGGGATCGCGGCCCTCGCGCGCGCTCGCCCCGCCTCGGGCCCGATGTGGGTCGGACCCGCGGCCGCGGGGCTGCTCGTCGCCCTTCTCGCCGCGTGGAACGTGACCCACGAGCCACCGGCGGTGACGCCCGACGGTGGCTGGCCAGCCGCGGTGGCCGCAGCGGACCGCATCGCCCGGGTGATCCCGCCCGGGCCGACCGAGATCGTCAGCCTGCCGGCTGCGAAGGGCCCCGACGCGGTGCGGTTCTCGCTCGTCCGTGCCGGCGCGCCGCTCCCGACCCTCGTCGCCCCGACCGCGCCTCCGGCGCCCGACTCGGTCGCCCGGATCGTGCTCTGCGACGACCTCTTCCGCTCGACGATCGGCGCCGCTTGCGGCGGCCCGGCCGAGGATGCGCTGGCGACCCAGGTCGGCCTCGTGCTGGCGGACCGCTTCGAAGCCGCCCCGGGCCGTTGGGTGTCGGTCTACCTACCGAGCTGACGAGGCGGGCCGCTTCAACGCGGCCAGAGTCGTCCTGGCGCGACAGCCATCGACCACCGCAAGTGAGAAATGGCGAAGGCCGGCACCCCAGATGCCGGCCTTCGCTGTCCCCGAGACCCGGACGTGGAGGGCGTCCGAGCCGTGCCCTGGAGAAGATGTGGTGAACCCGACGGGTGCCTACGTCCGTCGGGCGGCGGTCAGCCTCGGGTCAGGGCCTGCCGGGACGGCCGAGGCTTCGGCCGACCGGACGGACGCTGGTCATCCGGGCATTTGCGGCCGGACCGACGCCGGCCACAACCGGGCCCGCGCCGACCGGTGCGGAGCGCGCCAATGGGCGATCCGGCGAACGGTTGGTCGTGGGCTCGGAGGGCTGGAACGTTCGACCGTACCGGCGCATCCGGACGGCGAGGTAGTACTCCATGATCTGGCGAACCTGGGGCTCGCTCAGCATGTCGTCGGCGCGCAGGGCGTATTCGACGCGGGCGGTCGGGTTCGTGGCCCCGCCGGCGACCAGGCCGAGGTACTGGGGCGTGTCGGCGTCGTCGCGCAGCTCGCGGAGACCGCGGGCCAGCTTCGTGGCGGTGCCGAGGGAGGGCATGCGATCGCCGCGGATCAGCCGGGAGATCGTCGAATGGTCGACGCCGGACTGCTGGGCGAGCTGGCGCTGCGACATCTTCTTGGCTTTGAGCTGGGCTCGAAGCCATTCGTTGAACGCGCGACCGTTCTGGCTGGTCATGACGTCGTTGGGCGCTCCGTGACTCGCGCGACCGATGGGTGTGGCGACAGGGCCATGATCACCACCGGAGCCCACCTGCCTGTATCCCCCGTTGGTACCGATCCGGTCCTCGCAGGGCCCGTGCCCGGGTGGCGAGTGCGGTGGGGTCCGCAGTGGTGTGGATCGGAACGGGCATGGGACTGCTGTCCCGGTTCGTGGATACGACAGGAGCCGCCGATCGGATCAGGCGCCCTGATGGGCGGGGTGAAAGGAGAAACATGGGCATGGGCCCAAGAATCGTCCCACGGACCGCCGTTGATGCGCGCGGCCCGGGCAGAAGCCTTGCGTTCGTCTTCACGATCGACCTTGCGGATTCGTTTCATTCAGGATCTTGATGCCTGCGCGCAACCGATCCCGAGACGCGCGAGGCCGCGATCCCTGACCCCAGTCAGGCAGGCGACTGGCTCGGATCCCTGCCCACCGGTTCCGCCAGGCCGGCGCCACGCCGCTTTCCCGAGACGGAGTAGGCGATCGCCCCGATCACGATGATCGACAGCACGCTGATCGTCCGGTCGACGAGCGCGATCGTCGTCGCCTCGCCCGCGGGCACGCCGTAGGCGGCCGTGAGGACCCCGACGACCCCGAGCTCGA
Organism: Verrucomicrobiia bacterium; assembly: GCA_035577485.1. Classification (GTDB taxonomy): domain Bacteria; phylum Chloroflexota; class Limnocylindria; order Limnocylindrales; family CSP1-4; genus CF-46. The sequence goes on from DATLVO010000160.1 coordinate 7,481, forward strand.
CGATGCCCAGGCCGGCCGGGCTGAGCGGCACGGCGGTGAGCAGCGATCCGATCAGGGCCACGAAGAACGCGCCCGAGATGCCGAGCTCCACGTCCGGAAAGCCGAGCGCGGCGACCACGAGGTAGAGCCGCATCGCCTCGGTCGCCCAGATCAGTCCGGTCAGGACGACGAGCGGTGGCAGGTGACGGAGGCCGACGGCGCCGAACACGCCCTCCTCGAACCGGTCGTACAGCTCGACGACCCGGTGCGGCACGGGCAGGCGGACGAGGATCCGCCGACCGAAGTTGCGGAGCGTCAGCAGCATCGCCGCGAGCACGACGACGACGCCGACCGCGATCCCGAAGACGACCTGGATCTGGGTCGGCAGGCCGTTCCGGAAGCTCCAGAAGCCGGCGGCCAGCCCGAGGACGGAGATCGCGAAGAGGTCGAGGATCCGCTCGATGAAGACGGTCCCGAACGTCCGCGACAGCGACACCGGGCTGTTGAGCTTCAGGAGATACGCCCGGTAGACGTCGCCGAGCTTGGCCGGGACGAGGCAGTTGACGAGCCAGGAGAGGAAGAGGATCTCCGTCGCGTCGCGCAGCCCGATCCGGAACCCGCTCCCGCGGAGGAGCAACGCCCAGCGGAGGCCGCGCAGCGGGAACCCCGCGTAGAAGATCAGGAAGGCCGCGAGCAGGAGGAGCGGGTTCGCCTCGCGGACGCCGGTGATCAGGTCGTTGACGTTGACGTTGAGCACGACTCGGAAGACGAGCACGAGCAGGATCAGCGGCAGGACGAGCGACAGGATCGTCTTCGGCTGGCGGAGGCGACGGCCGAGCGAGATCGCATCGGCGTTGACCTGGTCGACCTCGCGCCGCGCGTCGACGACCCGCCGGTCGAGGCCGCTGCGGCGCTCCGGCTGGGCATGCGAATGGATCCGGCGACGCGTGGTCTTGCGGCGATCCACGCCGGAACGGCGCTCGACCCGTTGTCCTCCGGCAACCGGCTCGGCGGGCTCGATCGGCTCCGTCACCGCGCGGCCGCCGCGGGCCGCTCGCCGGATGGCCGGATCCGGACGTTGCCCCTTGCTCGTTGGATGCCCTTCGCCAGGGGCGTCAGCAGGCGGACGTAGAACGAGGCCCGGCCCGGGATCAACTCCGCCCCGGCGAGCGCGGCCAGCAGCCCGGCGGGTGTCGAGGGGTCGACGTCGAACGCCGTGTACGCCACGCCCACCTCGAACGCGCTGTGGGCGTCGGAGACCGCGATCCGGCCGAGACCATGTGCCAGCGCAAACTCGGTCGCTCGCTCGTTGCCGCGGCCGACCGCCACCCGTCCGTTGTGGCCCTCGACCCAGTCGACCAGCGATGCCAGCCGCTCCATCGCGGCGTCGCGCAGCAGCGAGCCGCGGAACCGATCGAACGGATGGGGGATCCCGACGAGGCCGCCCTGGCGGCGGACCTCCGCGATCGTCTCGTCGGCCGTCAGGCCCGGCTCGATCGCCCGGTCGAGGAAGAGGCCGATCAGGTCGCCGTCGGCCGTCTTGATCTCCTCGCCGACGATGACGATCAAGCCGGGCGCCAGCTCGGCCGCCCGATCGCGAGCCTCGAGCGCCCCGTCGATCCGGTCATGGTCGGTGATCGCGAGGTGGGTGAGGCCGCGGCTCGCGGCGGTCCGGACGAGCGATGCCGGAGACGCGAGCGAATCGAACGACGCCCGCGAATGGGTGTGGAGGTCGGCGAACCAGCGAGGATCGCCGCTCATCCGGTGCCTCAGATCTGCGAGACGAGCGACTTCTTGAAGAAGTCGAAGTGCTCGAGCGCGAGTCCCGTGCCGAGGGCGACGCAGTTGAGCGAGTTCTCCGCAACGTGGCAGGGCACGCCCGTGACCTGGGTCAGGAGCTTGTCGATGTTCCGCAGGAGCGCCCCGCCGCCGGACATCACCATGCCCTTGTCGATGATGTCCGAGCTGAGCTCCGGCGGCGTCTGCTCGAGGACGAGGCGAACCGCGGTCACGAGCTGCTGCAGCGGCGCCTCGATCGCCTCCATCACCTCGGAGCTCGTGATCGGGATCGTCCGCGGCAGGCCGGCGATCAGGTCGCGGCCGCGGACCTCCATCTGGAGCTCCCGCTCGAGCGGCAGCGCGGTCCCGATCTGGATCTTGACCTCCTCCGCGGTCCGCTCGCCGATCATCAGGTTGTACTTCTTGCGGATGTACGTGGCGATGTGCTCGTCGAACTTGTTGCCGCCGACCCGGAGCGAGGTGGAGACGACGATCCCGCCGAGGGCGATGACCGCGATCTCGCTCGTCCCGCCGCCGATGTCGATCACCATGTTCCCGGACGGCCCACTGATCGGGACGTTCGCGCCGATCGCGGCGGCGAGGGGCTCCTCGATCAGGTAGGCCTCCTTCGCGCCGGCCTTCAGGGCGGCGTCGCGGACGGCCCGCTTCTCGACCGAGGTGACCCCGGCCGGCACGCTGATCATCACCTCGGGCCGGCTGAAGCCGATCCGGCCCTTCGTCGCCTTGGCGATGAAGAAGCGGAGCATCGCCTCGGTGATCACGTAGTCGGCGATGACGCCGTCCTTCATCGGGCGGATGGCGGTGATGTTGCCGGGGGTCCGCCCGATCATTTCGCGGGCCTCCTCGCCGACGGCCACGATGCGGTTGTCGTCGGAGACCGCGACCACGGACGGTTCCGTGATCACGACGCCCTTGCCCTTGACGTAGACGAGGACGTTGGCCGTGCCGAGGTCGATGCCGATCTTCATGAGCTGGTGGAATCAGTCCCTTCTTCGAGGCGCGCGATTCTGGCGCCGAGATCTGCGAACTTGCGCTCGATGTTCTCATACCCCCGCTCGACGTGGTGTGCACCGTGGATCGTCGAGGTCCCGTCTGCGGCCAGGGCGGCGAGAATCAGCGACGCGCCGGCCCGCAGGTCGCCGATCTCGGTCTCCGTCCCGTGGAGCGGCGTCCGGCCGCGGATCGTCGCCCGGTGGTTGTCGATGTGGTCGATCCGGGCGCCCATCCGGTTGAGCTCGCCGAGCCACTCCAGGCGATCCTCGAAGATCGCCTCGTGGACGTGCGAGACGCCGTTCGCCTGCGTCAGGAGCACGCACGTCGGTGGCTGGATGTCGGTCGGCAGGCCCGGATACGCGGCCGTCTGGATGTCAACCGCGCGGTAGCCGCCATTGGTCAGGCGCGATCCGTCGACCTCGATCGTGTCCGCGACGCAGGTCAGGCCCACGCCGGCGTCGCCGAGCACGTCGAGGAACGCCGTCATGTGATCGCACGGGGCGCCGGTGAGGCGGATCCGACCGCCGGTGACCGCCCCGGCGATCACGAACGTGCCGGCCTCGATCCGGTCCGGGATCACCCGATGCTCCGCGCCCCGCAGGCGTCGCCGGCCGACGACCTCGATCGTGTCGGGGTAGGTCCGCTCGACCTCCGCGCCCATCTTCTGGAGGAACACGATCAGGTCGTCGGTCTCGGGTTCCTGGGCCGCTGGGCGGATGACCGTGTGGCCGTCCGCGAGGGTCGCCGCGAGCATCACGTTCTCGGTGCCCATCACCGACACGAACGGGAAGCGGACCTCCGTCCCGCGCAGCCGCCCGGGGGCCGTCGCGAAGTAGTAGCCGTTTCGGTACTCGATCGTGGCGCCGAGGGTCCGCATCGCCTCGACGTGGAGGTCGACCGGCCGCCGGCCGATCCGGTCGCCGCCGGGGTTGCTGATGATCACCCGCCCGAAGCGGCTGAGGAGCGGCCCCAGGAGCATGAACGAGGCCCGCATCTTCGCCGCCGCCTCGAGCGGCACGAACAGCCACTCGACGTCGCCCGAGGCGACCTCGTAGACGTTCGGGCCGGGATGGTCCACCACGACGCCGAGGTCGCGGAGCGTCTCGGCCATGACCCGGACGTCCTCGATCTCCGGCACGTTCGTGATCCGGCAGCGCTCGCCCGTCAGCGTCGCGGCGGCGAGGATCTTCAGCGCGGCGTTCTTCGAGCCGCTGATCGGGACGTCGCCGGACAAGGGGACGCCGCCGTCGATCCGGAAGACCTCGCGGGTCACCGGCTCGGGGGTGAACTCCCAGTTGAACGGTTTGGCGTCAGCCATCGGGCCGTCAGCCGCGGTGCCGCGGAAACCTCGGGCGGATGGCGTCGCAGAGCTCCGCCTCCGGCCTCGGTGAGCGCACGCCAGCACGACGGGGAGGTTGCCGGTTCATGTCATCCCCGGTGTCGGGGTCCTTCACGGTGGCGACGTTCGGCGACTCGGATTCGGATGAGCGCCTGCTGGAGGGCGGCTCGGGCCGCCGAGAGGTCGGCGCCCTCGTGGAAGCCCGATTCGAGGGCGGCCTCGGCCTGGCGGCGGGCCTCCTGGGCCTTCTCGAGATCGATCTCGGACGCCATGTCGGCGGTCTCGGCCATGACGACGACCTTGTCCGGCAGGACCTGCAGGAAGCCACCGACGATCGCGAACGATTCCTCCTGACCGCCCTTCCGCAGGCGGAGCTCACCGGCGCCGAGGGTGGCGACCAGGGGCGCGTGATGCGGGAGGACGCCGAGCTCGCCCTCGCTGCCCGGCAGCTGGACGCTGTCGACGTCGTCGGCGTAGGCCAGCTTCTCCGGCGTCACGATCTCGAGGTGGAGGGGCATCAGGCGGCCACCTCGGTTGTCGTCTCGGCCCGTGTCCGCCCCACGAGCACATCGGACGAGGCTGACGGCCTGCGGGCGCTTCTTGTCCGCCCCACGAGCGCGAACGACGGGAGCAGGCCGGATTCTGCCAATCGTTCTCGCCCGGCGAGCACTCCGAGCATGCCGCCGGTCAGGCGCGTCGCATGTGCTCGCCCCGCGTAAACCGGCGTGGGATCCGAACGGAGACGGATGGGCATCAGAATCAGCCCGCCAGCTTCTCGGCGTTCTTGCGGACGTCCTCGATCGTGCCGGCCAGGAAGAACGCCTGCTCGGGCAGGTCGTCGACCTTGCCGTCGAGGATCTCCTTGAAGCTCGCCACCGTGTCCTTGATCGACACGTACGCTCCGGGTCGCCCGGTGAACACCTCGGCGACCGTGAACGGCTGGCTGGCGAACCGCTGGAGGCGACGCGCCCGGCCGACGACGGCCTTGTCCTCCTCCGACAGCTCGTCGATCCCGAGGATCGCGATGATGTCCTGGAGGTCGCGGTAGCGCTGGAGAACGCGCTTCGTCTCCTGGGCCACGTCGTAGTGCTCCTGGCCGACGACGTTCGGGTCGAGGACGCGCGACGTCGAGGTCAGCGGGTCGACGGCGGGGTAGATCCCGAGCTCGGCGATCGAGCGCTCGAGGCGGATCGTCGAGTCGAGGTGGGCGAACGTCGTCGCCGGGGCCGGGTCGGTGTAGTCGTCGGCCGGGACGAAGACCGCCTGCAGCGAGGTGATCGAGCCCTTCTTCGTCGACGTGATCCGCTCCTGGAGCGCGGCCATCTCCGTCGCGAGGTTCGGCTGGTAGCCGACCGCCGACGGCATCCGGCCGAGCAGCGCCGACACCTCGGAGCCCGCCTGCGTGAATCGGAAGATGTTGTCGATGAACAGGAGGACGTCGCGGCCCTCCTCGTCGCGGAAGTACTCGGCCATC
>DATLVO010000161.1:0-6262 GCA_035577485.1 Verrucomicrobiia bacterium
TTCGCTTCGCACCACGAGGCCGCGCCGACCGCACTCCTCGAGGGCCTGCTCGGCCGAGAGCTCGAGGTCGAGCACGAGCATGGCCGACTCCTCGTCTGCGCCTGCATTGGACGGCAATCGTGCCAAACGTTCGCGGGACGAACCTACGGAACTCGGGGCAGGCCGAGATGGCCCTCGGCCGGCGATCCGTAGCTGCCGGAGGCTAACTCGGGACCGGCCGGGCGTGGATTGGGCCGGATTCGTGGTGTCGACTGCGGCTAAGGATCGCCGGGTGAACGTGTGGCAGGAAACCGGCCTCGCGGCGCTCCCGCACTGCGTTCGTCGCGCAGGGGCGGCGCTGGGAAGGCGCCGCCGAGGACCGCAAGCGAGCGCACTTCAAGGTGCGTGAGCGCGGACCGGAAGCGGCAACGCACCCAGCGTCGTTCCTGCGTGGCAGCCGGTGTTAGGATCACGGGCACCCGAGCCGGCTCCTCGCACGGGGTCCGTCCACGACACCTCCCGGTGGCTGGATGCAAGGACCCGCGATGCCCCGGTGGGGTTGAGGTGCGCACATGGCGACCGTGACCTTCGAGCACGTCACCAAGAAGTACGGTGATGTCCTCGCCGTCGACGATCTGAACCTCGCCATCAACGACGGCGAATTCATGGTCCTCGTCGGCCCATCCGGGTGCGGCAAGACGACCAGCCTCCGGATGATCGCCGGTCTCGAGGAGATCTCCGGCGGCCAGCTGAAGATCGGCGACCGCGTCGTGAACGACGTCCCGCCCAAGGATCGCGACATCGCGATGGTCTTCCAGAGCTATGCGCTCTACCCGCACATGACCGTCCGCGACAACATGGCGTTCGGGCTGAAGCTGCGGAAGCTGCCGAAGGCCGACATCGAGAAGCGGGTCAACGAGGCGGCCGGCATCCTGAGCCTCGAGAAGCTCCTCGACCGCAAGCCGAAGGAGCTCTCCGGCGGGCAACGCCAGCGCGTCGCGCTGGGCCGGGCGATCGTCCGGGAGCCGGCCGTCTTCCTCATGGACGAGCCCCTCTCCAACCTCGACGCCAAGCTGCGGGTCCAGACGCGCGCCGAGATCGCCCGCCTCCACCAGCGGATGGGCACGACGTTCGTGTACGTCACCCACGACCAGGTCGAGGCGATGACGATGGGCACCCGGATCGCCGTGATGAGCGAGGGCCTGCTGCAGCAGGTGGGCACGCCCCAGGTCCTGTACGACCAGCCGGCCAACCGGTTCGTGGCAGGCTTCATCGGCAGCCCGTCGATGAACTTCATCGACGTGACGTTCGACTCGACGGGCGGGACACCGCAGCTGGCCGGGCCCGGTGGCTGGTCGGCAACGCTCCCCCATCGCTTCGCGAACTCGGTCGGCGCCACGAGCGGGCGCAAGCTCGTCGCCGGGTTCCGGCCGGAGCACCTCGAGCTCGATCCGGTCGAAGGCGACACGGTCACCCTTCCCGGCCGGGCCGACGTCGTCGAGTACCTCGGCAACGAGGAGCTCCTCCACGTCAGCGCCGCGGACAAGGACATCGTGGCGATCGTCGGTTCCGACCACCGAGTCAAGCCGGGTGACGTGCTCCAGCTGATCCTGCCGCTCTCGAAGCTGCACCTCTTCGACGCCGAGTCCGGGGCCAGCCTCACGTCCGAGCGCGAGCCGGTGGCCGCCTGACCGAACCGTCCGATCGGGCCGGCTCGCCCGGCCCGATCGACTCACCGTCGAACGACAGCGAGGAACCCGCCGACGACCTCACGGAGCGGGTCGTCGATACACGCGTCCTCCATCGGGGCCGCTACCTGACGTTCCGCATCGACACCGTCGAACGCGCCGACGGCACCCGGGCCGAGCGCGACGTCGCCGGGCATCCGGGCGCCGTGGCGATCGTCGCGATCGATGCCGACGACCAGGTGCTCCTCGTCCGGCAGTACCGCTCCCCCGCCGACGCCGTCCTCCTCGAGATCCCCGCCGGGACGCTCGACGTCGACCCGGATACGGGACAGACCGAGGACCCCGATCTCGCCGCCCGGCGCGAGCTCGAGGAGGAGACCGGCTATCGGGCCGGGTCGTGGCGGCTCCTGACGCGGTTCTGGACGGCGCCCGGGTTCGCGACGGAGCTCATGCACCTGTACCTCGCGACCGACCTGAGCCCGGCCGATGCGGATGGTCGTCTCGGCCCCGACGAGGACGAACACCTGCGGCTCGAGCGCCGGCCATTTGCGGCGGCCGTCGCGGCGGCTCGGAACGGCGAGATCGCCGACGCGAAGTCGCTCGTCGGCCTGCTCTGGGTCGACCGCGAACGATCGAGCCCGGACCCGTCAGAACCAACGCCTTCGGCCGCGCTCATCGAGAAGAGCTACGTACTCACGCTCGGCGAGCTTCTCGGAACGAGCGCGGCCGCGATGCGCAGGTCGCGGTTCGCGCAGATCTTCGGCGTGGTGATGGCCGGGCTTGCCGTCCCGCCCGTGCTCGCCGGGGAGATCGAGGTCGCCCTGCCCGGGATCATCCTCGCGGTCGCCTTCCTGACCGGCCTCTTCACCGTGCCGTTCACCCTCTTCGTCGCGTGGCGCTACCGCGACCGGGTCTTCCAGACCACGACCGTTTCGATCAGCGAGGCCGGTGTTCACTGGCGTGCGGCGAACGCCGACACCGAGCTTGCGTGGGCGATCTTCAGCCGACTGCGCGAATCGAGCTCGACGCTGTGGCTCGAGTTCGGGCCGCAGACCCTGCCGATCCCGATCCGGATCTTCACGCCGGCCGAGCTCGCGACGATCCGCCGGCTGGCGGCCGAGGCCGGGTTCGGGCCGGACGGTCGGCCGCGCGGTCGCCCGGGCCGAGGCCAGAAGACCAAGCCCGGGTCCGGGTCTGGCCGCTGACTCAGCCCGGCTTCGACCCCAGCCGGGCGAGCGCCCCGGCGTAGATCTTCGTCGTCGGGCTCAGCGCGACGGCGAGCCGGAGGTGGGTTCGCGCCGCGTCCCGACGGCCGAGCTGCTTCAGGCTCTGGCCGAGCGCGAAATGCGCGTAGTGCGCCGACGGGTCGAGCTCGAGGAGCTGCTCGAACGTCGCCCGGGCCGGCTCGTACTGGCCGGAGTTGTAGTACGCCCGGCCGAGGGCCTCGAGGATCGACGCCTTGCCGGGCTCGTCGCGATCGGCCCGCTCCAGCACGATCGCCGCCTGCGCGAAATGGCGCTGGCGCAGGAGCAGGTGGCCGCGCTGGAGCAGCTCGTAGGCCGCCTCGCGCTCGTCGTCCGAAGCGGGCTCGCGCGCCTCGCTGCGCTCGTCCATGGCCGAATGCTGCCACGAACCGCCGCGCCCGACCCTGACCCGGATGTCTCATCCGGCGCGCGCCTCGAGCCACGGGAGCAGGAGCGCCCGCTCGACATCGACCGCGGCCTCCGACGACAGGCCGGCCGCTCGGGCCGAGAAGTAGACGTGGACGAGGACCGCGGCGATGACCGGCACGACCGCCGGGTCCGTGTCCAGGGGTGCGACCGCGGCGCGGATGAGGTCCGCGATCCGCTCGTCGTAGCGGGCCTCGGGCATGGCCCAGGCGTCGCCCCGGGTCCGATCCGCCTCGCGGACCTCCCACCAGCCGGTCGACCGTTCGAAGAACGCGGCGACTTCGACGAGCAGGCGCTCGAGCCGCGGGAGCGGGCCGGACACGCCGGCGAAGATCGACTCGTCCGGCATCTCGAGATCGGCGAGGATCGCGTCCGCGGCCGCCTCGGCGAGGTCGTTCGGGCTCGGGAAATGGTTGCGGACGGTGGCCGGCGCCACGTCCGCGGCACGGGCGACGGCGGGCACGGTGGTGGCCGCGATGCCGACCTCCCGGTACAGCCGGAGCGTGGCCGACACGATCCGACGGCGGGTCTCCGCCTGCGACTCCTGGCGCCTGCCGAGCCGGTATTGGCGGGGCATCGGCCCTCCATTTCATTGATTGACAGCGAACCCAATCAATCCTAGCATGCGCCGCGTCGGACACGTGCGGTGTGAGGATGATCATGGCGACCACGGATCTCTATCGCCTGGCGGGCCTGTCGAGCTGGATTGCGCTCGTCGCGCTGATCCTCTCCGGCGTCGCGCTGGCCCTGTTCTTCGGCGGCGCCGGCCAGTTCTGGGGGCCGGTGAACGACGCCCTGATCGTCCTGACCGCGATCGCCCTCGTGCCGACGGTCGTGGCCGTTGCTCGGGCCGCGGAACCGCAGGCGACGCCGTGGGTCTCGATCCTCACGGTCGCCGCGGTCGCCGGGCTCGTCCTGATCGCCGTCGGCCAGACGCTCCTGATCGTCGGCGTCCTGTCCCTCGACGGCTCCTACGTCACCGGCGGAATCGGGGTCATCCCCGTGATCGCCTGGATCGTCCTGGTCGCCGCGCTGTCGCTCGGCGGCGGCGTCCTGCCGTCATTCACCGGCTGGCTGGCGATCGCGACGCTCGCCTCGATCGTCGCCTTCTCCGCGATCGCGGTCCTGACCCGCGGGCCCGTCTTGTGGATCGCGGGCGTCGTCCTTCTCGGCGTGATCGGCTCCTGGCTCGCGAGCCTGGCGACGACCCTCGGCGATCGCGCGGTGGTGAGCGCCTAGCCGCCGTCGCGCCAGAGCGCGAGATCGACCGGCCGGAGGCGCGGCGAGTCGGTGATGCCGGGGATCCGGCCACGCTTCGCGATCGGCCGCCCGTCGATCTCCTTGATGTCGCCGGTGAAGTCGATCGGCCGGGCCCCGCTGATGTGCGACCCGACGGCGAACGAGTCGACCGGCGCCGCCTGCTCCTTGAAGTAGGCGATCCGCTCCGGGTTCAGCCCGCCCGAGACCGTGATCCGGACGTGGCCGTAGCCCTCCTGGTCGAGCCGGGCCCGGATCTCCTTGACGAGGTCCGGGGTGACCCGGCCGCGCTCGGCGGGCGTGTCGAGGCGGATGCCGTAGAGGCGGTCGCCCAGGGCATGGGCGACCCGGAGCGCCTCCTCGGCCTCGTCCTTGAACGTGTCGACGAGGACGATCCGCGGGACGTCCGCCGTCAGGTCCCGATCGAAGGCCTCGGCCGCCTCGACCGTGTCGCCGAAGATCAGGACGAGCGAATGGGGCATCGTCCCGGTCGGGCTGAGGCCCGCGAGGCGGGCGCCCGCCGGGGTCGAGGCCCCGACGCAGCCGCCGACGATCGCGGCGTAGTCGAGGACGTCGGTGATGTCGGGGTGGACGTGGCGCGCGCCGAACGAGACGACGGGCTCGGGCGCGGCGGCATCGACGCATTCCCGGGCCGCGGTCGCCCAGCCGGTCGACTGGGCGAGCATCCCGAGGATCGCGGTCTCGTACAGCCCGAACTGGCGGTAGCGGGCGCGGATCCGGAGGACGATCTCCTTCGGCTCGATGCGGTCGCCGTCGGACAGCGCCTCGACCCGCGTCTCCGAGCGATCGGCGGTCGCCAGGACGTGGCCGATCAGGTTCTTCGCCTCGTCGACGCCGCACAGGATCGCGTCCGCGCGGGCGAAGACCTCCATCGTGACGAGCGGGTCGAGACCTTCCCGTTCGAGGATGCTCGCGGCGCGGGCGAAGTAGACGTCCGCCGAGTCACCGGAGAGGATCTCGCGCGAGGGTCGGGTGCGAACGAGGCCCATCAGCCGCCCTGTCGGTCGTCGATCACCGTGTCGTCCTTCTCGGCGGATTGGTCCGGGAGTGTAGCGTACGGACCCGTCCATCCAACCGCCGTCGCGTGCCGCCGCCGGCGCCGCACGAGCACCGCCGCCAGGACGATCAGGAACGCCAGGACGACGATCGCGCCGATCATCGCGCCGACCCGCGCCTGGCCGACCGCCGCCGCTCCCCCGACCAGCGCGGACACCGCCTGGGCCCGGCTGGTCGCATCGGCGGCTCCCGCCAGGAACGCCGCCCGGGCCGCGTCGAGGGCCGCGTCGGGCGAGGCGCCGATCAGGCCGATCGTCGTCAGGAGGCCGCGCGGCCCATGGTCAGCCGCATCGGCGGCGACGAGCGACCGCGCGGCGACGAGCTCGGCGTCGGCCCGGGCCTGGACGGTCGCGAGGCTGTCGGTGGCCATCTCGTAGGCGGCTCGGAGGTCCGTCGGGACGTCGAGACCGAGCGGTGCGACGAGCGCGGCGATCTGGTCGCGCGTCGTCAGGACCGCCTGCGCGACCGGGATCCGCCGGCCAGCCTCGGCGAAGTCCCAGCTGCTCATCGGGACGCGAACGTACGCCGGCGGCAGCCAGCCGTGGCCGGCGTCGACGAGGCCGGCGTAGGCGGTCCGGCCCGTCGTCCGCG
>DATLVO010000162.1:0-4468 GCA_035577485.1 Verrucomicrobiia bacterium
GTGGTCCCGGCTCGCGTCAGCCGCTTCGTCATCCGCACGTGTGCGGACGCGGGCCGGGCCGGCGACCAGGTCTGGGCGCGCGACGCGTCGATCGTGACGCCCGCCGTCGGGATCGACCAGCCCTGGGCCTCCGGCAGCAGCGCCATTCCCCGTTCGATCCCGACCGTTCGCAGGTCTGGCGTGCCACCGAGGAGGATTCCCCCGGGTGTGCCACCGACGTCGTCGATCGCGAGGACCAGCAGGCCGTCGGGCGGCCCCAGGTCGACGTACACCGCCGCCCGGTGAACGCTCCGAACCCGCCCGAAGATCGTCTGGGCGCGGGCGGCGACGTCCGGGGTCAGGCGGGTCGCGGGCAGGGCGGCGGCGGCGTTCGGCAGGGCAACGCTCCGGTGAGGGCTGGGCGGAACGGCGCCATCGTATGGACGCTAGGATGGGCGCGTCACTAGGACAACCACACAGTTCGCGGCAGTCGTGCCTGTGAGGTTCTTCCTCAGCGGTCGGAGCGAGGAGGAGCGGCCATGACCGCGCCGAGCACCGGTATCGAACGTCGGACCCGGACCGGGGTGGCGGTCGGCGACGTCCTCGGCCTGCCGCAGCTTGCCCAGTCGCGCCTCGTCGCCGGTCGGGCGGGTCTCGACCGGGTCGTCCGCTCCGTGAATGTCATGGAGGTCCCCGACATCCTCGATTGGGTGAAGCCGGATGAGCTCCTGTTGACCACCGCGTACCCTCTGCGAGAGGACCCAGCGGCCCTCGAGCAGCTCGTGCCCCACCTGGTCGACCAGGGCCTGGCCGGCATGGCGATCAAGCCGACCCGGTACATCGGATCGATCCCGCCGGTGATGGTCGAGGACGCCGATCGGCTCGACTTCCCGCTCATCGAGCTGCCGCCGCCGGCCTCGTTCAACGAGATCATCGGGGCGGTGCTCGGTGTCATCCTCGACGCCCAGTCCGTCCGGCTGCAGCGAGCCGCGGACATCCACGACCGCTTCACGAGGATCGTCCTCAGCGGCGGCGGCCTGCGGCAGATCGCGGAGACCCTCGCCGAATCCATCGGCATGCCGATCGCGATCGTGGACGCCCAGGGCGGGTTGCTCGCGCACTCACCGACGTTCGACGAGGCGATCGCGGCGGCGTTGCCGGCCGCCCCGATCGAAACCGGGCCAACCGGCGAGCCGGCTGCGGTCCTGGTCGACGGGCACGAGGCGATGGCCCAGGCGATCGTGGTCGGGGCCGACCGACACGGAACGATCGTCGCGCTCGGGCGGCCCGCCGACCTCGGCGACGACGAGCTCGAGGCGCTCGACTACGCGGCCACGGTCGCGGCCCTCCGACTGGTCCAGGCACGGGCCGTCGCGGAGGCCGACCGTCGCTTCCAGGCGGTCTGCCTGGAGGAGCTCGTGACGGGCCACGTGACCGATCGAGAGGCTCTGCTGGAACGCTCGGCCGCCTTCGATTGGGACCTGGCGACGCCGCGGGCCGTCCTGGTGGCCGAGTTCCACGAGCTCGATGGCCGGCCGTTCGGCCAGCTGGCCGGGTCGTCCGAGGAGCTGGTCGCGCGGCATCGGCTCTATGAGGCTGCCCGGCTGACCCTCGGCCCGGCGACGATCGTCTGGGAGCGGACCGCCGGGATCGCGGCCCTCGTCCCGGTGACCGGTCGGGGACGCGAGGCGGCACGGGCCGCGGGCGAGGAGCTCCGGGCCGAGGGGACGCGGCGACTGCCCGGCGGCGTCATCGACATCGGGATCGGCAGGCCCGCGGGCGATCCGCTCCGGCTCGACCGGAGCTATCGGGAGGCCCGCGGCGCGATCGCTGTCGCCGGCTGGAGTCGCGGCCACGGAGCGGTCGCCCTGTTCGAGGAGCTGGAGCTCGACCGGCTGCTGTTCAACACGCCGGAGGCCGACCGGGCCACGTTCGTGGACGGGGCCGTTGGCCCGCTCGTCGCCCATGACGCGCGATACCGGACGAACCTCGTCGAAACGCTCGAGGTCTACCTGGCGGCGCGGAAGGTCGCGGTTGCGGCCCGCCGCATGTACGTCCACACGAACACCCTGGCCAACCGGCTCGAGCGGATCGCCGAGATCATCGGCCCGTTCGTGGACGACCCGGATCGGTGCCTGACGCTCGGCCTGGCGCTGCGCCTGCGGCGGTCGCCCCGGCGCTGAACAAGGAGCGTCCCCGCGGGCCCGGGGTCGCCCCCGTTCGTCCGCCCGGCCGCCCTACCCGGGAGTCCCGCCCTTCGGGCCCGTCGCTGAACACCCCCCGCCTTCTTGATGCCAGTTTCGGCATATATGCAGAGAACAGCATCAGGATTGAAGGGGGTGTTGGCTGGCGAGCCCCGAGAGCCGCACTCGAGGGGTGTCGGCGCGCGGGCTCGGCCGGGCATTACAATCGCCGCCACCTCCGCCAGTGGAGCCCCGCCCCGCGGGACGGCACGCGACGGCGGCGACGGCACGGACGGCACCGACGGCACGGGACGGCAGATGCAGCTCACCCCCCGGGAGACCGAGAAGCTCCTGATCTATGTCGCCGCGGATCTCGCCCGGCGGCGGCGCGAGCGGGGCCTGAAGCTCAACCTCCCCGAGGCGACCGCCCTCATCACCGAGGCGATGCTCGAAGGCGCGCGCGACGGCCGCCGGGTGTCCGAGGTGCGCGCGCTCGGCCGCCAGGTCCTGACACGTGCGGACGTCATGGACGAGGTGCCGGAGCTCCTGACCGTGGTCCACGTCGAGGCGACGTTCCCCGACGGGACGAAGCTCGTCTCCTGCCACGACCCGATCCCATGAGTGGCCCGGGGCCGATCGGCGGCTACATCCACCCGCCGGGCGACATCGAGCTGAACACCGGCCGGCCGGTGACGCGGCTCTCGGTCGCGAACACGGGCGATCGGCCGATCCAGGTCGGCTCCCACTACCACTTTGCCGAGGCGAACCGCGCGCTGCGGTTCGATCGGCTTGTCGCGTATGGCCTGCGGCTCGACATCCCCGCGGGCACGGCCGTTCGGTTCGAGCCGGGCGATACCCGGGACGTCCAGCTCGTGCCGTTCGCCGGGCGGCGGGTCATGACGGGCGGACACGGTCTCGTCGGCGGGGCCCTCGACCGACCCGGCGGCCGCGAGGCGTTCGCGGACGCGGCGCGAGCCCGCGGGTTCGAGCTGGCCCCGGATGCCCCCGGCGCCCCCGACGCGTCCGGCTGACTCGAGGATGCGGATCGACCGGCGGCGCTACGCGGAGCTGTACGGCCCGACGACCGGCGACCGCTTCCGCCTCGCCGACACGAACCTCGTCTGCGAGGTCGAGCGCGATCTGACGGTTCCGGGCGACGAGGCCGTGTTCGGCGGCGGGAAGACGATCCGCGATGGGATGGCCCAGTCCTCGGGCCTCACGAATGCCGATGGTGCGCTCGACCTGGTCATCACCAACGCCGTCGTCCTCGACGCGACGATCGGGGTCGTCAAGGCCGACATCGGGATCCGCGACGGTCGGATCGTCGGTCTCGGCAAGGCCGGCAACCCGGACGTCATGGACGGCGTCACCGACGGCCTCGTGATCGGCGCGGGCACCGAGGTCATCTCCGGCGAGGGCCTGATCGCGACCGCCGGCGGCGTCGACAGCCACGTCCACATGATCTCGCCGCAGCAGGTCTGGGCCGCCCTGAGCAACGGGATCACGACGATCCTCGGCGGTGGCACGGGACCCGCCGACGGCACGAACGCGACGACGGCGACACCGGGGCCGTGGAACATCGGCCGGATGCTCCAGGCCGCCGAGGCGTTGCCCGTCAACTGGGGCGTCTACGGCAAGGGCAACGCGAGCCTGCCCGACGCGATGCGCGAGCAGGTCCGGGCCGGCGCCTGCGGCCTCAAGGCCCACGAGGACTGGGGAACGACGCCGGCGGTCATCGACGCCGCCCTTCGCGTCGCCGACGACGAGGATGTCCAGCTCGCGATTCATACCGATACGATCAACGAGGCCGGCTACGTCGAGGACACGATCGCGGCGATCGCCGGTCGGACGATCCACACGTTCCACACCGAGGGCGCGGGCGGTGGCCACGCTCCCGACATCATCCGGATCGCCGCCCTGCCGAATGTCCTGCCGTCCTCGACGAACCCGACACGGCCGTACACCGTGAACACCCTGGACGAGCACCTGGACATGCTCATGGTCTGCCACCACCTGAACCCGGGCGTGCCCGAGGACCTCGCGTTCGCCGAGAGCCGGATCCGGCCGACGACGATCGCGGCGGAGGACGTGCTCCACGACCTCGGCGCCATCTCGATGATCGGCTCCGACTCGCAGGCGATGGGCCGCGCGGGCGAGACGATCGTGCGAACCTGGCAGACCGCGCACGCGATGAAGGCGCGGCTCGGGCGGCCGGAGGGCGGGCGCGCCGACAACGCGCGGGCGCGCCGCTACGTCGCCAAGTACACGATCTGCCCTGCCGTCGCGCACGGGATCGAAGGCGAGGT
>DATLVO010000163.1:0-14301 GCA_035577485.1 Verrucomicrobiia bacterium
GGTGGCCGCGACGAGCGGGGAGCGGCCCATCGGGGCGACCGTTCCGACCGGTCCGGCGGGCGACGCGTGATATCATCCGACGCCGTTTCCACCGGCGCCCCCACCGGAGGTCTTCCCCTGTGAATCCCGCCCTGGCGATCGGCCAGATCATCGTCAGCATCGCCCTGGTCGCGGCGATCCTGCTCCAGGCCCGCGGCACCGGCCTGTCCGGAACGTTCGGCGGCGACTCGGCCGTCTACCGCAGCCGGCGTGGCGTCGAACGACGCCTGTGGCAGTTCACGATCGTCCTGCTGATCCTGTTCGTGGCGTTCTCCGTGGCGTCGTTCGTCTTCGCCCCCGCGGCGACGACGGCGGGCTGAACCGGCTCGACACGCTCGCACCGGGGTCGTCGCCGGGGACGCCGACTCCGCCCGAGCGGCTCGTTCGTTCCTCTCCATGAACCGCACCGACCGTGCCGTCGTCGCCGCCCTCGTCCTCGTCATGGCCGTGGCGGCAATCGCCATCGGCAGTCCGGCGTTCACGCCGCAAGGCACCGCGGCGGCTCCGTCGGGCCATCCGAGCCCGTCGCCGGCCCTCCCGTACCGCGAGGGCGAGCTGGGACGCCCCGTCTCGGTCAGCCCCCTCGGCGCCCGGAGCCAGGTCGATCGCGACCTGGTCGCGCTCGTCTTCGAGGGGTTGACCAAGCTCGATTCCGACGGCCGGCCGATCCCGGCGCTGGCGACGTCCTGGACGTCCGATGACACCGGCGCCACATGGACGTTCCGGCTCCAGCCCGATGCGACCTGGCAGGACGGCCAGCCGGTCACGGCCGACGACGTCGTCTTCACCATCGACACCCTCCGCGACCCCGCGTACCACGGACCGGGCGCCGGGTCCTGGCAGGGCGTGACCGCCACGGCCGTCGATGACCACACGGTGCGGTTCGACCTGGAGGACCCGTTCGCCGGGTTCCTGGCGCTCACGACCCAGCCGATCGCTCCGAGGCATCTCCTCGGGAACACGCCGCCGTCCGCCATGGCCGGCGACCCATTCGGGGAGGCGCCCATCGGATCGGGGCCGTACGCGATCGTCGAGCTGGATCGGGACCACGCCGTGCTCGAGCCGGCCGGAGTTGCCGCGGGGCCCAGCGCGAGTGACGCGGGTTCGAGCGCCGGCCCGTCCGGCGGCGTTCCGGCGCCGAGCGACCCGCTCGGACCGAGCCACCCGACCCCTCGTCCGACCGATCCAAGGCCCAGCCTGGCGCGTCTGGAGTTCCGGTTCTTCGACGCCCCCGACCAGCTCGTCGCGGCGTTCCGGGCGGGCGAGCTCGACGCTGCGTCCGGTCTGGCCCCGCTCGACGTCGCCGGTCTTTCGGCCCTGCCGGGGACGCGACTCGTCCGCGATCCGTCGACGACGATCGCCGCCATCTTGCTGAACCTTCGACCCAGCCACCTCGAGTTCCGCGACCCGAAGGTCCGGCTCGCCCTCCTCGAGACGATCGATCGGCCCGCGATCATCGGGGCCGCGTTCGGCGGGCTCGCAAGCCGGGCGGATGCCTTCGTACCGCCGACCTCGTGGGCCTTCGATCCCGCCGCGAGCCCCGTCGTGAAGCGCGACACGAAGGCGGCGGCGAAGGCCCTGACCGCGGCCGGCTGGAAGAAGGCCGCCGACGGGTGGCGCGCCCCGTCAGCCAAGGTCGCGACCCCGCTCGAGGTGCTCGTCCCCTCGCGCGCCACCAACCCCGCCCTGTACGCCGTCGGGTCGACGGTCGTCGACAACTGGGTCGCCCTCGGCCTCGCCGCGAAGCTCGTCGAGATCGACCCGGCGACCCTCGCGACCGACCATCTCCGGACCGGCGACTTCAGCGCCGCGGTTGTCGACATCGCCGTCGGTCACGACCCCGATCTGTACCCGCTGTTCGCCTCGTCCCAGGTCCAGACGGGCGGCGCAAACGTGATCGGTCTCCAGGATCCCGTCCTCGACGGGCTGCTCGAGGCGGCCCGGGCGCCGGCTGCCGACCCGGCCCGGATGGCGGCATTCAAGGCCCTCCAGGCCCGCCTCGCCGGGGGCACGTACGCCCTCCCGATCGCCTGGCCGGACAGCGTCGTTGCCGTTCGGGACCGGGTCATCGGACCCGCTCCGCGGACCGTCGCCGACGGGTCGGAGCGATTTTGGGATGTGCTAACATGGCGCCTCGCTGACGACCGGTGAGCCCTCGGGCCAGCCGTCGGCGGGTCGACGCCGAGGTGGCGAAATTGGCAGACGCGCTAGCTTCAGGAGCTAGTGCCCGCAAGGGCGTATGGGTTCAAGTCCCTTCCTCGGTACCACCACCTCCTCCCTCCCGACCCGCCGAGATGCATCGCACACCTGCCCAGGTGGCGGAATTGGTATACGCGTACGTTTGAGGGGCGTATGAGGCAACTCATCCGGGTTCAAGTCCCGGCCTGGGCACCACCTCCCGCGCTGCGACGCACCCCGCTCGTGGCGTCTCGCGACGAACCTGCCAAATGCTCCCTACCTGCGCGTTAGCCTGCGCTGCGACGCCGGATCCGTTCTGAATTAGCCCCCACAGGCTAATTATCGTGTCACACCGCTCCCTGGCCCCGCTAGTGCGGTCCACCGGAGCAAATGGCAGGATCCTCGGCGCGACGCGCGCGCCCGCGCCCAGGGCATCGCGCCCGATCTCGCGATGCAGATCTCGCATCAATTTGGCCCTCTGCGTGCGTGGTCACGTTGGATCTATCGCTCGACCACGCTCACGAAGGCAGGGATCCATGCGAGATCTGCATGGCCGTCGGATCCTCGGCGCAGCACGTCTGGCGTACCCTGCCCGCGGGCGGTTAGCTCAGTTGGTCAGAGCACCTCGCTTACACCGAGGGGGTCACTGGTTCGAGTCCAGTACCGCCCACCACCTGGCATGATCGCGAGCCGCGGCCCGCCCCTCACCGGCTCGGCCCGTCCCAGACGCCGCCCGCCAGGATCGTCGTCCGGAAGGCGTATCGATCCCCGCGGTTGAGATGGCGTCCGTACTCGAACGGGTCGCCGTACTGGTCGAACACCGTCTCGAACAGCTCGAGGAGGGGATCGCCCTCCGTCAACCCGAGCAGATCGGCCGTTCGCTCGTCGGTGGTGATCGCCCGGAGCAGGCACTCGGCGCGGGAGGGTTCGATCCCATTCAGTTCGCGGACCGTCTGGAACAGGGACCGATTCGAGAAATCGAGCCCGGCCAGGGTCGCGGCAAGAGCCGGGACGAGGATCGAGCGGTCGAGGGACAACGGGGCGCCCTCAACGATCCGGACCCGCTCGAGCTCAAAGACCTGGCTGTTCAGGGGGATCCGGAGCGCCTCCGCCTCGAGGTGGTCCGCCTGGCGGACGCGGGCGACATTGACTTTCGACGACACCGCGAGGCCATGGACCGCGGCCCAGTCGGTCAGCCCCTGGGGTCCGCTGATCGTCTCGATCGTGACGCCCCGACCGTTGACGAACCAGCCGGAGCGATCCCGGGACTCGATGAGCCCGCGAGCGGCGAGGTCGGCAAGGGCGCGACGGAGGGTGTTCCGGGCGACGTCCAGACGAGCACCCAACTGTCGCTCGGGGGCAAGTCGTTCGCCGGGTATCAAGCGGCCGGTCGCGATATCCGCCTCGAGCCGGCGCATCACTCGGACGTAGGCGAGGTCGCTGCCGCGAGCGTCCGCGCGGCGCCCAGTTCGGCCGTCCGGTTGACAGGACTGGTTCACTTTTGGTTCACTCGTGCCATGAAGCTCGCCCTGCTCGGTGGAGGCGGATTCCGGACCCCGGCGATCTATCGGGCGTTGGTCGAGGGCAGCACTCGAACCCAGTACGACGCGGTCGTATTGTATGACGTCGATCAGGCCCGACTCGACCGGATCGGAGCCGTCCTGGCCGGCATGAACGACCAGTTCGGCCGGAGCGTGGCCCTGACCGCGACGACCGACCTGGACGCGGCGGTCGACGGCGCCGACGTCGTCTACTGCGCCGTCCGGGTCGGTGGCATCGCGGGCCGGCTGCTCGACGAGACGGCTGCGCTCGCCGAGGGCGTGATCGGCCAGGAGACCACGGGGGCGGGCGGCATCACCTTCGCCTTGCGGACCGTGCCTGTCGTGACTGAGATCGCCGAAGTGGTCGCTCGACGGGCCCCGGCCGCGGTGTTCATCAACTTCACGAATCCCGTCGGGCTCGTGACCGAAGCGATCCGCCGAGTCCTGGGGGATCGGGCGATCGGGATCTGCGATGCGCCACTGGCCCTCTGTCGACGCGTTGCCGCCGCCCTGGGGCGCGACCCCGCTGATCTCTGGTTCGATTACTTCGGGATCAACCATCTCGGCTGGCTCCGCGGGGTGTTCGAACACGGGCACGACCTGCTGCCGAGGCTCCTCGCCGACGAGGCGAGTCTCGAGAGCTTCGAGGAGGGACGGCTCTTCGGCGCGGCGTGGCTGCGCTCGATCCGGATGATCCCGAACGAGTACCTCTACTACTACGACTTCGCGACCGAGGCGCTGACCGCGATGCAGGCCGGCCGGGTCCGCGCCGAGTTCCTCCAGCGCCAGCAGGAGTCGTTCTATGCCGGCGGAGGCAGCCCCGCCGCGGCCCTCCGCTCGTGGGAGGCCAGCCTCGCCGAGCGGGAAGGGAGCTACATGGAGGAGGCCTGGAACGGCCGGGACGAGGAGCTCCGGAACGTGGCGGAAGCCCGCGAGACCGGCGGTTACGGTCGCCTGTCGCTCGACCTCGTGGATGCGCTCCACGGCGACGGCCACGAGGTGCTGATCCTCAACGTGGCGAACCGTTCGAGCCTGCCGTTCCTCGACGAGGAGGCCGTGGTGGAGGTGCCGTGCGTCGTCGGTCGCGGCGGGATCGTGCCGGTCGCGATCGGGGCCGTGCCCATGGCCGCCGAGGCCCGGATCGTGGCCGTCCGGGCAGCGGAGCGGGCGGCGATCGAAGCGGCCCTGACTCGTTCGCGCAGCCTGGCCGTCCAGGCGCTCGCGCTGCATCCGCTCGTCCCGTCCGTCGAGGTCGCCGGACGGATCCTCGACCGGCATCTCGCCGCCCAGCCCGGCCTCGCCGAGACGCTCCGATGACCGTCGACGTCGTCTGTGCCGGCGCTCCGTTCCTGGACCTCGTGTTCCGCGGCCTCGACCGGATCCCCATGGCGGGCGAGGAGGTACTCGCCCAGGATCTCGTGATCGTGCCGGGCGCGATGGCCAATGTCGCCTTCGCCCTGCGCCAGCTCGAGCTCGACGCCGTCGTCTGCGCCCCGATCGGAACGGATCCGGCGGGTCGCTTCCTGAAGCAGCTGATGGACGATGCTGGCATCCCGTGGCTCGGCGAGCCGACGACGACGACGCCGGTCTCGGTCGGCTTGCCCCTCGACGGCGAGCGCGCCTTCGTCACCGTCCACCCGACGGCGACGATCGACGTTGACGCGATCGGACGCCTCCGGCCGCGTGCGGTCGTCGTGAACCTTCCGTTGCCGCCGAGACTCCAGGAAGGACTGCCGGACCAGCAGCACCTGTACGGCGTCGTCGGCGATCCACAGGTCGCGATCCTGCTCGATCGCCCAGTCGAGCGGTGGGCTGGGCTCCGGGCCGTGTTTCTGAACGAACGCGAGGCATTTCACCTCAGCAGCCGCTCCGATGCCTCGGACGCGGCGCGGCAGCTGGCGGATCGCGGCTCCCTGGTCGTGGTCACCCGGGCGGCCCGCGGCGCGGTCGCGGCATCCCCCGACGGCCGCGTCGCCGAGGCGCCCGGCATTCCGATCGTCGCGCTCGACACCGTCGGCGCCGGCGACCTGTTCACGGCCGCATTCATCTGGGCGGATCTCGCCGGTCGATCGCTCGAGGAGAGCCTCGAGATCGCGGCCGCCTATGCCTCTCACTCGCTGGCGGCCCCGGGGGCGCGCCAGAAAGGGCTGAGTCGAGCGGCATTTCTCGATGCCGCGCGACCGACGCCGAGCGGTAGCTGGATGCTGGAGGTCCGAGGATGACCTTCTGACTGCCGCCCCCTTGATCGCGACGGTCGGCGATTCGCCCGACCGCAGCTCGATCGAGACCCACGTCATGCGGGCCCGTGTCCGCACCCTGGAGGAGGTTACACATGGACGAGGTCGTACGGCAGATCATCACGCGGCGGCGATTTCTTCAGCTCTCGGCGGTGTCCGCCGTGGCGGTCGCCTGCAGCCCATCGGCGGTCTCGAGCCCGTCGTCGGCCGGGAGCGCCCCGGCCGGCAGCAGCCCGGCCGGCGGAAGCGGCGGGGCCCCGAGCGGGGGCGCCGTCACCGGCACGATCAACGTCTCGTATCCCGACGAGGCCGGTCTGAAGCCGAAGTACGTCGAGCAGGCCGCCGCAGCGGTCAAGGCGCAATTCCCGGGCGCCGACGTCAAGATCGACCTCCAGAAGGTCGGTGATGACGATTTCTATACGAAGCTGCTCCTCGCCCTCGATAGTGGGACCGGCCCCGACGTGTTCCACGTCGGCGGCAGCTCTATCGGCGAGCTGGCGGACGCCAGCTATATCGAGCCGCTCGACAATTACGTCAGCCAATGGGCCGACTGGAGCCAGTATCCGGACTCCGTCCGGACCGGCGTCACGTACAAGGGCAGCGTCTGGGCGATCCCTTACGGTCTCGACATGCGCTGGCTGTACTACCGCAAGGACGACCTCCAGAAGGCCGGCCTGGCGGCCGACTGGCAGCCGGCCAATGTCCAGGGAATCCTCGACGCCGCGACGGCGGTCAAGAACGCGAACGAAACCAACGTCATCCCGTACGCGCTCTACGCCGGCCCCGCCGGATCGAGCGGCACGGCCGATCATGCCTTCGTGCCCCTTCTCTGGGCCTACGGTGGCGAGCTCCAGGACTCGAGCGGCAAGTGGATCGGCGATAGCCCGGCAACCAAGAAGGTCATGGCCTACTACCAGAAGGCGTACAACGGCCTCAGCCCGAAGGAGATCCTGACCTCGACGAAGCCGTGGACGGCGATGCGCGAGAAGCTCGGCAACGGTCAGCTCGCGTTGCTCTTCGAGGGCGGCTGGGTCTATGGCGGCTGGGCGTCCGCCAACAAGGCGGCGACCGAGCAGAACGTCGGCTACGTCCTCCATCCGACCGAGAATGGCGGACCGTCCTTCACGGTCGGCGGTCCCGGAACCTGCTGGTACATCAGCTCGCGCAGCACGAACAAGCAGGGCGCCTGGGAGTTCATCAAGGCAATGAACACGGCCGAGATCGTCGGCAAGCTCAACGCCGAGGATCCTCACCCGGTGGCCCGCACGGACGCCGCGGACATCCCCGAGTTCAAGTCCGACCCGTACCTGGTCGCGTCGACCGCGGCTCTCGCCAAGGCGAAGTTCACCGCCCCGGATCCGGGCTATTCGAAGGTCATCGAGGCCATCCAGAAGGCGACGGCCCGGGTTGCCGCCGGCGAGCTCGGCCCCGACGACGCCGCGAAGCGGTACACGGACGATCTGACCCAGGCGCTCGGCGCCGACAAGGTCACCTCCCAGTAGTGGCGGTCGCGGCCCGGGGAAGGCTGGGCAGGAACCGGCTGTACCTGGCTGGGCTCAGCCCGGCTGCGTTCCTGCTCGCGCTCTTCTTCGTCGGCCCGGCGCTGTGGGCCATCGGATCGAGCTTCACGAACCGCGCCCTGGTCGGCCTCGATGCCGCCAACCCGCGGTTCGTGGGACTCGACAACTACGCCCGCCTGTTCAGCGATCCCGACTTCGGCCGGGTCATCCTGAACTCGGTCATCTTCGTCATCGGCTCGGCGATCATCGGGCAGTTCGTCCTGGGCCTGCTCCTCGCCCTGCTCCTCGACTACGCCCAGCGGCGCGGGTTCCTCGCGACCAGCCTCGTCTACGCGGCGGTGCTCCTGGCCTGGGTCAACCCGACGATCATCGCCGGCTTCCTGTGGGTGGCGATGTTCGACTTCTACAACGGATCGCTGAACGCGGGGCTCCACGTCGTCGGGGCCCCACCGGTCAACTGGCTCGGCCAGGGTCCGATGCTCGCCGTGATCATCGCCAATACCTGGCGCGGCACCGCGTTCACGATGCTGATCTTCCTGGGCGCGCTCCGGACGATCCCGAGCGACATCTACGAGGCCGCCCGGGTCGATGGGGCGAGCGCGTTCCGGCGCTTCTGGGATCACACGTTGCCGATCCTCCGGCCGATTGCCGCGCTGACCCTGCTGTCCGTGACGATGGCGACGTTCGGCACCTTCATCCTCATCCAGACCCTGACCAACGGCGGGCCGGCGTTCCAGACCGAGGTGATCGCCCTGTACGCGTTCCACGAGGCGTTCCAGAACCACGCCGTCGGCTACGGCTCGACGATCTCGGTGGTGATGCTCGCGCTGAACCTGGCGTTCGCCGTCGTCTTCCTGCGCTGGTCGAGGGCCCGCGCATGACCGCCGTGACCGCCGTGACCGGCCGGACCACGGTCGACGAGCTGGCCCGGCGCGCGACGACCGAGCCGCCGCCGCGGCCGAAGGCCCGGGCCGGCCCGCTCGAGTGGGTCCTCGTCCACATCGCGTTCCTCGTGGTCGTGGCCTTCTTCCTCGTCCCGTTCCTGTGGCTGTTGAGCGCGGCCTTCGACGCGAAGGCGAGCGCCTACATCCAGTTCCCGGTCGAGCCGACGATCATGAACTTCGTCAAGATCTTCACCGAGCACGACTTCGCCCGGGTCCTCGCCAACAGCGTCTTCGTCGCGGTCGCCACGATGATCCTCGTGGTCTTCACCGTCTCCCTCGCCGGCTACTCGCTGTCGCGGCTCGACCTGCGCCGGAAGGACTGGATCACGTACGCCGTGCTCCTGCTCCAAACGATGCCGATCTCGGCGACGATGGTTCCGATCTACGGCCTCGCGCGCCAGCTGGGCCTCCGGAACAGCTACCTAGGTCTCATCCTCATCCACGCCGCGATCGAGCTGCCGTTCCTCATCTGGCTGATGAAGGGCTTCTTCGACTCGATCCCGCGCCATCTCGAGGAGGCCGCCTGGCTGGACGGTCGCTCGAAGTTCCGGGCGCTGATCGAGATCGTCCTGCCGCTCGCCCGGCCCGGCCTCGGGATCGCCGCCGGCCTCGCGTTCCTGAGCGCCTGGGCCGAGGTCCTGATGGTCATCATCCTCATCGACCAGGACAACCTGAAGACCGTCCCGCTCGCGTTCTACGAGGCGATGCGGACACAGGGTGGCTACACGGAGGTCCAGTACGGCGTGATCGCGGCGATGGCGGTGATCTACCTGTTGCCGGTCATGGTCGTCTTCTTCGCCGCGCGACGGCTCATGGTCCGGGGCCTGATGAGCAGCACGAGGGGCCTGTAGCGTGTCGAACGTCGAGTTCGACGAGGTCTGGAAACGCTTCGCGTCCCAGGCCGAGGCGGCCGTCCGCGGCCTGTCGCTGTCGATTCCCGATCGCGAGCTGCTCGTCCTCCTGGGGCCGTCCGGCTGCGGCAAGACGACGGCCCTGCGGATGCTCGCGGGCCTCGAGGAGCCAGACGGCGGCGACATCCGGATCGGCGGCAAGAGCGTCGTCGGTCTCGAGCCAAAGGATCGCGACGTCGCCCTCGTCTTCCAGAGCTATGCGCTGTACCCCCACCTCTCCGCCGGCGACAACATCGGCTACCCGCTCAAGGTCCGGAACCTTTCCAGGGCCGAGCAGCAGGCGAAGGTCGAGCGAGTCGCCGAGATGCTCGGGATCGGGCACCTCCTGCCGCGCCGCCCGGCCCAGCTGTCGGGCGGCGAGCAGCAACGGGTCGCGCTCGCTCGGGCGATCGTCCGCGAACCGCGGGTGTTCCTGATGGACGAGCCGCTGTCGAACCTGGACGCGAAGCTGCGGGTCCACACCCGCACGGAGCTGAAGACCCTCCAGCGGGAGCTCGGCACGACGATGGTCTTCGTGACCCACGATCAGGCGGAGGCGATGAGCCTCGCGCATCGCATCGCGGTCCTGAACAAGGGCGAGCTCCAGCAGATCGGGACCCCGGACGAGGTCTACGACCACCCGGCGAACGTCTTCGTCGCCGAGTTCATCGGCAGCCCGCCGATGAACCTCCTGGAGGCGACCCGTGACGACGACTCGGTGGTCGCCGCGGGTGGCTGGCGAATCCCCGCGCCGCGCGGAGGGCCAACCGGTGGCGGTGGGACGACGGCCGGCGACGGATCCCTGACCGTCGGACTGCGCCCGGAGGGGATCGAGATCGTCGCCGACGGGCAAGCGGCCGAAGTGATCGCCGTCGAACCGTTCGGCAGCGAGGTGATCGTCGACGTCCGGATCGGGGAGCAGGCGCTGAAGATCCGGGCCGCCCCCGACGTCCGGCCGGCGCCCGGCAGCAGCATCTCCCTTCGAGCCGACCCGTCCGCGGTCCGCCTGTTCGACCGATCGAGCGGAGCCGCCCTGCGGTGACCGATCCGGGGTTCGCGGCGGGCGGGTCTCCGGACATCGTCCTCGAAGGGCGGTTCGTCGAGGCGGACCGCATGCGCTACGTGCTCGTCCCGTTCGAGGTCCGCCCGGGTCTTCGCCAGCTCGAGATTCGCTACTCCTACAGCGACCGGATCGACTCGGATCCGCTCGTCGGTGATGGGAACACCCTCGACATCGGGCTGTTCGACCCGCGTGGAACCGGGACCGGCAGTGTCGGCTTCCGCGGCTGGAGCGGCAGCCACAAGGACGCCTTCGTCGTCGGGGAGGACTGGGCGACGCCGCCATACGCGGCCGGGCCGATGCCGCCCGGGACCTGGAACGTCCTGCTCGGCCCGTACAAGGTGGGTCCACGTGGCTGCGACTACCGGGTCGAGATCCGCCTCGACCCCCGGCTGGCGCCCCCGGCACGCGATGTGATCAGGACGGGCCAGCCGCACCCGCCGGCTCTCCCCGACGCGCGGCCGGGCTGGCTCCGCGGCGATCTCCACTGCCACACCCGCTACTCCGACGGTGACTCGTGGCCGGCCGAGATGCTCCACGCGGCAGCGGAGGCCGGTCTCGATTTCCTGGGCGTCACCGACCACAACAACGTCGCCCACCACGCCGAGTACGGGCCGGGAGGGGGAGCATGGCCGATCGTGATCCCGGGCGTCGAGGTGACGACGTACGGCGGTCATTGGAATGCCTGGGGCACGGACCGCTGGTGGGAGTTCCGCGAGCCGACCGGACCGGCAGTCGAGCGCGCGATGCAGGCCGCCGCGGAGTCGGGTGCCGTCGTCAGCGTCAACCACCCGAAGCCGTTCGGGCCGGCCTGGGAGTACGACACGGTCGGCAGGGCCCACGCCGTCGAAGTCTGGAACGGTCCCTGGCCCGGTCAGAATGTCGTTGCCCTGGAGCTCTGGGAGCAGCGGCTCCGGGAGGGCTGTCGGCTCGCGGCGGTCGGTGGCAGCGACACCCACCTGCTCCGCTCGGTCGATCCCGACATGCGTCACTCGCGGGGCCTCGGGGGCCCGACGACCTGGATCGAGGCCGGCGCGCGGCCGGACGTGGCGGCGATCCTGGATGGCATGCGCGCCGGCCGGACCTTCGTGTCGGCATCGCCGGCCGGACCCCAGCTCTATCTCGACCGGATCGAGGATGAGCTTCAGGTCGAGGTCCGGGGCGGACGCGGATGCGCGCTGGTGCTGATCGGCGACGGGGGCGTCGTCGATGCCACCGCGGTCACATCCGACGAGCGGACGATGACCTTCGGCGTCCCGCGGGTCAGCTATGTCCGCGCACAGCTCGTCGGCCCGGCCGGCGACGTCGTGGCGCTCACGAGCCCGATCTGGCTCGCCTGATCCAGCCCGGTGCCGCCCTCCGTCCGTCGACGGGTCAGCGGTCGATCGATCCGTTCACGGCTGCGACGAAGGACATGAGCACCGCGTCCTGCAGCTCGGCCGAGACCTGTTGGTGCTCGTCCGTGGCCGATGGGGACGGCATGGCGAGGTCGTTCCACGACCCCATTCCGCCGAATACGTAGGCTCGCGTGGCCATCGCGAGCAGGTGTCGGGCTGATCGGCCGAAGGCCGCCGGCGGGAACATGTCCGGGTGGAACGGCGGGATCGGATCTGTCGCCTGCCCGAGCTGGAGCGCTGCCCCGAAGACGGCCGCCCAGTCGTCGAGGTCCTGGCTCGAGGCGAACGTCTGAGCCTTCTCGAGCGCGGCGACCAGTCGGTCCATCGCGTCGGCGGGGTTCACGTGGGGCACGTCGACCTTCGAGGTCCGCCGACCTCGATACGCCACGTCCCAGATGCGACGGTTCGGCGCCTCCCGATCACCGACGGTCCACGTCGACCGCCAGGCCTCACTCGGGCGGTCGTGGTGCATGGCCACGAGGAACCAGCTCGCGGCTTCGAGGAACGCGCTCACCTTTCGGTCAGAAACGAGGGCTCCAACGTCCGGGATCGCCAGCCACAACCGCGTCACGCCGCGGCTACGGACGTCCTGGAGCCAGCCAGCGACCTCGCCGGCGACGACGGGCTTGGCGAGCAGCGCCCCCTCCAGCTCGAACCGGATCTCATGAACGAACTGGAATGTCGAGTTCGTCGACTCGAGCTCGGGCGGCTGTTCGCCCGTCCGGCCCGCCAGCCAGGCGCTGCCGTGGGCGGCGAGCGTGATGAGCTGAGCCAACTCCCCGTGCACCCGCCCAGCGTATGGGCTGCGGGGGATCGACTGCTAGACTGACGATCGGGGATTCACTCCGTCACCAACCGTCCCGGAGAAGGTACGAATGGACAACATTGGTTTGATCATCGTCATCGCGGTCATCGTCCTGATCGTGGTGTTCGTGATCGCGCTCTACAACGGGTTGGTCCAACGACGCCTGCGGATCGACGAGGCGTTCGCCCAGATCGACGTCCAGCTGAAGCGCCGCCACGACCTGATCCCGAACCTCGTGAACGCGGTCAAGGGCTACATGGGCTTCGAGCAGAAGGTCCTGACCGACGTCACGAACGCGCGGGCCGCGGCCGTCGCCGCGGGCGCCCAGGGCCCGGCCGCCCAGGCCCAGGCGGAGAACATGCTGACGGGCACCCTCCGTTCGCTGTTCGCCGTCGTCGAGAACTACCCGGAGCTGAAGGCTAACCAGAACGTCCTCTCGCTCCAGGAGCAGCTGACCACGACCGAGAACCAGATCTCGTTCAGCCGCCAGCACTACAACGCGACGGTCCTCGACTACAACACCGCGATCCAGGTCTTCCCCGCGGTCCTGATCGCCGGCGCCTTCGGCTTCACGAAGCGTGAGTTCTTCGACGCCGAGCCCGAGGCGACGGCGGTTCCGAACGTCGACCTCTCGCTGTCCTAGGGCCCGGATGCATTCCGATGGCCGGGGTGACCCGGTCATCGCCTCCGCCTGACCCGGACCCACCACCGACCCATGGCCGAGACCTTCTACTCCCAGATCGCGGCGAACCGCCGCAACTCGTTGTTCCTGTCGCTCGCCGTGATGGCCCTGTTCGGGCTGCTCGGGTTCGCGATCGGCTACGCGATCTCGGGTAGCTCGTCGGGCGCGATCGTCGTCATGGCGATCGCGATCGCCCTGGGCGGCCTTGCCGCCGCCGGCTCCTATTTCGGTGGCGACGCCCTCGTCCTGTCGGTATCGGGGGCGAAGGAAGTGGACGAGACGTCGGCCCCGCAGCTCCTGAACGTCGTTCGGGAGATGGCGGTCGCGGCGAACGTCCCGATGCCGAAGGTCTACGTCATCGACGACACGGCACCGAACGCCTTCGCCACCGGCCGCGACCCGCAGCACGCGTCGGTCGCGATCACGTCAGGGCTCCTCGAGAAGCTCGACCGCGAGGAGCTCCAGGGCGTCATGGGCCACGAGCTCTCCCACGTCCGGAACTTCGACATCCGGTTCGCCCTGATCGTGGGCGTCCTCGTCGGGTCGATCGCGCTCCTCGCCGACTTCTTCCTGCGGTTCACGTTCTGGGGCGGCGGCCGGTCGCGAGACAACGATCGCGGGGGCAACGGCCTCCAGGCGATCATGTTCGTCGTCGCGATCGTCCTCTCGATCCTCGCCCCGATCGCGGCCCGCCTCGTCCAGCTCGCGGTCAACCGCCAGCGCGAATACCTCGCGGACGCCTCGTCGGTCCAGCTGACGCGGAACCCGTACGGGATCGAGCGCGCCCTGGCGAAGATCTCCGAGGATCAAGAGGTCCTCGAGGTCGCCAACCGGGCGACCCAGCACATGTATTTCACGAACCCGATCAAGCGGTTCGAGGAGCGCTCGAAGGGCCTGTTCTCGACCCATCCGGCGACGCTCGACCGGATCAACCGCCTTCGGAAGCTCACTGGCGACCAGCCGCTCGAGGGCGCCGAGGCCGCCGAGCTCAGCGGCCTGGACTGAGCG
>DATLVO010000164.1:0-7318 GCA_035577485.1 Verrucomicrobiia bacterium
ACCGTCTCGCCGATGAACAGCGGGTTGCCGCCGGTCCGGGCGTGGAGCAGGCGGACGTCCTCGGGTTCGACGGCGATGCCGGCCACCGCCTGTGCCAGCTCGCCCGTCTCCGGGACGTCGAACCCCTCGAGCACGAGGCGCCGGACCCCGTCGCTGTGGAGGACGGTCGCAGGAGCGCCGGGACGGCTCCCGACCAGGACGGCGAGCGGCAGGAGGTCGGACAGCCGCACGAGCTCCTCGAAGACGTCGGCGCTGGAGCGGTCGAGCCAGTGGAGGTCGTCGACGACGATCACCCGCGGCCCATCGAGCTCGATCAACCGCTCGACGTATCGGATCGCAAGCGACCGCACGTCGCGGGCCAGCTCGGCGGGATCCCGCGGCACGAGCTCGGCCTCGGCCTCCCAGCCGGAGAATGCCGCTTCGCGGGCGATGGCCGCCACACCGCCGGCCCACCGCCGAGCATCGTCGGGGTCGACGTCCGGCGTGAACAGGAGCTGTCGGACGAACGAGCCGGAGTCGGTGCCGTGCTCTTCGGCAACGACCTGGGCCAGCGACCGGGCGAAGCGATAGGGCTCGGTCGCGCCGTAGGAGACGTTGTCGACCCAGGTCCAGGCGATTCCCGCCCGCCGAGCGTCGGCCTCGAGGTCGGCCAGCAGACGCGACTTGCCGATTCCAGCTTCGCCTTCGACGAGGATCGTCGAGCCGCGTCCGGCGGGAAGGTCGGCGAGCACCGCGCGCAGGGCCTCGCGCTCGGCCGTCCGGCCGACGAGCCGGCCGCGGAGCGGATTCCAGGGCTGGAACCCGCCATCCCCGGTATCCCCGAGCAACCGCACGATCCGAACGGGCCGGGTCTGGCCGCGGAGCACCTGCTCGCCGAGATCGTCGACGGAGAGCTCCTTCCGGGACGCCCGGCGGGTCGCCTCGTCGAGGAGGATCTCGCCGGGCTGCGCGACCCCCTGGATCCGGGCGGCGGTCGTCACGGCCGGGCCGGTCAGCGACCAGTCGAGCGCGCCGGGCACGCCGCGCGGCGCGGCGACGACCTCGCCGGTGGCGAGCCCGATCCGGACCTGCAGCGCCTCGCCCGCGGGATCCTGGAGCCGGGCGAGGCTTGCCCGGATGGCCAGCGCGCAGTGGGTCGCCCGCAGGGCATCGTCGTCGTGGGCGACGGGCCAGCCGAACACCGCGAAGACCGCGTCGCCGATGAACTTCTCGCGCGTGCCGTCGAAGCGGGCGATCGCGGCGACCATCGCGGCGAGCGCGGCGTCGACCCGCTGCCGGACCTCCTCGGCATCGTGCTCGGCCACGAGACGGACGTAGTCGACGAGATCGGCGAACAGTGCGGTGACGATCCGCCGATCGCCCGCTTCGCCGGCGGCCCGGGCATCCCCCTCGGAGCGGCCGGGTCCGGCTGAGGGCGCTGGGCCATCCACCAGGAAGGCGCTCGTGCCGGCCTCCGGTGCGATCGCGGCATCGCCTGCGGGCGGTGCCACTACCGAGGAGCTCGAGTCAGGCGCGGCCGGAGTGGTCGTGCGATCGGCGCGCGCAGCCGACCGGCCCGAGACCGCGAGACGCGAGCCGCACTGGTCGCAGAATCGTGCTGTCGGGCCGGCGATCGCGCCACACGCGCGACATCGCACGAATTTTCTCCTCACCTACCTCCGCGCGTCCGGGACCGGGGCGCGGGGCGAGTCTACCGCGACTCGTTCAGCTGATCGAGAGGAGGGGCTGCTGGTCGGCACCGGCGGCACGGACGCTCATGCGCGCCGCGACGGCACCGGCGACGGCGGTGAGCGCGCGGGCGGCCGGACCGGGCTCACGCTGGGCGACCGCCGGCACGCCCACGTCGCCGCCCTGGCGGACCGTCACGTCGAGCGGCACGCCACCGAGGAAGTCGATGCCATGCTCCTGGCAGAACCGCTCGCCGCCGCCCCGGCCGAAGATCTCCGTCAGCTCGCCGCAATGCGGACAGGCGAAGGCCGTCATGTTCTCGACGAGCCCGAGGATCGGCACCGAGAGGCGCTTGAACATCGCGAGTGCCTTGCCGACGTCGCTCAGGGCGACCTCCTGGGGGGTCGTCACGAGCACCGCGCCGCCGAGCGGCACGGACTGGGCGAGGGTCAGCTGCGCGTCAGAGGTGCCCGGCGGGAGGTCCACGACGAGGTAGTCGAGATCGCCCCAGTCGACGTCCCGCAGGAACTGCTGGATCGCGCCACCGACGAGGGGCCCGCGCCAGACGATCGGCTGCCCCTCCGGGACGAAGAACTGGATCGAGATGCACTTCACGCCGTGCCGCTCGAGCGGCGTGATCTTGTTGTTCTCGCTGGCCTTCGGCTGGCCGTTGACGCCGAGCATCATCGGGATGTTCGGGCCGGTGATGTCGGCATCGAGGAGCCCGACCTTGGCCCCCGCCTGGGCCAGCGCGACCGCCAGGTTGACGCTGACGGTGCTCTTGCCGACGCCGCCCTTGCCGGAGCCCACCGCGATCACGTTCTTCACGTTCGGCAGGATCGCCTCGGCCTGCTGGGGCGTCGCCCGACGGACCATCGCGCCCCAGGTGATCTCGACCCGCTCGGCGCCCAGGCCGGTCAGGACGGTCCGGGCGTTGCCCTCGATCTCGTCCTTGAGCGGGCAGGCCGGGGTGGTGAGCTCGATCGTGAAGGCCACGTTGGGGCCGTCGATCGCGATCGACTTGACCATGTTCAGGGTCACGATGTCGCGACCCAGCTCCGGCTCCTGGACCTGGCGCAGGGCGTCGAGGATGGCCTCTTCGGTCAGCGTTGGCATCGGCGATCGGAACCTCTGGGTCGCGACGGAGCGGGAGCCGGCCTTCTGACGGTCGGCGCGTCGATATCGGCATCGTACCCCGGACGGTCGGACCCGGCTGCCGACGCCGATCAACCACTGCGAGCGGTGGCCCGCAGGTTCGGGGCGCGGGACCTCCGAGGTACCAGCGAGGCTGGTCGCCCGAGGCGACCAGGGCGGGCTCCTCCCGAGTTACCAGCCTCGTTTGTGAAGCCGCGGTACCCGATGGGGCGGCACCAGCCGGCCTGGTACGTCGGGGGCGTCGGCCGTCGCTGGGCAGACCGCCACGCACGACACCCCGATCCGCGTGACGGAAGGCGTCCGGGCCACAAGCACGGCTGGTGCCCGGGCCTACGAGGCCGCGCCGGCACGCGACCGCGTGCGATTTCAGCGGATCCCTCCTGAATCCCACACGATATTCGCACGCAATAGATCGATCGCGCCGCGCGCCTCGCGTTCTTGACACCCCCGTTCGGTGGCACCTATCCTCGGGCCACCGAACGCGGCCGGGAGGAGGTCGCCCCTCGGTCTCCCCGGACGCCCCGCCGCGATGCGGCTCGGCGCGAGGCGATCCCGTCGCACGGAGAGCGCGAGTGCCAGAGGTCGACGTCCGCCTCGTCGATGTCGTCAAGAAGTTCGGCGACCAGGTCGCGGTCGATCACATCGACCTCGAGGTCCGCGACGGCGAGTTCTTCAGCCTCCTTGGCCCGTCCGGCTGCGGCAAGACCACGACCCTGCGGATGATCGGCGGCTTCGAGCAGCCGACGTCCGGGCTGATCGAGCTCAAGGGCCAGGACGTCACGTGGCTGCCCCCGTACAAGCGCAACGTCAACACGGTCTTCCAGAACTACGCCCTGTTCCCCCATCTCTCGATCTACGAGAACGTCGCCTTCGGGCTGCGGCGGACCGGCGTGAAGACGCCCGAGATCAAGAGTCGCGTGACCGAGATGCTCGCCCTCGTCGAGCTGCCCGGCTTCGAACAACGCAAGCCGACCCAGATCTCCGGCGGCCAGGCCCAGCGGGTGGCACTCGCGCGGGCCCTGATCAACCGGCCGGCCGTGCTCCTCCTCGACGAGCCCCTCGGCGCGCTGGACCTGAAGCTCCGCAAGCAGATGCAGGTCGAGCTCAAGCGGATCCAGCAGGAGGTCGGGATCACGTTCATCTACGTGACCCACGATCAGGAGGAGGCGATGACGATGTCCGATCGCATCGCCGTAATGAACAAGGGCCACTACGAGCAGCTCGGCGACCCGGAGATCCTCTACGAGCGACCGACGACGCGCTTCGTGGCCAGCTTCCTCGGTGTCAGCAACCTCCTGCCGGCGACGATCGTCGGGACGGACGGCGCGTATGCCCGGGCGCGAGTGGGCGACGACGCGGCCATCCGCATCCCGAGCGGCCTCGTGGACGGACACACGTCGGTCAGCATCGGCGTCCGGCCCGAGAAGATCCGTCTCAGCGAGCCCTCGGTCGACGCGCCGTCCGGGCACAACCGTCTCACCGGCATCGTCCGTGACGCCTCCTACCTGGGCGTCAGCACCCAGTACCAGGTCGAGTCCCGCGGTGGGACCCTGACCGTCTACGAGCAGAACATCGAACGCGCGACCCGGGCCGAGCTGTGGGCCCGGGGCGACGAAGTCCAGCTCACCTGGTCACCGGATCACAGCTTCGTCGTGCCCGAGACCGGCGACGACGATCCCACCGAACCCACCGGCGCGGGGGCGCCGGCCGTTGCCATCGGCGCCTGAGCGCGCAACAACTTTCGAGGAGGACCCCATGGCCGAACGACCCCAGCAGCTCAACCCCGACCTGACCCGCCGCCGGTTCCTGCAGGGAACGGCCCTGGCGGGCGTCGCCGCGTTTCTCGCGGCGTGCACGGGCAGCGGCGAGTCGCCGTCGCCGGCCGCGACCGGCAGTGGCAACGCGAACATCCCGACCCCGCCGCCGGCCCCGTCGGAGACCGCCTCGGTCGCGCCGACGCCGAAGCCGAGCCCGACCGGTCCGCTTCACTGGGCGCAGTGGCCGGCCTACATCGATCTGGCCGGCAAGGCCTACGACACCGGCGTGTACACGCCCGGCTCGTCGCCGACCCTGGTGGAGTTCACGAAGCAATACAAGGTCGACGTCAACTACGAGGAAAAGATCGAGGCGAACGAGGACTTCTACGCCACGATCCAGCAGCAGCTCGTCGCCGGCCTGCCGACGGGCTGGGACATGATCACCGTGACCGACTGGCTCGCGGCAAAGATCATCAGCAAGGGCTGGGCCGAGAAGATCGACCAGGGCGACGTGCCCAACTGCGTCGCCAACATCCGCGATCCCCTGAAGGGCCAGGTCTGGGACCCGAACAACGACTACCACTACCCGTGGCAGTCCGGGATGACCGGAATCGGCTACAACAAGGCGTCCCTCAGGAAGGCCGGCAAGGCCGAGCCGAAGTCGCTCGCGGACCTCTATGCGCTCCCACCGGAAAGGATCACCTTCCTCAACGAGAAGCGCGACACCTTCGGATTGGGGCTGCTCAAGCTCGGCATCGAGGCGGACCCGACCAAGGTCACCGACGACGACCTCCAGAAGGTCCACGACGACATCAAGCCCCTGACCGAGGCCGGGCTGCGGTTCATCGGCAACGACTATCTCGCGGACTTCGCGTCGAAGAAGACCTGGGCGGCGATGACCTGGTCGGGCGACCTCGCCTCGTCGGGTGCCGCCGACGACGTCTGGATCGCGCCGACCGAGGGCACCATGATCTGGACCGACAACATGGTCATCCCCAAGGGCGCGACCAACAAGTACACGGCCGAGCTGATGATGAACTTCGTCTACCAGCCGAAGATCGCGGCCCAGATCGCCAACTACGTCTACTACGTGTCGCCGGTCAAGGGCGCCGACGTCGAGATCGCCAAGCTCGATGCCTCGGCGGCCAAGAACCCCCTCCTCTTCCCGCCGGCCGACGTCGTCGCGGGGCAGCGGAACTTCCAGTTCCTGTCCGATGAGCTCGAGGCCAAGTTGAACGAGCTCTACTCCGACCTCTCCGGCACCTAGCCGGCAGCGCGAAGCGGTTCGGAGGATCGGGGATGGCGGTCGCGGCGGGTGCGGCTCCCCGCCGCGCGCCCGGTGGCGGCTGGCGTCACCGGCTGCGCCGGGCGACGCCGTACCTCCTGCTCGCTCCGGGCATCCTCTGGTTGCTCATCTTCTTCATCGTGCCGTCGATCCAGATGTTCCTGACGTCGGTCTCGACCGGCTCGATCGACAACGGCTTCAAGCTCACGTTCTCGTCGAAGGCGTACGAGACAGCGTTCACGAAGTTCCCGCGGCAGCTGACGAACTCGCTCGTCTACGGTGGGATCGCGACCGTCCTGACGTTCCTGATCGGCTTCCCCGTGGCCTACACGATCGCGTTCCGGGGTGGTCGATACAAGAACATCCTCCTGTTCCTCGTCATCGCCCCCTTCTTCACGAGCTTCCTGATCCGGACGATCAGCTGGAAGATCCTGCTCAACGACACGGGTCCCGTCCTCGGACCACTCAAGGATCTCCACCTCGTGGCGCCGGACTTCGGCCTCTTGTTCACGCCGCTGGCGGTCGTGGCCGGGATCACCTACAACTTCCTGCCGTTCATGATCCTGCCGCTCTACGTCGCCCTGGAGAAGATCGACCCGCGCCTGATCGAGGCGGCCAACGACCTGTATGCCAGCCACTGGGGCGCATTCCGGCGGGTCACGTTCCCGCTCGCCCTGCCGGGCGTGTTCGCCGGCTCGATCCTGACGTTCATCCCGGCGCTCGGCGACTGGGTGAATGCCGAGCTGCTCGGCAACACCCAGACGAAGATGATCGGCAACGTCATCCAGGACCGGTTCATCAGCCAGGGCGACTACCCGACCGCGGCAGCGCTCTCGTTCATCCTGATGGCCGGGATCCTGGTCACCGTGTCGCTGTACGGCCGCTTCCTCGGCACCGAGCAGCTGACGGGCTGATCGAACGATGACCGCGACGACCACCACCCTCGAACGGCCCGCGATCGCCACGCGGGCGCCCCGCCGGCCCGGGCGGGCAATCGCCCACTACGCGCTGCCCGCGTTCACGTTCGTCGCGGTCTGCTACCTGCTCCTTCCGATCGCTGTGATGATCGTGTTCAGCTTCAACGACTATCAGGGCAAGTTCAACTTCGCCTGGCACGGGTTCACGCTCAACGGCTGGCTCCACCCGTTCGACTGGCAGGGCCTTCCGCAGGCGATCCGGACCAGCTTGTTCATCGCGGTCGTGTCGACGATCGCCGCCACGATCCTGGGCACGCTCATCGGCCTGGCCCTCACGCGCTACCAGTTCCGGGGCCGAGGCGCGATCAACGGCCTGATCTTCCTGCCGATGGCGACGCCCGAGATCGTCATGGGGGCGAGCCTCCTGACCCTCTTCGTCGCCTCGGCGACGCAGCCGCCGTTCAACTCGATCGTGCCCCGGGGCTGGCTCTACCCGCTCGGCGTCCAGACGATCCTGATCGCCCACATCATGTTCA
>DATLVO010000165.1:0-5773 GCA_035577485.1 Verrucomicrobiia bacterium
GGCCATGGTCTTCGTGACGACGAGGGCCTGGTCGGCGATCCGCGAGCCGCTGGTCCCGGTGTACTGCGCGCCGTGGAGGAAGACCGGCGACAGGTCCAGCGCCACCCGCGTTCCGACGGGGACCCCGGCGAACAGCACGAGCATGCCATCGGGAGCCATCGCCGCGGCGGCCGAGGCGACGGCCGCGCCGCTGGGCGCCGTCACGATGACGTCGTCGGCGCCCCGTCCGTCGGTGAGCCCGCGGACGAAGGTCGCGAGCGCGTCCGGGTCGCGACCCAGGGCGTCGATGCGGAGCTCGCGGCCGCGCGCCTGCGCGACGGGCGTGAGCTTCGTCCGGGCGGCGCTGAGGCGCTCGGCATCGAGGTCGACCCCGACGACGAGGCGCGGGCCGTCGGTCATCGCGAGGGCGCGCTCGATGTGCATCTGGCCCATCGGGCCGGCCGCTCCGACCACGACCGTCACGCCGCCGGGCCGGATCTCGGCCCGATTGCGAGCTTCGCCGTACGCCGCGGAAACGTCGAGGCCGTTCGTCCCGAGCCACGCGACGTAGTGGTAGTGCAGCCGTCCGACGTCGATCTCGACCGGCCCGGCCAGTGGGTCGCTCGAGACGAGGTTGATCGTGCCCCGGAAGCCGACCGCGTCGCCGGCCATGGCCACGGTGTCGGGATCGTGCCGTCCGATCGCGATGACATCGTCGTACGGCCCGGCCGCGACGGCCGCCTGGAGGTCCCGCTCGACGACCGAGGAGCGTTGCCCGGCGGTCGCGCGGATCGCTGCCATCAATGCCGGTGTGCCACCGCTCACGACGATCTCGGCGGCGCCGGCCAGTGCGTCGCCGAACGTGTACGCGCGAGGATCGTCCGGCAGGGCCAGGATCCAGGTCCGACCGCCGACGAGCGGATCCAGCCTGCGCCGCTGCGTATAGGCAGCCTCGACGCACGCCCAGGGCTCCGTCAACGCCGTCTCCGCGTAGCCCATCCGGTCGTCGACCGGAACGACGTAGGCCCCGTCATCGGCCGCGAGGACCTCCGGCCCGATCACGTGGTACTGGATGAGGCCGCCCGGGATCGTGTAGCCGTAGGCGGTGCTCCGGCCGTCGACATAGATGTCCGGCTGGATGGCGAGTCGCTGTCCCGGCCGGAAGCGGTCGCGCAGGTCTTCGCCGACCTCGATGACCGTGACCGAGGTCTCGTGGCCGAGCCGCGTGGGGTCCGTTGCGAGGTCGCGGCCGTAGAGCTTCGGATGCTCGCCGCCGAGCCGAAGCAGCTTGATGTCGGAGAAGCACAGGCCGACCGCGTCGACCCGGATCAGAAGTTGGTCCGGCCGCGGCCGGGGGACGTCAACCGTCTCGGGCCGACCGTCGCGTCCGATGTGGTCGATCCCCGCGCCATAGACGTTCCAGGCCAGCGCCGTCGAGGGCGCGGGCTCCATCGTCACTCCGTTCCCGATCGTCATTTCGGACGCGGCAGGTCGGCCGCCTTCAGGACCTTGCCGGTCTCGTCGATGATGCCGACCTTCGAGCCGATCGTCTTCGGGCTGACGGCGAACAGGTCGCCGCCGTTGATCGCGACCCAGCGGTACCCCGGCAGCGGCCGGAGGCGCGCGATCGCCGAATCGGCGTCGGCCGGACTCGCCGCGATTGCGATCCGGCCCTTCGTCGAAGCGAGGTCGCCGCTGCCATCGGGATCGGGGGTCGCTCCCAGCTTCGCGGCGACGGCCGCCCCGAGGGCTTGCCGGTCCAGGCGGCTCATCTCGTGATCCTGGTGGTCATGTGTCGCTCCCACTGGTGACGATCCCGAGGACGGCCTCGAGAGCCGCCTGGGCGTCGGCACCGCGCGCCGTGATCGTCAGCTCATCTCCGACGGCCGCACCGAGGCCCAGGACCGCCGTGATGCTGCGGGCATCCGCCCGCCGCCCGTTCACCGCGATCGTGATCTCGGCCGTCAACGGTTGCAACCGGGCGACGACCTGGGCCGCCGGGCGGGCATGCAGGCCGGACGGGTTCGTGATCCGGACGTTGCGCCGGAGATCGTGCGGCGGATCACCGGCGTCCTCATCATCGTCCTGGGCAAGCACCGGCGCGGTCAGGGCCTCGTGGATCTCGAGCGGATCCGTTGTCAGGCCGAGCCGCTCACAAAGCTTCGCATCGTCGAGGATCCCGGCCAGCCGCGACAGGATCGCGATATGGTCGTCGGACATCGCTGCCAGGCCGATCACGAGGCGAGCCGGCTCGTCGCCCCATGGCACGCCCGAGGGGAACTGGCGCACCGCGATCCCGGTTCGACGGACCTCGCCCTGAGCCTCGTTCGTCCCGTGGGGCAGCGCGATCCCGTTGCCGAGATACGTCGAAACGATCGCCTCGCGTGCGTGCATGGCTTCGACGTAGGCGGGCGTCACGAGGCCCTCGGCCACGAGCATCGCGCCGACCTGCTCGATCGCTTCGTGTTGACTGTCGGCGCTGGCGCCGATCTGGACGGCCGATCGTGACAGGACCTCGATGGTCACGTGTTGGCCACCTCGTCGCCGATCGGCTCGCCTGCGCGGAGCTGCTTGACGAGGAGCTCGCTGGCGGCATTGTTCAGGAAGTTGCGGAACGTGAGCACGACGGCCTGTGGCGCGGCGGCGCGGGCGCGGGCCGCAAGGCCCTCGTGAGCGACGACCACATCCGTGTCGGGTGGGATCTGGTTGACCGGCGAGTGGATGACGCGGACGTCGAGCCCGGCCTCCTTGACTCGTTTCTTGAGCTGGTTCGCGCCGATGAGGCTCGAGCCCATGCCGGCTTCGCAGGCGAACACCACCAGGTGGACGTCCTTTGCCTGCTTCTGGGTCATGGGACACCTCTCCTGCGGATGATGCGCCGCCCGACGCCGATGGCGTCGGGCGGCAGGTTTCCGACTGGCGTCCGGAGGTCAGGCCGGGACGCCGACCGGCAACGTTGGCGTGGTCTCCATCTCGATCTCTGCCTCGGTCTCCTTGACCGGGTAGACCTTGAGGATGAGGGACCCGACGAGGAACGATCCGATCGCACCAACCGCAACGCCCGAGAGGACCCCGAGGTGCTGCCCGGGAGGAATGACGGCGAGGTACGCAAAGATGCTGCCCGGTGAGGGGGTCGCCACGAGGCCCGCGTTCGTCGCCACAAAGACCGTGTCGGCAGCGATCCCGCCGGCCCACATGGCGAGGATCATGATCGGGTGGGACAGGACGTACGGGAAGTAGATCTCGTGGATCCCGCCGAAGAAGTGGATGATGATCGAGCCGGGCGCGGACAGCTTCGCCATCCCCTTGCCAAAGAACAGGAACGCGAGGAGCAGGCCGAGGCCCGGACCCGGGTTCGTCTCCAGCAGGAAGTGGATGGCGCGGTGGTCCGGGTTCGCCGCAGCGGCGGCGACGCCGAGTGGGCCGAGCACGCCGTGGTTGATCGCGTTGTTCAGGAAGAGGACCTTGCCGACTTCGATCGGGATGTCGGCGAGCGGCAGTAGCCCGGCGTTGATGATCGCGCTGACGAAGTCGCCGAGCCGGTTCGAGAGCCACTCGAGGATCGGGCCGATCGAGACGACGCCGATCACCGCGAGGATCGCGCCCAGGATCCCTGCTGAGAAGT
Organism: Verrucomicrobiia bacterium; assembly: GCA_035577485.1. Classification (GTDB taxonomy): domain Bacteria; phylum Chloroflexota; class Limnocylindria; order Limnocylindrales; family CSP1-4; genus CF-46. The sequence goes on from DATLVO010000165.1 coordinate 3,605, forward strand.
TGTTCACGAGCATCTCGAAGCCACTCGGGATGCGCTCTTCGGCGACGTCGTCCCACTTCTTGATCAGGAACGCGCCGATGGGACCCGCGATCATCGCGCCCAGGAACATCGGGACCGTCGAGCCGATGATGATCCCCATCGTGGCGACCACACCGACGACACCACCCCGATGGCCGTACACCAGCTTGCCGCCGGTGTAGGCGATCAGCAGCGGGATCATATACGTGATCATCGGCCCGACCAGTGCGGACAACTGCTTGTTCGGCAGCCAGCCCGTGTCGATGAACAGGGCCGTGATCAACCCCCAGGCGAGAATCGCGCCGATGTTGGGAAGGACCATTGCGGCCAGGTAGCCGCCGTAGCGCTGAACCCGTTCCTGCACGTTGTCTCCTCCACTCCCGGTCGGTAGGCTTGGATCATCGAAGCGCAACCGGGCCGCAACAACTGCCAAAACGGCGGCGGGCAGGTTGTGACAATCGTGACGCGGGCGCTCGCATGGGTCACGGCGCGCCGTTCAAGCCGGACCGCGGAGTGAGTCGTCGTCTCAGGCGGGCAGCCCGCCGAGGACGCGCCCGAGGCGGCGGATGTCGGCCTCCCGGAGGAGCGGGCTGACGACGAGCGACGTGGGCCCGGCGAACGCGTCGTCGAGCGGGATCGTGCTGATGACGAGATCCGGCTCCTCGCCGGGCTCGGTCTCGAACGCCGCCTTCGACACGACGCGGATGACCTCGATCTGGGGGAACTCCGCGACGAGCCGCGAGACGAGGATCCAGGCCGTGGCCATGCCCGCCGGACACACGACGGTCACCCGGATCTTCGGCCGGAGGCGGCGGCGCTCGAGGGAGCCGGCCAGGTACATCGTCAGGAGCCCGACCTCTTCGACCGGGACGTCCGCGCCGTCAACGGGCCCGACCTCGGCGAGGATCTCCGCGGCGGCCCGGTAGACGTCCGGATACCGGCGGCGAACCTCCTCCTGGAGGGGATTGCTGATCGGCAGGCCGAAGCGAAGACGGACGTGGAGACGGCGGAGGTGCTCCGCCAGGCTCGTTCGAAGCTGGTCGTCGGTCTCCAGGGCGGGATGCAGTCGGCCCGCTGCCGACGCGATGATCCGATCGATGTACCGGATGTCGGCGGCCTCCGGCCGGGCGGCCACGTCGACGAGCTGGGTGAGCCCGAGGAGCGACTCGGTGATCGCCGCGATGTCCATCCGACCGAGCGGAACGCCGATCGATCGCTCGATCGCCGCAGCGATCTGGGCGGCGCTCGCCGACGCGGGATGGTCGAGGAGGGAGCGGAGCCGGCCGCCACCGAGCCGGACCGCATGCCCGCCACGGATTCGGTTCGCAGCGATCGCCAGGTGGACGGCGGCGGTGCCGACGGTCGGATCGTCCTCGTCCAGCTCGAGCAGCTCGCGGGCCAGGATCGATCGGAAGATCGGCAGCTCGAGCTCGTCGAGGAACTCCTCGATCTCGGTCTGCGCCGTCCCGACGGTCGTTCGGGTGCCGCGCCGGCCGACGTCGTCAGGGAGCGCACGGTGCACGGGTGTCGGTCGATCGATTCCGACACGAGTGGCGTCGATCCCGGCCGATCGCCGCTGCAGAACGTGCGGTGGCACGATCTCGAGGACGAGGGCGAGCAGGCCGCCGCGGACGTCGATCTCGCTGCCGGCGACGGCGATGCCGCGGCCGGGCATCCGCCGGAGATGGAGCCGATGGTGCTCGAGCCAGCTCTCCGCCTCGCGCATGTCGCGGCGAACCGTCGGTCGGGAGACGCTCAGCCGGTCCTCGAGCGCCTCGGACCGGATCGGGTCCGGCGAGGCGAGCAGCAGCGCGAGGAGGATTCGGCCGCGTCGATCGGTCGCGTCCAGGACCGCCGGGCCGGTCGATCGATCGAGCGCCTGAAGCACCGCTGCGTGAGCATCCGGACCACCCTCGATCCAGACGCCGACGCCGGACTGTCGGGCCAGGCGGAGGCCGTACCCCGCAAGGAGGCTTTCGACGGGGTCGAGGTTGTAGCGGACCATCCGGGCGGTCAGCTTCAACTCGGCGGCGAGATCCGCGACGCTCGTCGGACCGTCCGTCTGGAGCAGGCGGCGGGCGATCCGGGCCTGCCGGGTGTCGAGCGGCATCGTGCTCGTCATCGCGACCGAATGCTACGCCCGAGCCATCC
>DATLVO010000166.1:0-5952 GCA_035577485.1 Verrucomicrobiia bacterium
CCGAGGCGGACCTGCTCCGTGATCCCCATCGCGCGCCTCCTCTGCCCGCGCCGGGCCGTCGCCCGGCTGCCGACGGACCGCGACCTGGACACGTTGACCGACGGCCGCGTCCAGGGGGTTCGTCGCGGCTATCTTCCCACGCCAGGGAGAGCTGGCGCGGCCGTGGCAACCCGGCGGGGGTCAGTCGCCTTGCTCCTCGGCTCCTAGCGTCCCGACGACGAGATGCGGGCCACCCTTCAGGAACAGACGCCAATACTCGTCCCTTGGCCCGATCGAGTCCGGCTGAATCTCAAGTCTCGATGCATCGTCGAACGTGATCCGCAGGTCGCCGGTTGGGTGAGTCTCGACACTCGCGACGGATCGCGGCGCGCTCCGATCGACGTGGAACGCGGCGACGAGCTCGTCTTGCCGATTGACTCGCGCTTCGCGTGGATCGAAGTCGTTGGGATCGACACCACTCGGCGGATCCCAGTAATCTCCGGATCCAACGACGATCCGAACGCCGACGATGATCCGCCACGACGCCTGGACATGGAGCCAGACGTCGCCGCTCTTTCGCGGCCGACCGTACTTGTCGACCCATTCACGCAGTGGCCCGAAGTTGAACATCGCCATATCGGCTGCCCGCCTCGGTTGGGTGTCCTGGAGTGGCAGACCGATCAGGGTGGCGACCGCCGCTTCAACGTCTGCGAACCGCAAGGGTCTCTGAGGCATCAGACGGCGGTCTCGATGGCGCGGCCGAGGACGGCTTCGACATCCGTGATCGCGACGGCGCCCGGGCGAAGGAGCCTTGGCGGATCCACGCTGCAGTCGACCACGGTCGAGGACGGGCCGCCGTGGGCCGTTCCGCCGTCGAGGATCAGCCCGACCTCGTCGCCCAGCTGGTCGAGGATCGCCGCTGCGTCGCCGGCTTCGGGCAAACCCGAGATGTTCGCGGACGTCGTCGGCAGCGGCCCGACGGCCGCCGCCAGCGCCCGCGGCGCGGGGTGGTCGGGGACGCGCAGCCCGATCGTCGCCGCGCCGCCGGTCAGCGCCTCGGGGAGGGCGACGTCCGGTCGCCGCGGGACCACCAGCGTCAGGCCGCCCGGCCAGAAGGCATCCGCGAGCGCGGCCGCGGCCGGCGGCCAATGCCCGATCTCCCGGGCCTGGGCCGCGTCGGCGAGGAGCAGCACGATCCCCTTCTCGGGCGCCCGCCGCTTCGCGGCGAACAGTCGCTCAATCCCGCCAGGCGCGTCCATGGCAACGGCGATCCCGTACACGGTGTCCGTCGGCAGGGCGACGATCGCGCCCGCGCGGAGCGCCTCGATCGCCGCCGCACGACCCGCGTCGTCGTCCGGGACGATCCGGGCCGTCATGCCGAGCATCTCTTGCGTCCGCTGCGGCAAACGACGGTCGAACGTCGCCCGTGGTCTGGTCGGCGCGGGTTCCTGCGCCGTTTCATGCGCGGCGTGCGCCGATCCGCGTTCGAGTTCGCTCCGTGCGCCCAGAACGGGACACTGCTTCGTCGTTTGCCGCACCCGGCGCAACTCGGGCACGTGCCGAGAGCGCCGTGTGCTCCGCGTCCAGCGCGGCGGCATCCCGCGCGGCCGACGCCGGCGAGGCAAGCACCAGGCGCTCGATCAGCTGGGCCGCGCCCTCGTCCGCGACCGGCGGGGCGATGTAGCGCGCGGCCGCCCGGACCGGCGCCGGCGCTGACGGCATCGCCGCGCCATGCCCGACGGCGGCCAGCATCTCGAGGTCGTTGTACTGGTCGCCGATCGCGAGGACGTTTGCCATCGGTACGCCCGCCCGACGGGCCAGGCGTCGGACGCCCGCGGCCTTCGAGACGGCGGGGGCGAGGAACTCGAGGAAGCGGGGATGGCTGATCGTGACCGTCGCCCGACCGGCGAACCGGCGGCGGATCCCGGCGAGCCCCGTGTCGTCGATCGGGTCGACGGCGACCGCCAGGAGCTTCGAGACCGGGCGGCGGAGCCAGGCGTGGAGATCCGGTACGACCTCGGCCCGCGAGCCGAGGAACGACGAGTAGTCTTCGGCACGGGGGTCGTCCGCCTGGATCACGAAGCGTTCGAGATGGTTCACGTGCGGCTCGAGGCCCACGCTCCGTGACCACGTCACGACGTCGCGGGCGACGTCGGCCGCGAGGGGCTCGTGATGGAGCAACCGGCCCAGCCGATCGTCGCCCGGGGGTCGCAGCGCCCGGATCAGGGCGCCCTGGTACGCGACGATCGGATCGGTGAGGCCCAGCTGGCGCGCGAAGACGAGGGCGCTCGTCGACATCCGCCCGGTCACGAGCGATACCGACACCCCGCGCTCGCGGGCCTCCCGGACGGCGGCCAGGGTCCGATCCCGGAGCAGGAGATCCTCGCCGATCAACGTCCCGTCGATGTCGAGCGCGACGAGCCGGATCGGCAGCGCCGGCGTGGGCCGGCCCGTGCCGGAGGGCGCCGCCGCTGGCCCCCGACGGCGACTCGAACGGCCCGTCACGAGCGCGGTCGCTCGACGCGGAGGACCCGCGGCAGCCCGGCCAGGTCCGGGGCCACCGACGCTCGCCAGCCGGGCAGGTGGTCCGCGACGGCCGCCGGTGCGACCTCCCCCTGGTCGGCCCCGATCTCGAGAAGCGCGACGCCCTCCGCGGCGAGGACGTCGGGCAGACGCGCCAGCAGGGCTCGGATCGGGTCGAGCCCGTCGGCCCCCCCGTCGAGGGCGTCGCGCGGCTCGAACGATGCGGCGATCGCCAGTCCCGCGATCGCGTCGGAGCGGACATACGGCAGGTTCGCCAGCAGGATGTCGAGACGAGCGCCGTCGTCGGGCAGGACGGGCGGCAGGAGATCGGCGTCGACGAAGCGCATCCCGTCCGCGGCCGCGTGGCCGACCGCGTTCTCGCGCGCCAGATCGAGGGCGTCCGCCGAGCGATCCGTCGCGAGGATCGTGACGTCGCGCCCCAGCTGGACCCGGCGTCCGCGCAGGGCCACGGCGATCGCGACGGCGATCGCCCCGCTGCCCGTCCCGACGTCGGCGATCCGGACGGGCTCCGCGTCGCCAACGCGCCGCCCCAGTCGGGCCATGACCTCGGCGAGCGCGGCGTCCACGAGCGCCTCGGTTTCGGGTCGCGGGATCAGGGCCCGCGGATCGACGGCAAAGGCCAGCCCGTGGAACTCTTTGATGCCGCGGATGTAGGCGACGGGCTCGCCGGCCTCGCGGCGCCGGAGCGCCTCCCCGAACCGGGCAGCCGCATCGGCTCCGACCGGGGCGTCGCGATGGGCGACGACCGCGGTCCGGTCCGCGCCGATCGCGTAGCCGAGGAGCAGCTCGGCGTCCAGCCGCGCGGTCTCCGAGCCCGACTCGCGAAGGCGCGTCGCGGCCGAGACCAATAGCTCCCCGATCGTGGGCACGGTCGGTGCGGTCGTCAGAGCCGGATCGTCACGGACAGGTCGCCGACCTTGCGGAGGACCTCGGCGCTCGTCGTGCCGCGCCAGCGGTGGAACAGGAGGTCGACCGACGCATCGCCGATCCGGAGGTTGTTGAGCGTGACCCGCCCGATCCAGTCCGGCAGGTTCGGGTGGCGCAGCTCCAGCTCGCCCTGGCCGGCGTGGGCCCGCAGCCCGAGCATCGTCTCGAGGAAGAGGAACGACGCTCCTGCCGCCCAGGCCTGCGGCGAGCAGGCGACCGGGTACGGCACGGGAAGCGACGACTGGTCCCGGTCGAAGCCGCAGAACAGCTCCGGGAGCCGGTAATCCTCGAAGTGCTGGGCCGCCTGGAAGACGTGCCCCACGAGGCGGTTCGACTCCTCGTCGAACCCGTAGCGCTTCAGGCCGGCGGCGATCAGCGAGGTGTCGTGCGGCCACACGGAGCCCGTGTGGTAGCCGATCGGGTTGTAGCCGGGCTGGTCCTGGGCATACGTCCGGATGCCCCAGCCGGAGAACATCCCGGGGCCCATCAGCCGGTCGGCGACGTCACGGGCACGGCCCGGATCGACGATCCCGGTCCAGAGGCACTGCCCGGCGTTCGACCCGATGGCGTCGAGATGGCGCTTCTCGCCGTCCAGGGCCATCGCGTAGTACCGCTGGTCCTCCACCCAGAAGGCCTCTTCGAAGCGGGTCCGGAGAGCCTCGGACTCGGCCAGCAGGCGCTTCGCCAGGTCGTCCTCGCCGCGAACGGTCGCCAGGGCGGCCATCCGTCGCTTCGCGTCGTAGACGTAGCCCTGGACCTCGGCCAGCGCGACCGGCATCGTCGGGCCGCGGCCGGTCCGGTCGCGGATCGCGTCGCTCGAGTCCTTCCACCCTTGGTTGAGCAGCCCGCGCTCCGAGCGCCGCTCGTACTCGACGAAGCCGTCCCCGTCCCGGTCGCCGTACCGATCGATCCAGTCGATCGCCGCCAGGGCATGCGGCCAGAGCTTGTCGACGAACGCCCGATCGCCGGTCCAGTCGTACGTCGCCCCGAAGAGGATCAGCCAGAGCGGGGTCGAGTCGACCGAGCCGTAGTACGGCGTGTGCGGCAGCTCCCCGTCCAGCGCCATCTCGCCGAGCCGGAGCTCGTGGAGGATCTTGCCGGGCTCGGCATCGCGCCACGGATCGTCCTCGGTCGCCTGGTACGCCGCCAGCACCGACAGCGTCTCGATCGCGATCTGCGGCCGGAAGGCGAGCGCCTGGAACGACGCGATCAGCGAGTCCCGGCCGAAGAGCGTCGAGAACCAGGGCACGCCGGCCGCCACGTACCGCTGGTCCGGCCCCGGTCCGTCGTTGATCAGGAGGCGGAGGTCGGCCAGCGATCGATTGAGCGTCAGGTTGAACAGCTCGTGGTCGGTCTGGATCGAGGTCGTGCCGCGGCCCCAGGCGTGGTAGGCCGAGGCGCCCTCGTCGGCGCTGATCCGGGGCGGCTCCGGAAAGAGCGTCTCGGGCGCCCGGCCGTCCTTGTCGCTGTCGTCGTCGGCGGGCGGCCTGGCGTCGTGGAAGATGCCCTGGTCTTCGGCGCCGGCGAGCGGCGTGGTGGTACCCCAGACGGTCCAGTGGAGGTCCTTCCGGGCGCCCGAGGCGAGCCGAACCTCCCAGCGGAAGCGGACCGAGCCGCCCGCGACCATCTCGTCGTCGGACCGCTTGTCGATGGCTCCGTAGGCGTCGGCCGCGTCGGAGAAGGCCACGAACGTCGAACGACGGCGGTGGTCGAGGCCGTCGTAGCGGAACGTCGAGCGGGTCGGGGTGATCGCGATCGGAAGGAGGGTGCCGCGTTCGGGTCGGGGGTAGCCGCGCACCTCGAAGATGTCGGCACAGTCGGCGCCCAGCTCGAGCTCGACGATGAACGTCATCTCCTGCTCCGCGTGGTTGACGATCCGGACCCGCTCCTCCATCCCGTCGGCGCCGATCAGGCGGTCCCGCGAGATCCCGATCGTCCGGCCGATGAGCTCGTCGAGCGGGTGGACCTTCGCGTCCTGGTTGCGGTCGGCGCTCGGGTTCGTGAGCTGGATCGAGCCGCGGTAGTTGGCGCCCATCGAGCCCTGGAGCAGGACGGGCCGCTCCCCGCCGACCCGCAGCGAGCAGCACGAGAGCAGTCGCGTGTCGGAGGCGTACAGGCCGAGCCCGCGGGAGTCCGGATGGATGTCGCCGAAGGGATCGGTCAGCAGGTACAGGTTGCCGTGCTTCAGCACCTGGACGCTGCCGAGGTCGGTCGCCTTCTGGATCGGGATCGTCAGGGGCTCGACGAACGCGACGCCGCCGGCATCGGCGGCCGCCGCGGTCGAGCGTGTCGCGCCGGTGCGCGGCGCCTTGGATCGCGATGCCCTGCCGGTCGACGACGCGCCGCGACGAGTGGGGGCATCGCCGGCCGGCGTCGTCGTTGCCGGGGTCGGTGTCGGGGGATTTGTGGCAGGTGCCGGGGTTGCCGAGGGCGCTGGAGGATTCGTTGGATTCGCAGCAGGCGGTGGAGGGACGGCGGCAGACTGCCGGTGCAGCGCCGCGT
>DATLVO010000167.1:0-2426 GCA_035577485.1 Verrucomicrobiia bacterium
AGGGGATCGCAACCTCCGTTCGCGCCCAGCGCGGCGGCGGCGATGCCATGGGGCTGCTCGAGGCCGCGCGACGCGAGGCACGGGTCAGCAAGGCCCTCTACAACCTGATCTACAAGAAGACCTGTCGCGAGCTGGCCCTCGACGAGGGCATCCGGATGGACGGCCGCGGCCTGACGGAGCTCCGCCAGATCTCGGTCGAGGTCGGGATCCTGCCGAGGGCCCACGGCTCAGGGCTCTTCACCCGAGGCGAGACCCAGGTGCTGACGATCGCGACGCTCGGCTCGTCCTCGGACGTCCAGCGGATCGACACGATCAGCCCGAAGACCGAGAAGCGGTACATCCACCACTACAACTTCCCGCCCTATTCGACCGGCGAGAACAAGCCGATGCGTGGCCCCAGCCGGCGTGACATCGGCCACGGCAACCTCGCCGAGCGTGCGCTCGTGCCGGTCCTGCCGAACCACGAGGACTTCCCGTACGTCATCCGGCTCGTGTCGGAGTGCATGTCCTCGAACGGCTCGACCTCGATGGCCTCGACGTGCGGCTCGACCCTCGCCCTGATGGACGCGGGCGTGCCGATCACGGCGCCGGTCGCCGGCGCCGCGATGGGCCTGATCAGCGAGCCCGACGGCCGGTTCGTCGTCCTGACGGACATCCTCGGCAAGGAGGACTCGGTCGGTGACATGGACTTCAAGGTCACCGGGACCCGCGACGGCATCACCGCCCTCCAGATGGACATCAAGGTCCGGGGCATCAACGAGGCGATCATCCGCGACGGCCTGAAGCAGGCCCTCGCGGCCCGCCTCGAGATCCTGGACAAGATGACCGAGGTCATGCCCGAAGCCCGTGGCCAGATGAGCGACTTCGCGCCGCGCATCACCACGATCAAGATCAACCCGGAGAAGATCCGGGAGATCATCGGCAAGGGCGGCTCGATGATCCGCAAGATCCAGGAAGAGACCCAGACCGAGATCAACGTCGAGGACGACGGCACCGTCGAGATCGCGGCCGTCTCCGGCGAGAACGCCCGGAAGGCGATCCAGTGGATCGAGAGCCTGACGCGCGAGGTCGAGGTCGGCGCGCTGTATCTCGGCAAGGTCACCCGGATCATGGGCTTCGGCGCGTTCGTCGAGATCCTCCCGGGCAAGGAAGGCCTCGTCCGGATCGGCGAGCTCGCCGACTACCACGTGCCGACCGTCGAGGACGTCGTGTCCGTCGGCGACGAGGTGATGGTCGTCGTGATGGAGATCGACCGCCAGGGCCGGGTCAACCTGTCCCGAAAGGCGGCGATGCAGCGGCATCTCGCCAAGGAGCCGGTCGGCAGCTGATCCACCATCGTTCGCAGATCCGAGCCGCCGGCTCCGCCGGCGGCTCTTCGATTCCGGAGCGGACGCGCCGTCCCACGCCATCCGACTGCATGGAGCGCGTTAACCCGCGATCGAGTTTCGCAGGGGCGGTGGGGCCCGACGAGGGGCGAAACGTGTCCGATCCGACCAGTGCGCCGTGCGTATCTGCCAAACGACGACGCGCGGACATGGCGTCGCCGTCCCAGGGGCATCGCGGCGAGCGTATGGGAGAACGGTCGCCGACCTCGGCCGCCGGCCGCGGCCCGGCCCTGGAGCTCCGCCGGTGACTCCCCGTTTCGTCCTGCATCCGACGCGGCAACTGGCGAAGGAGAGCCGCGCGAATGTTTCGAATCCCGCGGAATCGCCCGTTCGTGGGCCAATTCGTGCGTCGGGCGCGCCAGTCAGGGAGTGGAGCGTTCGTCAGCCGTCGGTTGCCGCATCGGGCGCATGAGGCTCTCCTGGGTCGCTGCGGCCGACCCCGCTGCTATACTCCCGCCGTGCCCTGCCAGTGACCGTGACAGCGGAGCCATGCCCGACATGACACGCCCTTCCTTCACCGTCGCGGTCGTCGGCGCCACCGGCGTCGTCGGGCGGACGATGATCCAGGTTCTTCTCGAACGGGAGTTTCCCGTCGGCGAGCTGCGCCTCCTCGCCTCCGAGCGGTCGGCCGGCCGGTCCGTGTCGATCGAGGGCCAGACGCACGAGATCCGGCTCGCCAGCGCCGAGGCGTTCGAGGGGGTCGACATCGCCCTGTTCTCGGCCGGTGGCGACGCCTCCCGCGAGCTCGCGCCGCAGGCGGCGGCGCGTGGAGCGACGGTGATCGACAACTCGAGCGCGTGGCGGATGGACGCCAACATCCCGCTCGTCGTCAGCCAGGTGAACCCGGACGACCTCCAGGGCCACGTCGGGATCATCGCCAACCCCAACTGCTCGACGATGCAGCTCGTCCCGGTGCTGATGGCCCTCCGAGACGCGGTCGGCCTCGAGCGCGTCATCGTCGACACCTACCAGGCCGTCTCGGGCACCGGCGGCGAGGCGATCCGCGAGCTCGAGGGCCAGGTTCGGGCCCACGTCGCCGGC
>DATLVO010000168.1:0-2765 GCA_035577485.1 Verrucomicrobiia bacterium
ATCCCGGGCGGTCAATCGTCGGGCTTCGAGGCCCAGACCGGGTTGTCGCCCGTCAGCCACTCCGTCGCGCTCACCGTGAGCTCCGTCGCAGGATCGCCGATCGGGCCCGCACGAGGAGCACTCCGAGCATCGCGAGACCGAGCAGCGCGGCGACGGAGCCCGCGCTCGCGGCGAACGCGGCGGAGCCGTCGTCGGTCCGCCCGTCCGCGGCCGTCGCGCCGTTCGGGCCGGGATCGCTCGCCGGCGGCTCCGCGAGCATCGCGACGTCACCCGGGCTCGCCGCAGCAGGAGGACTCGCCGGCGCGGCCGACGGGCCGGCGCTCGCGGCTGCCGCGCCGCCCGGCGGGGGAAGGCTCGGCGCCGGCGGCTTCACGGCCTTCGATACCGACGTCGTGGTGGGGACGGGCTGGATCGAGACCCAGCGGTTCTCCCAGGCCATCGGCACCGACGTGTAGTGCCAGGGCGTGAAGAAGCCACGCAGCTGGCTCGGCGTGAGCTTCGTGTCGGGTCGCATGTCGTAGCCGTACGACCGGCTCTGCAGCCCCCACAGTGGCCCGACGACGCGCACGCTCGTAACCGTGAACCGGCTCGTCACCGCCGGGTCGGCCGTCGCGGTGAACCCGGTCAGGACCCAGGCATGATTGCCGTGCGACACCGTGATCGCGACCGGCAGGTTCGTCTTCCGCAGGTTCGTGACGGCCGATCGGAGCGCCGAATCGAAGCTCCGGCTCGCGACGAGTCGGTAGCGGCCGTCCACGAAGTGCCGGAGGCCGGCCGTCCAGCCTCCGGGGTCGACGCCGTCCTTGAGCGGGATGTCGTACCGGTTGTGGGCGCGCATGTAGTCGAAGTAGCGCTGCTGGCTCGACCGGCTGTGATCCGACTGGCGGTCGACGATGTTCCGGATGATCTGGACGTCGGCCGCCGTGCACCAGAGCCACGTCTGCTGGGTCGTGAAGACGCCGGTCCGATAGAGGTCGATCCCGCCGGTCCAGCGCGAAAGCGCGCTCGCCGACGCCACCGGCATGGCCGCCGAGGCGCCGACGGCCAGCGTCACGAGGGATGCGACGAGCGCGAGTCGAGCGATCGGTCGCGCTCGGATCAGGCCGGCCATCGACCTATCGTCGCGCGGTCGGCCAAATCCTGCCGACGACGGCTGGACGGAGCGCGCACGATGGATGGCCCGGGCCACGTCCCGGCACGGGAATGCATGAACAACCGGAGGTCGATCGAATGGAGACGGTGGCCGTCGTCCTCAACGTCGGCAAGGATCACGTCGAGGCATTCGAGGCCGGGTTCCGCGAGCACGAGCTCCCGGTCTGGGAGGACCTGCGGTCGCGCGGGCTCCTCGCCCGGGCGACGCTGAACCGGCTCGACATCTCGTCGCGACCGGTCGACGGCGCGATCCAGTACCTGATCGCGGTGACCTTCACGTCCGGCGAGGGCCACCACGTTCATGACCACCATCCCGGGTTCGAGGCCTGGAATGCGATCGCCGACGCCTACCAGGTCGGCGAGCCGCTCGCGTTCGGCGGTGAGACGGTGGTCGCCCTCGGCGAGTGACCGTTACGCGTTGGCCTGGATGACCGAGGTCAGGAGGGCCTTCGCGTCGGTGCCGGTCGGGCCGCCGACCATCACGATCGTGTCCCCGTGGCTGACCAGGCCGAACGTCGCGTCGGTCGTCGTCACGAACGCGACCCGCTTGCCGAGGATCGTCGAGAACGCGATCTGGCCCTTCGCGCTGTCCGCCGCGCCGTGCGCGGCCGCGTCGAAGATCGCCGGCGTCATCTTCAGGTCCCCGAACTCGAGGAGCAGGACGAGCCCGACGAGCTTGCCGTCCTGGCGGATCTCCCGCCCGCTCATCGAGGATTCGACCTGTCTGCCGTCGGCATCGAACCTGAACGAGAACGCCTCGGTCAGCGACCGGTTCTTCGGGTTGTCGACGAGGACGTAGGGATCGCCGATCTTCAACGCGGCCACCGCACGCGGTGTCGGGCTGGCGAGCGGCGGCGGCGGGGTCGACGGCCGAGCACTCGTCGAGGACGGCTCCGGGCTGCCGGTCGGGCTCGTGCTGTTCGCACAGCCCGCGACGATCAGGAGCGCCACGAGTGCTCCCGCGCCGAGGCGCGCAGTTCGGGATCGGGTTCCGAGCATGGGTTCCTTCCGGGCGTCGCTCCCGCGTCGCGCGGGAGCCGGGGCGAGACCGGGAAGGGTACGGCACGCGCGCCGCGAGCGCCTCCGCTCGGTGGCGGGCGTCTCGCTCAGCCGCCGGCCAGCTCGAGGAGCTTCGTCGTCGTGTTCCAGCTGCGGTTGGTCGCGGTGACCCCGAGCCGCTTGTCCGAGAGGAGCGCAAAGACCTTCGAGCCCTGGAAGCGGTTCGGGAGCCACGTGTAGATCACCCGGTCGCCGAGGCGGAACTCGTCCGGCTGACACGCGACGGGATCGATGCGATCGATCCGCTCCCGGTCCGGGTTCTCGCTGAGGAAGAGCGCGAAGCACCGGGACGGGTCGTGCTTCGCGAGCGGGAACGGGTTCGCCTCGACCACTGCCGCCAGCTCCTCGCGGGTCCGGACGAGCACGGCGACGTCGAAGCCGAAGCGTCGCTCGATCGCCCGCTCGATCTCCGCCTCGAGCCGGGCCGCACTGCGGCGCGTCGAGGTGAAGATCGCGTTGCCGCTCAGGATGTGCGTCCGGACGTCATCGAACCCGAGCCCCTCGAGCAGCTCCCGCAGCTCCGCCATCGCGATCTTGTTCCGGGGCCCGAGGTT
>DATLVO010000169.1:0-4478 GCA_035577485.1 Verrucomicrobiia bacterium
GGCGTGGATATGCTTCGGGCCTTCGACCTGCGCGATCGAGATTGGGAGGGATTCGATGAAGCGTTCCGGTCTGATTGCCCTCTGTGGCGCCGCCGTGTTGCTGGCGGCCCTTGCAGCGCCGGCCATGGCGGACACGGCCACCCAGCCGGCCAACGTCTACGCGATTGGCGGCGGGTTCTCGTTCGTCGAACGTGGGCAGACCTTGAGCGGGTTTGCCTCGTTCCAGGACGATCGGCTGCACGGCGTCCAGAACGTCTCGTTCTATTTCGCCGGATCGGGCGCAGACAGGCTGTGCGACGCGGGCACTCCGGATGATCCGACCGATGACTACACCGGCACGGAGTTCTTCGAATTCGACCCCACGACGACACGCATCGTCGACGCATCGATTCGACCCGATCTGTCCGCCGCCAAGCTGTCGATCTCCATGAGCGGCGTTCGCAATCGATTCGACGCGTGCACGGGCGTGATCGTCGAGGCGAAGCACGAACATCACACCTTCACCATGGCCCTGAAGTCGACGAGCGCTCTCGACACCTCGACCGATGCGGTCCTGATCGATAACGGCGACGGCACGTTCAGCCCGGGCACGCAGACCTACAGCTTCAGGACCGCCGCCGGCAAGGGCTCGGTCGACGCATCGCCGGCTTCCCTGACGGATGCGCTGATCGAGCACGTGGTCGTCACGAAGAACTGACCGGGAGGCCGATCGACGGCTTCACCAGCGAAACGAGGGCGCATGCTGAATGCGCCGGAGCTCGCGACCGAATGGGAGGGTCCAGGGATGGTCGGTCGGTTCGCGCGACCCCGTGTCGCGCTCTTCGTCGCGCTCCTCTGTGCGAGCGCAGCCACGGTCGGAGGGGTGGGCGCGCGGACCGCTCGCGCGGACACCCCGCCACCGCCGAGCTGGACGTATGACCTCTCTTCGAACAACGTCGTCCCCGGACCGGGGGACCCCTCCGTCGAGGACGGCCAGGGCTATCTCTCCGAGAGCGACACGCCAGGCGAGCTCTGCCCCGGCCTGAATGGCCCATCCGACGCGACATCGGTCGGGATCTACCACGCTGCCGCTGGTGCGACGGGACCGCTCGTCGTCGACCTGTCGGCGTACATCGGCGAATACCAATGCACCCAAGACGTGCCTCAGGCGACGATCGACGACCTGGTCGCCAATCCCGCCGACTACTACGTCCAGGTCGACAGCGACTCGTATCCGGATGGGGCGATTCGGGGCCAGCTGGCCATCGTCGTGCCGACGATCTACCTGGACGCGCTCGCGTGGCTCTGCCCGACGGGCATGAGCTTTCCGGCGACCGACAGGATGATCGACAAGAACTGCGGCGCGATCAGCATTCCCGGCCAGGACTTTCCTGGATCGCTCGGGTTCACTTCGACCGACTACGCCGGGATGTTCCCGTGGGACGTCCGGGTCCAGGGCCCCGCGGGCTACGACCGGCATCTCGCCGATGCGACGGAGGACGCCGGTGGCACCTGCGATCCGAGCACGCTGATCTGTCGGTACGGCTCGCTCCCGTTCACCTTCTTCGACCTCCAGCCCGGTCCGACGACCGTGGACATGGGCGCGGTCCCGACGGGCATGAAGCTGGCGTACACGCATGCGGTCATCGAGAACGAACCGGACATCGCCGTGACGTACGGTCCCGGCGGTCACGTCGCGTTCGACCTGACCGGGGCATACAA
Organism: Verrucomicrobiia bacterium; assembly: GCA_035577485.1. Lineage (GTDB taxonomy): Bacteria > Chloroflexota > Limnocylindria > Limnocylindrales > CSP1-4 > CF-46. The sequence goes on from DATLVO010000169.1 coordinate 1,702, forward strand.
CGCGGTGCCGATCGTTCGGTACTACTTCACCGGCTCGCCCAAGCTCGCCCCGCCGGCCGAGCTGCCGCCCGTCGTCGACCTCGCGAAGGAGCCCGTCTCCGCGAATGGCGCGATTGCACTGACGATCCAGTACGGGGCCGTCGAGATGGGAAATGGATCCGTCTCCTATGCGCTCCAGGTCGCAACCGACGGTGGCTCGTTCAAGGGCGTGGCATCGGGCTCCAAGGCCTTCGCGACGGTCCGCGAGCTCCCCGGCCACCGGTACCAGTTCCGCGTGCAGGCCACGGACGCGTTCGGCGTGAAGTCGGCCTGGGTCGCCGGTGAGACGGCCCAGCTCGATGCGATCCAGGACACGGACGCCGCCGTCCAGTACTCCGCCTTCGATCCCCCGTGGCAGACGGGCTCGACCAAGGGCGCCCTCGACGGCACCACGACCTGGACCAGCGACCCGCAGGCAGATGCGCAGCTCTCGATCGATGCCGCCGAGATCGGCGTCGTCATGCCCCTCGAACCGTCCGGTGGTCACGCGACCGTGCGATTCGGGTTCCAGAGCGAGACCGTCGATCTGTCCGCGAGCTCGTGGCAGCCGCGCCAGGTCGTTGCGGTCCAGGACTTCGGCGGGTTGGGGACTCAAGACGTCCACATCCAGCCGCGGGGCGACGGCCGGGTCGATTTCGATGAGGTCATCGTCCTGCACTGAGCCCCCGACGGCGACTCGCGCTGCTGCAGGGCCGAGAACCAAAGAGGCCACCCCGTCGAACGGAGTGGCCTCATCGATGGGATCACCGTGGTAGTCGTCGAGGTTCCTGTCGAAAGTTACGGGTCCAGGACGGTCACCCGGTCCGCGCTCGAGGCAGGGCTGCCCAGGCCGTTACGAATGACGAGCTCCTGCTCACCGGATTCGAGCCCTTGGCTCTGGGCCGCGCTGATGGATGCCGTCAGCAGGGTGTCGGACGGATTCGCGGCGACAGCGAGATCAATGCCGCCGAGAGAAACTGTCGGGAGCCCCGAAGTGGCAGGACCCAGGAATCCACGCCCCTGGATCGTGATCGTCGCCACCTCACCCTTCTTCAGCCGGCTTGGGTAGAAGCTCAGGACCAATGGCACGGGTGTCTGAATGGTCAGGTCCCGTTCTTCCGACTCGAGTCCGCTGGGCGTGTGTACGCGAACCTTCACGACTCCCTCGGGCACGTCATTCGGGACGTTCGCCCTGATGAAAGCGGGCCCGGACGCCTTCACGTCTGCCGGGCGCCCGTCGACGAGGACGGTCGGCCCGTTGTCCGTCGCAGGCGCGCCGGCAGGGGTCGTCGTGAAGTGCTGACCGCTGAGCTGGATCTCCTCACCGGGCGCAACGCGCGTGGGCGTGACGGAGTTCAAGAGGGGCGTGTCACTGGCGACGCCCTTCTTCGTGAGGTAGGCGAGGGCGGAGGCTCCCGTCAGCGCGACCAGGGTGTCGGGCAAGACGGGCAGAATCGTCTTCGGGTCGGCGACGAGCGTTACGAAGAAGTACACGAGGCCCACGATGTTGAAGATGAAGTACTGGAAATCGCCGACGTCGCCCCGTCCCTGGTCGTCCGAGATCACCTGACCGAGTCCGGCAAGCGGCCCCGGTGCGTCATTCGAGGGCGCTGCTGTGTCCTCGACAGGCAGTTTGGCGATCTGGCCCCCTTCGAGTTTCTGGGTCGCGATCACCGACGCCCCGGCCGCCCCGACGATCGGGATCCCGAGCAGCAGGAGGTACTGAGGTTCGAGGGCCGTCGGGAGCGTCTGGGCGTCGCCACGCAGGGACACCGCCACGAAGACGAACGCAATGGCGTACGTCCACAGGACGACCTGCAGCTTCGTCGTGGAGACTCGTCCGTCTGCACCCACGAAGAGGTAGAACAGGCCGCGTCGAGGGCCGGCCTTCGTCGCCGCGTCGGCCACACGGAGGCTGAAAGAGTGGAGGCTGAACGTGACGATCGACAGCACGAAAGCGGCGAACCAGAAGGCCCACCACCGGTCCGGCCATTGAAGGACGAAGTCTTTGAGTGCGATGTGGGGGTTGTCCGTGATCCAGAGGTAGATGAACCACAGGATCAGAGTGATGAGCCACCAGAACGTGCCGGTGCGAAGTACGTTCCACCCGTTCTTCTTCAGCCACGCCAGCACCGCGTCCCTCCCAGCTCACCGGTCCGCAGGCGGCCTGAGTGCGGTCAGGCGGCCTTCGGACGGAGTCTCGTCGGCCCTTGCTGAATGAGATCCACCACCACGATACTCGGCCGTCGATCGGCGTCGTCTCGCTTCCGACGTTTGCTGAAAAGCTATGGTCAACGGCGAGTCGACCGGCCGATCGGTCGAGTGGGGGAGGGGGCGTGCACCTTTACAGCGAGCAGTTCATCGCGGACATGAGCATCGGTTGTTGTCACCAAATCGCGCGGCAGGGGATGCCCATCCCCGGCGGCGCGCCAGGGGAGGGGATGATCCAGCTCGTCCGGGTCGTCGCCGAGCCAAGCGATGTGGCCGTCGGGGCGGAGCCGGGTAAGCGACGATGATGATTGCCGACGATGCCCGACGACACACGAATTGATCGGTGGCTTTGCGCCGTGCGCCTGGTAAAGACCCGGGCCATGGCGACCCAGCTGTGCGATGGCGGGCACGTCCGCGTGAACGGCACCCCAGCAAAGCCCTCGACAAAGGTCCGTGCCGGCGACGTGGTGCACGCGCTCATCGCCGAACGCGAACGGATCGTCGAGGTCGTGCGCCCGATCGAGACGCGCGTCGGCGCGCCGGTCGCC
>DATLVO010000170.1:0-2271 GCA_035577485.1 Verrucomicrobiia bacterium
GAACCTGATCGTCCAGGGGTTCCTCGAGGTCTTCACGAAGGAGCTCCCGATGGAGTACGCGATCGAGTTCAACCGGCTCGTGAAGCTCGAGATGGAGGGGTCGCTCGGGTGACGGACGCGACCGCCGAGCCGGCGGCCGCACCGGCTCCTCGCCCCACCCGCACGGGTCGACGCGTCCCGTCCGAGCTGAGCTTCATCCTCGACGAAGCCACGGTCGGGGCGCACGCGAGCACCGAGCCCGACTGGCTGACCGCCGATCGTCGGGCCGCGTTCGCGCGATACCAGGCGCTCCCCGTCGAGACCAACCAGCTCTACACGACGTACGTCGACCTGCGAACGGCCGACCTGACCGCCGTCCGACCGTGGACGCCGTCCGGGAGCGCGCCAGATTCAGGCGGCGTCGACGTTCCCGTGGAGACATCGGGTTGGGCTCTGTTCAACGAGCACGCCCTGTCGGCCCACGATCTCTCGGCCGAGGCGCGACGCGCCGGCGTGATCCTCGACACGCTCGATGGGTTGAATGCGCGAGACGAAGCCCTCGCCCAGCGCCTGCTTGGCGACGAACGCTCCCTGCCGCTGGACGACAAGCTCGCGCAGATGACCCGTGCCGGGTGGAACCAGGGAGTCGTGGTTCACGTTCCGGCCGGAGTCCGCTTGAAGGACCCGATCCTCCTCCGATGGCAGGTCGGGCTCGGTGGCCAGGCACTGTTGACCCGGACGATCCTGGACCTGGGCGAGGGCGCGTCCGCCTCAGTCGTCGAGGAACTCGAGCCGCTCCCTGACGCACCGGAAGAGGCGATTGCCGAGCTGGAGCTCAGTGCGGGGCTGGTTCGCGGCGCGACCAGGGCGGCCCGTGGCGATCAAGCGCTCTTCACCGGAACACTCGAGGTCCATCTTGCCGCCGGGGCCGAGCTCGCCGTCGCGTCAATCCAGAACCTCGCTTCGGGCACGGTCGCGTTCCAGCACCGCCAGGCCGAGATCGGCGAGGGCGCGACCCTTCACTGGGCTCTCGCCCAGCTCGGTGGCCGGCTCGTCCGCAGCCGGGTCGACAACCGCCTCGCGGGCAACCGCAGCTCGGTCGAACAGGTCGAGATCGTGTTCGGGGCGGAGGACCAGCTGTTCGACCTGACCTCGTTCACCCGCCACATCGGGCGCGACACGACCGGCAACCTGCTGTCGAAGGGCGCCCTGATGGACGCGTCGCGGTCGTACATGAAGGGCCTGATCATCATCGAGCCGACCGCGGTCGGCACCGACAGCTTCCTCGGCGAGTTCGGGATGAATCTCTCGAAGAAGGCCCGGGCCGTGGCGATCCCGTCGCTCGAGATCGACCAGCCCGACTGCCGACGCGCGGCCCACTCCTCGTCGGTCGGCCCGATCGACGAGACGCAGCTCTTCTACCTCGAATCCCGCGGCATCCCGCCCGACGAAGCCCGCAAGTTCATCGTCCTTGGGTTCCTCGAGCCGGTCGTCGCCCGGGTCCCGCTCGCCTCGGCCCAGGATCGGCTGCGGGAGCTGCTCGAGGCGAAGTGGGACGCGGGCCCGCTGGCCGGAGCCGGCTCCTCCGGCGCCGCCGCCTGAACCGACTCGCCTTGTCCCGGTGAGGCGCATCGACCTGATCGGGGTCGACGAGATCGCCGACGGCGAGATGAAGATGGTCTTCGTCGACGGCACCGACCAGGTCCTCGTCATCAACCAGGGCGGCGTGTTCACCGCGACGCAGGGCGTCTGCAGCCATGAGTACTTCGAGCTCGACAAGGGCTTCCTGACGGCCGGCACGCTCACCTGCGCCCTCCACCTCTCGCGGTTCGACCTCACGAACGGCGAGCCGATCGACCCGCCGGCCGAGCTGCCGCTCGAGATCTATCCGGTCGTCGTCGAGAACGGCCACGTGATCATCGAGGTGCCCGACGGCCCCCTGCCGGTCAGCGAGCAGTAGCGGACGAACGTCAGGGGGCGGCCCTCGGGGCCAGCTGGAGCTCCTGGATGGACGCGTCGTGGATCGCCGCGAGACTGAACGGCAGCGGCACGGAGTCGCCGTGCAGCCACTCGTCGATCAGGTCGCCGTAGTGCGTGTCGAAGGGGTTGCCGCTCTGGCCCGTCGTCTGGACGATCCGCGCGCCGTCGAGGTCGCCCAGGTCGATCGCCAGGCGATAGGACGGCAGGTTCGTCACGTCGAACACGCCGTCGATCGCGACGGGCTTGTATGTCGGATCGTTCGGGTCGGGGTAGGCCCGTGGGGGCCGGTAGTACGTGTTGTTGATCGCGCCG